>JANWWP010000057.1 GCA_025055575.1 Flavobacteriales bacterium | reverse complement strand
AGCCCCGAGCTACTGTGCGGCCCCCAGGGCCGCGGCTTCTTCCATGCGATGGCCTGCATGCCACAATTGGTTTTGAAATCCGGCCCTTCGATACGCCGCGCTTCGCGCGGCTACTCAGGGACCGGGTGTGCGGTGGCTGAGCAGGCGCCTTCGGCGCCGTATCGAAGCCCCGAGCTACTGTGCGGCCCCCAGGGCCGCGGCTTCTTCCATGCGATGGCCTGCATGCCACAATTGGTTTTGAAATCCGGCCCTTCGATACGCCGCACTTCGCGCGGCTACTCAGGGACCGGGTGTGCGGTGGCTGAGTAGGCGCCTCCGGCGCCGTATCGAAGCCCCGCGCCATTGCGAGGCCCATAGGGCCGTCGCCATCCGCAGAAAGAAGCCGCGCTGTCGTCCTCAGCTTAACCTCAACACTCACTTTGCCGCTTGCTGCACCAGCCGGCCCCGGTGCACCCGGCCTTCCAGGTCCGTGGCTTCCCACAGGTAGAGGCCCGCCGGACGGCCCTCCAGGCTGAAGCGGCCTTCTGAGGGCCGCACATCCAGCGCCAGGACGCCCCGGCTGTCCCACACCCGCAGCCGCGCCACGGGCTGCCCATGCGAAATGTGGTACCGACCGGCGCCGGGGTTGGGATACACCTGCATCGCACTCTCCGGCGCGCCGTCCGCCTCCAGCCCCACCAACCGACTCAGATCCGGGCACCATTTAATCATCCTGAAATCGGAATTGCTCTGCGTCTTCTCGTAAAAGCCCGGAATGATTAAACATCCATCTTCCGTAAAGTGCCAGGTATTCCACATCGTGGTGTACCACAGCAGCCCCCCCAGCGGCCAGGAGTTGTTGATATCCTGGAAACCGAGCAGCTGATTCTGCCGGTTGTAAATTCTCATTTCCCGCCATCCTTCCCACGTGTTGGTCTGCGGATTGATGCGCGCCAGGGAGACAAATAGCACATTTCCGTCGGGAAGATAATACGTGAAATCCTGGCCTTCGGGCGTGATGTACCAAAGCGGCTGAGGATTGTCCTCCTCGAAAGTGACGATCAGGTTTTTGGATTTATAGCCGGAGCCAGCCACGGTAAGCACCGAATCTGATGAAATGCGTAAAGTAAATTGATTATCAGGATTGAAAGGGGCATTTTCAAAAACACAAAACAACGCCGAAAGTCCAAATGGAAGCTGAAGCCTGTAATGCCACTGATAATTTCCCGCTTCATCAAAGTGAAATATAAACACCGGATAGTCCATCCCCGGGGGATTACCGCTGCCCTGAAAATCCTGCGTCCGCACCAGCACATCTATGCTGTTGTCCGAACGCACCCGAATGTCGCACGGAACAAGTTCCCGGCTGTAGAGCAGGGAGTCCTGCATAAACACTAGGTACTTTTCTATAAAGCTCCGGGGTCTATTCTCAAAAATTCTATATAATATCCTCCTTGGTATCACACTTGTCCAAAGAGAGTCCCCATCGGATGAATACTTGGTAATGAAAAAGTAAAGTCCTCCGGGTATCGGTCCAACCTGTTGAGGATCTACAACGATTCCTAAATGTTCTCCATTAGGACCTGTGACAGCGTGAAAAGCATTACCTCGGGTTGCATGTCCGCACACTAAGAGTCCTCCATCCTTGCTTGGACATGACGAATAAGGTCGGTATGACCATCTGGGGGGACTGTTTGCTCCCGGTCCCGTGTAAAAGTCCGGCCCTCCGTGCAAGATGGAGCGCAGCAATTGGCCGTTGCCGTCAAAAAAACCCATCCAGATTTTAGGGTTGGTACCCATCTGGGGATCGGTGACCAGATTCACTGCCGCAAATCTTCCGGGAAAAATTTCATGAATCTTCAAATACGAAACATCCAGCGGCCCTCGGCTCATGATGTACCACGTGCTCCTCCATAAAAGGAGCCCTTTCCTGTGCACACAAGCCAGAGAGTAGCCTCCTGGACTCATGGAATTGTAGGGCGGCGCATCCGACTCCAGCAAACACAAGTAATGACCCTCTGAGGTGCGGTAATACTGTCTCACCCATTCAAAGGGCAAGTCATTGTGGAGGTTCGTAAACCGGAGATCCCATTTAATCACCGGATTTTGTGCAGGGGCTTTTTGCCCAATAACAACAGAATAACATATTATAATAAAAAGGGGGATTAACCTTAGGCTGCAGTTACTCATCGTATTATTATATCAATTGATTTTTTTTAGAGTTTGAAAACAAAAAATTCAGTTCAAATTCGTTGTTTAGAAGACTGTCCGCCGGCAAGTCGGGAAGGTTAAAAAGTTGAAACCATTTGGGTTTAATGGTCAGCTCGCATCCTGTTCCCGGAAATAATGGAAAAAGGGGACCTGCATTGTAGTTGTAGGCGGCCATGAGGGCCTTTTTAAATTCTTTGATTTTTTTCAATGAGATGACTACGCCCACCTCCAGATCCGGAATCCCTGATTTAAGATAGCCGATGAGACCGGATAAGGCCTTCATAGCCGAAATACTCTGAAGTACGGTGGCGGGATAATAATCCGTTCCGGCTTCAAGGTTGTAAAGTGCAATATAAGATATGTGCCGCGTGGAGATAAAGGTTTTTAGTTGATCAATCTCCTGCAGAAAGATGGAAAAGCCCGTTTGCTGATATTTCGAGAACTTTTTGACATAAAAATCCGCATCGTCCACGTACATACCGCGTTTCATATTGTTGGCGGCGGATCGCTCAACTGGGCATGGTGGGGGGTGTAGGTCAAAATCATGCAAAGCCCGGCCCAATGAACAAACTTCAGAAATCCGGCGTTATCCGGCCTGTGTGTGTGTGACACACCTGCTGTGAGGAGATGAAATGTTTCATAGGTGTGGTGTTTTAGTTCTGCAAGTTTAAGCCGATTTTTTGAAAAATGCAAGAGGTTTTTAAAATTTTTGGTATGATTATGATAAATGTTAAAAGCTATTCAAAAGAGGGCTGCGTTGGTTTCAAGGGGTAATGAGCAACCGCCCTTC
>JANWWP010000034.1 GCA_025055575.1 Flavobacteriales bacterium | reverse complement strand
GGCCTTCTTCCTGCACGCGGCGTGGCTGGGTCAGCCGTTTGGCCATTGCCCAATATTCCTTACTGCTGCCTCCCGTAGGAGTCTGGTCCGTGTCTCAGTACCAGTGTGGGGGATCGCCCTCTCAGGTCCCCTACCCATCGTAGGCTTGGTAGGCCGTTACCCTACCAACTACCTAATGGGCCGCATGCCCATCCCATACCGCCGGAGCTTTAACTGCTCAGAGATGCCTCTGTGCAGTGTTATGGGGTATTAATCCGGATTTCTCCGGGCTATTCCCCAGTATGGGGCAGGTTACATACGTGTTACGCACCCGTTTGCCGGTCTTCGCTGTGTATTGCTACACAGCTTTTCCCTCGACTTGCATGTATTAGGCCCGCCGCTAGCGTTCATCCTGAGCCAGGATCAAACTCTCCATTGTAGGTATGATCCTCGGGCACTTTCGCGCCCAATTCATTGTCAGGTTCCCGCTCCTCTTAATTCTTTCTTACCAGAAAGTCTGCTATGTCCTTGTTTTTTCTATCCCAATATTTCAAAGAACGAATGTTCTGTATTTTCTTTTTGGGGCCACAAAGATACACAAAGAATCTTTGTTTTTCCAAATTTTTCTTTTGAGTTATCAACAACCGAAAGTGTTGTTTATCTCAAAAGCGGGTGCAAAGATACGCACAATTTCGTTGTTTGCAATACCCGAGCTTCATTTTTATTGTTAAAAAAGGTTTAATATCTGATTATCAATATGGAAATTTCTATTTATTTATCGAACCCAGTATATTTACATTTGACCGAAAATCTGGACTCATTCCATGGCCGATACAGAATATCCCGCCTCTGGCCCCGAACCCGAATCCCACGCCGAGACCCAGATCACGGCCTTGTCTGGGATGTATCAGAACTACTTTTTAGACTATGCCTCCTATGTCATTCTGGAACGGGCCGTACCGGCTCTTGAGGATGGACTCAAGCCGGTGCAAAGACGCATCCTGCACAGTATGTGGGAGCTGGAAGACGGCCGCTATAATAAGGTGGCCAACATTGTGGGCAACACGATGAAATATCATCCCCACGGCGACGCTTCGATCACGGATGCCATCGTCCAGCTGGGGCAAAGAGAACTCCTGATAGACACCCAAGGAAACTGGGGCAATATTTTCACCGGCGACAGCGCGGCGGCACCCCGTTACATTGAAGCACGGCTCACGCCGTTGGCCCTGGACACAGTGTACCATCCGAAACTGACCGAATGGCAGCCTTCCTACGACGGACGCAATAAAGAACCTGTGGCGCTGCCTGTTCGATTCCCATTGCTTTTGGCACAAGGTGTGGAGGGCATTGCCGTAGGTCTGGCCTGCAAAATACTTCCCCACAATTTCAGGGAACTCTGCGAAGCCTGCATTCTGGTCCTACAGGGAAAACCTTTTCAGTTGTTTCCCGACTTCCCCACAGGCGGCCTGGCCGATTGCAGCCGCTATCAGGACGGGCGTCGGGGCGGGCGCATCCGGGTGCGGGCCAAACTGACCATTATCGATCATAAAACCCTCTGCATCACAGAAATACCCTACGGCACCACCACCGATTCGCTGATTGAATCTATCCTGGGAGCCAGCGAGAAGGGAAAGATTAAGATAAAAAAAATAGAAGACAACACGGCCGAGCGGGTAGAAATCCTTCTTCACCTGGCACCGGGCGCGGCGCCGGATACCACCGTTGAGGCTTTGTATGCCTTCACCGACTGCGAAGTGAGCCTTTCGCCCAATGCGTGTGTCATATACAAGGGCAAGCCTGTTTTTCTGGGAGTCAGCGACATTCTTCGATTCAGCGCAGAGAACACACGGCAGTTATTAGAAAAAGAACTTCAAATCAAATTGGGTGAATTGCAGGAAGCTCATCTGTTTGCTTCCCTTGAAAAAATTTTCATTGAGGAAAAAATCTACCGGCACATTGAAGAATGCGAAACCTGGGATTCGGTGCTCCAAACAATTGAAAAAGGATTGCGACCTTTTGCCGGCCAATTCTACAGACCCATCACCCAGGAGGATGTGGTGCGTTTGACGGAAATACGCATCAAGCGCATTTCGCGCTACGACGCCCGCAAAGCAGACGAAGCCCTGAAAGCCCTGGAAAAATCCATGAGCGAAACCCGGCGCCATTTGGAGCGCATCAATGAGTACACCATCCGCTGGTTTGAAAAACTCCTAAAAACATACGGAGCAAAGCATCCAAGAAAAACCGAGCTGGCAGAGTTTGATTCCGTAGCCTTAAAAAAGATTGTGCAACGGAATGAAAAATTGTACTATGATAAAGAATCGGGATTTTTGGGATGGGGGCTGAAAACCGGGCGCTTCGTGGCCGATTGTTCAGAGCTGGACGATGTATTGATTTTTACAGATCATGGCCAGCTCATTCTTTCGCGGGTGGAAGAAAAAAAATTTGTCGGGAAGAATATTGTTCACCTTTGTTTATGGCACAGAGACGATGATACGATCTACACCATGATTTTCAGGGATGGAAAGCAAGGCCCCTATGTTTTAAAACGTTTTCGCACCGGCGGCATCACACGGGACAAGGTGTATGACCTCACCCGTGGGACGCCCGGCAGCTCTGTGGTGTATTTTACGGCGCAGGCGCCCGGAACGAAAGAAATTATTACTGTTCATCTTAAACCCAAGCCCCGTCTTAAAAAATTGGTGTTTGACGTGGCCTTGGACGAAGTGGCCGTGCGCCAAAGAGATTCCCAAGGTCTGATTCTTTCGCGCTTGCCCATTCGAAAAATAGTGCGGAAAAGTCTGGGCCAAGCCCAAGCCGAAAAAAAACCGTTGTGGTTTGATGACACCATCCGCCGCTTTTCTTTCACAGAAAAAGGTCGGCTCGTGGGATACCTGGCTCCCGGGGAAAGAGTTTTGGTGGTGGGGCGCAACGGCTTGGCGCGATGGATCGTGCCTGAACCCACCACCTATTTCGACGAAAATCCGTTTGCCCTGCTGCCTTGTCCACCCGGAAATCCCGTGACATTTATTTACAAATCGCAAGGTTCCTCCAGTGATTATATGGTAAAACGTTTTATCCCGGAGACCCCAGACAAGATCTATACCTTATTTCCGGATGAGGAGGCAGAGCCGGTATTCATTTCGGCAGCCCCGGAAGTGGTGGCCGAAATCACCTTCGAATTTGGAAGGCACCGTGAATTGAGAAAAGAATCCATTCCACTGCACCAAATGTTTCCCATCAAAAGTGAAACGGCCAAAGGAAGCCGGCTGAGCACGAAACCGGTGAAAGACATCGTTTTCACAACTTTTACCCAGGATGCCGGACTTCCTACCTCCCAGCCGGAAAGTCCGTCAGCCGAAGAAATCATCCCGGTGGAGGATACTCCCCCGCCTCCCGAGTTGAACTTCGGAGAATAGATTTTTGAATATATTTTGAAGAATTCTGCTTTCGCTGAGAAGAATACGGGGGCGTGCCCTTCAATAGGGACGGTTCTCAAAACCTTCCCGTCCTTTTTCGGCCATGCGACGCAGGGCCAACACCAGAACCACAATGCCTAGGACTAAAGCGCCAAGGGCCATGAGTGCATACCAGAGCCAAGCCAGGAAAGGGTTCATGATTTCAACCTGACGGCGGTACCGAAAGCTAAAATTTCTGCACTACCCTGCATCACGGCGCTGGTGGAAAACCGAATACCTACCACCGCATCGGCGCCCAGTCGCCGGGCGTCCTCCACCATGCGCTGCAAGGCTTGTTCCCGGCTGTCGGCCAGCAATTTTGTGTATTCCGGGATCTCTCCTCCCACCATGTTCCGCAGCCCGGCCATGATGTCGCGAACCACGTTGCGGGAGCGCACCGTGCTCCCCCGCACCACGCCCAGCACCTCAGTAATCTCGCGGCCGGCAAGGTATTCTGTTGTACTTAAAATCATTAGAATTTCAATTTTTTACAGGTTTTTTAAAAAATGAAAAATGGACGCGCCCATAGCGGCGCGAATCAAAATGAGCCGGATGGGCCGTGAAATCTTCGCCCGGATGCTCCAGCACCACCAGAGTGTGGGGACCCACGGCATCCGAGGAAAAAATTTCTTTCAAAAGCTGAGGATAGTTGGCTTCATTAAAAGGCGGATCGGCAAATATGAGATCGAATTCCTGCGTGGCTTGCTTTAAATACACAGGCACAGGCCTGCACAAGGGATAAATTTTGTGATACACCCGAAGACGGTCGCACTCGCTCTGAATAAATCGGGTGGTCAGAGGATTCAAATCCACGCACATGGCAATTTTCCCTCCACGGCTGATGAATTCAAAAGCGATAATACCGCTGCCGGAATATAAATTCAATAGACGAGCCCCCTCAAAATCCATTAGGTTGGAGAGGACGTTAAAAAGGCCCGTGCGGGCAAAATCGGTGGTGGGCCGGGCCGGAAAAGAAGCAGGGAGCCGCAAACGGCGACCTTTCAGCGATCCGGTGATGATCCGCATGGGCGGCGGGGCTTACTTCCAGTTGCCGTTGGTGGTGGGTTCCACCAGGGAGCCTACACGAATGACGCTGTCGGGCACCATCTTATCGTATTTAGAAGCCAGATCCGACAAAAATGTTTTAAATGGCGTGTAGGCCTCAAAAACCGGCATGCGCTCTTCGTCGGCACCAATGAAAGCCGCCTGCATAATAAAGCGTGCTGTATCTCCGAAGGGCACGTAACGCAAAGAGTCCAGAGGATAATTGGCGGGCTGGAATTTGCTCCCAAGGACCGGCTGCCACACCGTATCCCTCCGCCAGCGGTTTTTGTCTTTGGACAGCATGGCCAGGGTGTCCTCATCGTCTCCAATTTTAAGAACAATACGCACATTTTCAGTGCGCAAAAAATGAATGAGATCCTCAAAATTTTTGCAGTATTCCCCTTTGACTTCCTTGTAAGCCAGCTGGGCTTCGCGGATTTTCTCCAGACGGCGTTTCACCATTTCGTAACGATAACGCCATTCTTTTTCATATTGAATATCATTCTGAATCGTATGATAGTTGCTGTAGGCCAGGAAAAGAGCCCCCACCGTGAAAACCACCATCAGAATAGAAGCCGTTCGGGAAGGGATTTTTCCCATTGAAAGTAAAATCATTATCACGGAAGAAATTACTAAAATCAAACTGGCCAGGAGAAACAGAGGGGTTTGCTGACGTCCGGGTCGCAAGGCCAAAACGAGCATCAGCAGCCCAAAGAGACCTAAAACGACCGGAAAAAGGTATTTGGACAAGAAAAGTTTGATTTTCATTTTTTAACGGGCAGCGTCAAAAGTATATCAAATTGAAAAATCACAGGCCTTTGTTATCAAAGCCTATCCTATCCAATAGCGTGCGTCGGGTCTCTTTCAGATCTGCCAGAAACCGCCAGGGGCGCAAGGCATGTTCTCCTGCGTATCCCACCCCGATGCGGGGCGTGCTAATAATTTTAAGGGGCAGGGGACGGCTTTTTTCTAGCCAAATCTCTTGGGAAGTCACCAGATCCAGAGCGTTATGATGTCCGCTGATTTCAAGTGCGCGCGTCAGACGGGCAGGCCCTATCAAAGGCTTGAAGTTCTCCTCCAGCAAAAGCCCCCCACGAATCAGCACAGCATCGGGATGCCCCTCTTTGTTGGTAATAATATTGAACAACCAATGTATTCCATAACACAGGTACACATAAGCATGGCCTCCGGACCGGAAAAAAACTTCGGTTCGGGGCGTGCGTTTTCCGTTGGCCGCATGGGAGGCCTTGTCATCGTACCCCCGGTAGGCCTCGGTTTCGGTGATGAGCACCCGCAGTGTCCTATTGCCAAGCTTTCTCGCCAGGACAAGCCCCACCATGTTCCGAGCCAAAGCCACCACATCCGATTGCTCAAAGAAAGCCCGATCGCGCAAGGCAGAATATTCTGGCATAATTGTTGCCAAAGTTGGGAAAAAATGAGAAAGTCCAGGCTGTTTTGGGTACAAATCGGCATACTTGCAGCCTTGACCTCACTGGGCTTTTGCACATGCCCCCAGAAACACACCATTTTAAAAACCATCAAAGCCCTCTCCCAAGAACCTGATAAGGCTCCTGCCAACTTTCAGGCATCCTTAGCATGGCATACTCCAGATATATTCATGACTTTTGAATCCGAGGACGAAGAATGGCGTCGGCAATGCCGTTACGTGAGCCTTGCACAAGACTCTTCGCCCGCCCCCCGTGGGATTATCTGTGATATTTCAGAATCCCGTTGGGAAATTTTATTTGCTCTTCAGAAGGCAAGACATCAAGCAGAAAAAGGGCATTTGCCTTTGTTTCTGACCAGCAGAAATATCCGCCTGTAGGATCCCTGCGTTCCTTAAACCAGAATTTGACTATCCTAATAAAAGAGCGGATAAGTCATTCGTAAAGAATTACTTGATTACAAATTTTCATTAAAAGACCAATTTATTTCAATTTGATTTCTTCCGAAAAATACTAATTTACGTCCTAAAATTACTTAACATAAAACACTGAAAATGATACATTCAAATTTTTTTAAAATCAACATAAACTTTCTTTTATGGTTTTCTTTAGCCTTCAGCTTCCTGCCGGCCTGCCATCACAAAGGAGACAAAGAACCCGTCCTTACTGAGCTGGAAGTAACCACGCCCTGGGTCAAGGACACATTGGTGTATAAGGAATATGTATGTCAAATCAGGTCTATTCAGCACATCGAACTTAGAGCTCTGGAAAAAGGTTACCTGCAGGAAATTTTTGTGGACGAAGGGAAAGCCGTGCGGAAAGGCCAAATGCTCTTTCAGCTGATGCCAGTCATCTATCAGGCCGATGTTCAAAAAGCGCAGGCGGAGGTCAATTTTGCTGAAATTGAATACCAAAACACAAAGGCCCTGGCCGACAGCGGGGTGGTGTCGCGCACCGAACTGGCCCTTGTGAAAGCGCGCCTGGATAAAGCCAAAGCGGACTTGGCCCTGGCGCAGGCTCATCTTCAGTTCACCGCCATCCGTGCGCCTTTTGACGGCATCGTAGGGCGCTTTAATGATGTGCGTTTGGGAAGCCTTGTGGACGAAGGCGAGCTGCTCACCACCTTATCCGATAACAGCAAAATGTGGGTGTACTTCAACGTGCCCGAAGTGGAATATTTGGAATTTGCCTCCCAAAAAAAGATACGTGAGGATCTTCGTGTGAAGCTCCGCCTCGCCAACAACACCCTATATCCGATAGAGGGACTGGTGGAGACCATAGAGGCCGACTTCAACCGGGAAACCGGCAACATTGCCTTCCGGGCCACCTTCCCCAATC
Source organism: Flavobacteriales bacterium (assembly GCA_025055575.1). Taxonomy (GTDB): domain Bacteria; phylum Bacteroidota; class Bacteroidia; order CAIKAF01; family CAIKAF01; genus JANWWQ01. Next base: position 137,727 of record JANWWP010000034.1, on the reverse strand, counting down.
CTTCCGGCCTCCTGCGCAATGGAGAAACGGGCACCGTATTGTTTCCTCTGTGGCTTAAAAGGGCCTTGCTCATACCCCAGAAATGCACTTTTGAAGTATTGGATAAAAAATTTGTCTTCGTGGTGGACGACCACAATGTGGTTCATGCCAGGGAGATAAAAGTACAAGGGGAAATTCCGCACCTGTATGTGGTACAGGAAGGCCTAAAACCCAATGAGAAAGTGCTGCTCGAAGGCCTCCGAAAAGTGAACGACGGGGACTCCATCCGGCCACGTCAGGTGTCCGTGCAGCAAGTCATTAAAAGCCTGGAGGAACTCCATGCCGAGTAATTGAGGTATTCCTGTTGAACACGTCCCCTCCTAAATATTAAACTATGTTTCAGCGCTTCATTCATCGTCCTGTCCTGGCCATTTCTGTTTCCATAGCCCTGGTGTTTATGGGCTTCCTGGCTATCACTTCTTTACCAGTTTCACAATTTCCAGAGATTGCCCCGCCGCGCGTCAACATTTTTATTGATTATCCAGGCGCCAGCGCCCAGGTGCTTGTGGAATCCACACTAATTCCTTTGGAAAGGGCCATCAACGGAGTGCAGGGCATGCAATACCTCATTTCCGATGCCACCAGCGCCGGGGAGGCCACCATCCAGGTGGTTTTTGAACCAGGCACGGACCCCAATGCCGCGGTGGTGAATGTAAAAACCCGCGTGGACGCGATCATGAACAATCTGCCGCCTTTGGTGCAAAGGGAAGGTATCATCATCACCCCCATCCAGCCCAGTATGCTGATGTATGTAAACCTTTACAGTAAAGATAAAAATGCGGACGAGAAATTTCTGTACAATTATGCCTACACACGCATAATTCCTGAATTACAGCGCATTCCAGGTATGGGGCGGGCCCAAATTCTGGGCAGCCGGACTTTTGCCATGCGCATCTGGCTGAAGCCCGACCGCATGCGGGCCTATAATGTTTCCGTGGAAGAGGTGATGAAAGCCATGGAAGAGCAAAGCATCATCGGAAGACCTGGTCGTTTGGGTCAAGCCTCCGGAAAAAAGGCCCAGTCTCTGGAATTTACCCTAACCTACATCGGGCGCTACAACAAGCCTGAACAATACGAAAACATTATTATCCGTGCCAATCCGGATGGGGAGCTCTTAAAACTGCGTGATATAGCTGACGTGGAACTCGGCAGCGAATTTTTCAATATCTATTCCAATAAGGATGGCTATCCTTCAGCGTCTATCGTTCTAAAACAAAATTTTGGAACCAATGCCAGCAAAGTGATCGCCGATGCCAAAGCCAAACTGGAGGAATTGAAAAAGGATTTTCCGCCGGGCATGGATTATGAAATCAATTATGACGTGTCCAAGTTTGTGAATGCTTCCATTGATAAAGTGTTGCACACGCTGGTGGAGGCCTTCATTCTGGTGGCCTTGGTGGTGTTTGTTTTTCTAGGCGACTGGCGTTCCACCTTGATACCCATCATCGCGGTGCCGGTATCCCTCATCGGTGCCTTCGTTTTTATGAGCCTTCTGGGCCTTACCATCAATCTTATCACTCTATTTGCCCTGGTGTTGGCCATCGGCATTGTGGTGGACGATGCCATTGTGGTGGTGGAGGCGGTCCATGCCAAAATGGAGGCCGAGCATCTCTCCCCCTATCAGGCTGTGAAAAAAGTGTTGGGCGAAATCAGCGGGGCCGTCATTGCCATCACCCTGATCATGACCTCCGTTTTTGTGCCTATTGCTTTTATGAGTGGACCTGTGGGGGTTTTCTACAAACAATTTTCCATCACCATGGCCAGCTCCATCATTCTTTCGGGAGTGGTGGCCCTCACGCTCACCCCTGTGCTGTGTGCCATGCTGCTTAAGCCCCATACTTCCCACAAAAAGATGCGTACGCCCGTCCGTTTGTTTCTGGATTGGTTTAACCGCACTTTCGACAAGGCTACGGGGCGATACACGAAAATTCTCAGCCTTATCGTCAACCGGCGCTTGGTGACACTTGGAGTCTTATCCCTTTTCTCCGTTGGGATTGTGGGGATCAACAAAACCCTGCCTTCTGGATTTATCCCCAACGAAGACCAAGGGCAGATTTACGCGATTATCCAAAACCCGCCGGGCAGCACCCTGGAACGCACCCACGAGGTATCGCGCCAGTTGCAAAAAATCACCGAAGAGATGGAGGACGTGCAGTCCGTGACATCTTTGGCGGGTTATGAAATTCTCACGGAAGGCCGGGGATCGAACGCGGGCACTTGTCTGATTAATCTGAAAGATTGGGACGAAAGAAAACATTCTGTGCACGAAGTGATTGAGGAATTGGAAGAAAAAACAAAGAATCTGGGCGCTGTGGTCGAATTTTTTGAACCGCCCGCCGTGCCCGGTTATGGTTCGTCGGACGGCTTTTCCCTGAGACTGTTGCAGAAGAATAACGAAGTGGATTATCAGGAACTGGACCGTGTGAATCTGGAATTCATGGCAGCCCTGCGCAAAAGAAAAGAGTTGGAAGGCTTGTTCACTTTTTACGCGGCCAATTACCCACAGTATGAAGTGGTTATTGATAACCAAAAAGCCATGCAGAAAGGCGTCTCCATCGGCACGGCTATGGAAAACCTGAACATCCTGGTGGGCAGCACCTATGAGCAAGGGTTCACACGGTTTAATGCTTTTTTTAAGGTGTACACCCAGGCAGCTCCTGAATACCGGAGACTGCCTTCGGACCTGCTTAACATTTTTGTAAAAAACGATAAAGGAGACATGGTGCCTCTGTCGGCCTTTATGACCTTACGAAAAACCCAGGGGCCCAATGAAATCACACGCTTTAATCTGTACACCTCATCGGCCATACGCGGCCGGCCCGCTGAAGGCTACACCACCGGGGAGGCCATCCAAGCCATCCGGGAAGTGGCGGCCCAGGTTTTGCCCAAAGGGTATGATATTGCCTGGGAAGGTCTGTCTTTTGACGAAGCTCGGCGGGGGAATGAAGCGCTGTTCATTTTCCTTGTGGTCATCATTTTCGTCTATTTGGTTTTAGCCTCACAATACGAAAGTTTTATTATTCCCTTGGCCGTTTTGCTATCGCTGCCCGTGGGCATATTTGGTTCTTTCCTCTTACTTCGGCTCATGGGCTTGGCCAACGATGTCTATTCGCAAATAGGCCTCATCATGTTGGTCGGTTTATTAGGGAAAAACGCGGTCCTCATTGTGGAATTTGCTGTCCAAAAGCACCAACAGGGCGCTTCGGTGCTGGAAGCGGCCATCGAAGGCGCGAAGGTGCGCTTTCGCCCCATCCTGATGACTTCCTTTGCCTTCATCGCCGGCCTTGTGCCCCTGGTGCGGGCCACCGGTGCGGGCGCCGTGGGCAACCGGACCATAGGGGCTTCGGCCATGGGGGGCATGATCCTGGGCACACTTTTCGGAGTGTTAATCATCCCGGGGCTTTACTATATTTTTGGAAAATTAGCCCAAGGTCGCAAACTCATTCAGGATGAAGATCATCGTCCATTGACGGAAGACGTGGTGGAAAGTTACGGAGAAAAAGCCCTCCTTAAAAAACTCAACCGACTCGGCCTGGTGCGTGCCCTGAAACTCAGAAGCCTTCGGCAGGCAAGAAAAAAACGTTTTAAAAAATAGCCTTTCCTTAACTAAAGAAGTTTTTAGCATGAGAAAAAAGAAACTGATTATCCTGGTTTTGCTGGGCATGTACGTTGCTCTTTCAGGCTGTCAACTGCCCATGAAAGGCTTGAGGCAGGCCAAGAAAAATGTTCCAGCCAGTTACAAAGGCATTTTGGACACCCTCACAATCGGCGCCATGAAATGGCGGGATTTCTACAAGGACCCTCATCTCGTGGCTCTTATTGATACGGCTCTGAGCCACAACCAGGAGCTGAACATCATGCGGCAGGAAGTGGAAGTGGCCCGCTATGAGGTGAAGGAGCGCAAAGCAGAATATCTGCCTTTCGTGTATGGAGGCATGGTCGGGGAAACTGAAAAGCCAGGCCTTTACACCCGCAACGGCGCCGTGGAACACCAACTGGAGGGCGTGTCGGGCCACCCCTTTCCGGAACCTATGCAGAATTATGGTTTGGGCCTTTCGGCCACCTGGGAACTGGACATTTGGCGTAAGCTGCGCAACGCTAAAGACGCCGCCTTTCAACGCTTCTTAGCCACGGAAAATGGGAAGAATTTTCTTGTCACAAACCTCGTGGCAGAAATCGCGGAAGCATACTATGAATTGATGGCATTGGACAACCTGCTGGACATTATTGAAACCAACAGCGAAATACAAGGAGATGCCCTCAGAGTGGTGCGCCAGCAAATGCAATCGGCCAAGGTGACTCAACTTGCGGTTAACCGCTTTGAGGCCCAATGGCTCAATACCCAAAACCGGGCTTTCGCCATCCGTCAAAGGATTGTAGAAGTCGAAAACCGCCTCAGGTACCTGACAGGCCAATACGGGATGGAAATATTGCGGAGTTCTGCCAACTTCCTGAACCTGCCGATGGATTCCCTGAGAGCCGGGGTGCCGTCCCAACTGCTCATTTATCGGCCTGATGTGCGCCAGGCCGAGCGTGAACTAGCCGCCTCAGGCCTGGACGTCAAAGTGGCCAGGGCTCAGTTCTATCCTTCCTTAGGAATCCGCGCCGGTGTGGGTTTGCAGGCTTTTAATCCCAGTTTATTCATGAACCCCGGCTCTTTAATTTTCAACCTGGCCGGCGATCTGGTGGCCCCACTGGTGAATTTCAATGCTTTGAAAGCCGCATTAAATAAAGCCAAGGCCCGTCAGGTGATGGCCGCCTACCGTTACGAACAATCGCTTCTGAACGCGTATGTGGATGTTTTAAACCAATTGGCCAAGATAGAAAACTTTGAAAACAGTTTTCAAAAAAAGAGTCGTGAAGTGGAAATTTTAAAACAATCCATCACCATCGCCAACAATCTCTTTAATTCAGCCCGTGCAGATTACGCTGAAGTGTTGCTCACACAAAGGGAAGCGCTGGAGGCCAAAATGGAGCTTGTGGAAATCAGGCTGAAGCAACTCCAGGCCCGCATTCATTTATATCGGGCTTTAGGAGGCGGCTGGCGCTAATTCCATTGGATACCCGCCGGGGTAATTTATTTTTTTTGCAGAATGAAAAACCCGGAGGCCTCAGCCCGCATTTCAAATGCCCTCCCTTCCGCGCGGGATGTCCTGGCAGGCTTTTTGGTATCCCTGGTGGCCCTGCCCCTGTGCATCGGCATTTCCGTGGCGAGCGGGTTCCCCCCGGTGGCTGGACTGATCACCGCCATCGTAGGCAGCCTGGTCGTTTCATTCTTTGGCGCCACTGCGCTTGCCATCAAAGGTCCGGCGGCTGGTTTGATTGCGGTGGCTTGGGGGGCGGTGATGGAACTTGGCGCAGGCCATGCCACAGATGGGTATCGCTACGCTCTGGCCTGTGTGATGGTCTCCGGGGCTTTTCAAATTGTTTTGGGGATAGCGAAAGCCGGAAACTGGGCGGATTTTGTTCCTCCCTCTGTAGTTCGGGGCATGCTTGTTTCCATCGGCCTCATCGTGATGCTCCGCCAAATTTTTCCCATGTTGGGCGTTTTCCCCAACGTATCGGGGTTTTGGCAACTTTTATTTGACCTGCCCAAGGCCTTTTTGAATATGCACCCAATAGCCGGCGTAATAGGCCTTATCACTCTGGGCTTTTTATTTTTCTCATCAAGGTTCAAATCCCGCTTATTTTTATTTCTGCCGCCCCCACTATTGGCGCTTACAGGGGCTGGTATCGCAGCCGGAATGGCCCATCTGGACAACCCTGGCGAAGGCTCTTTTTTAGAACTTTCCTATACGACGGGGCCTCAATTTTTTGTGGATGTGCCTTCCCAATTCAGGCAGGCTTTAGTATTTCCGGATTTCTCGAAGGTATTTGAACCGGTTTCGCTGAAGTTTATCCTTCTGTTTTCCCTCATCGGATCCCTGGAAACCTTGGTCAGTGCGCGGGCTGTGGATTCCTTGGACCCCAGGCACCGCACTTCCCGGCTGAACCGCGAGCTTCTGGGTGTGGGCACCGGCAACATGCTGGCCGGGGCGCTGGGCGGCTTGCCCATGATTTCTGAAATTGTGCGCAGCTCAGTGAATATCAGCAGCGGAGCCCGCACTTGGTGGAGCAATGTGTTCCATGGGATATTCCTGCTGGCTTATCTCACGCTGTTATCGCCATTCATCCGGAAGATTCCCCTTTCGGCTCTCGGGGCTTTGTTGGTGTACGCCGGTTTCCATCTGGCCCACCCTCAAAAAATCCGACAATCCCTGGAAATAGGTCCAGAGCAAGTTTTGGTCTTGGGCGCCACAGTCCTGCTGACGCTGTCCGTGGATCTTTTAGCCGGCCTCGCCGGCGGCGTCACGGCAAAACTGATTTTTTTATTGGCCCGGGGTCTGCAGCTTCGGCATATCTTCAAGCCTCGCGTCCTCTTAAAAATCTTGGATGACCACACCCACAAAGTAGAAATCTGCTCCGCCCTGGTGTTCAGCAATTTTCTGTCCTTTAAAAAAATGCTGCTTCAGTTGCCCGGGCAAAAATCCTTGGTTCTGGATTTTCACGCCTGCACATTGATAGACCATTCCACGCTAAAAAATCTTTGGGACTTCAAAAGCCGCTACGAGGAAAATGGGGGGCGCTGTGTTTTCTTGAATTTGGAAGAAATGACCTCCCATTGCTCCCATCCCTTGTCCATGAAATTCAAAAAAAAATATTCTTCATAGGCTCAAAAAGCGTAGGCCCGCACATTGCGGCCTTCCATATAATTGAGGAACGCTTTGTTGGCTACGGCATTACCGCCGGGCGTGGGATAGTTCCCTGTAAAATACCAGTCGCCACGGTGCTGTGGACAGGCATCGTGCAGCCCCTCCACGGTTTGGTAAATCACCCGCACCCGCGCACGCACGGAGGGGTCCTTGATAAGTTCGGCAATTTTGGACGAAATTTCTTCCGTGGAAAAGGGTTGGTAAATGTTTTTTAATACATTTTCTTCCGTCAGGTTGCCATTTTTAAATAGTTCCCTGGCGCGCAAGTGGGTGTCGTTAAGGACGCTCCAAAGCCCCTTTTCATTCAACAATTCCACGGCGGCCTTGAAAGCGACAAAATCCGCCACTTTGGCCATATCAATTCCATAACAGTCCGGATAACGGATTTGCGGGGCCGAGGATACCACAATGATTTCAGCCGGGTGCAAACGATCCAGCATCCGGACGATGCTGCGCCGGAGCGTAGTCCCCCTGACAATGCTGTCATCCAGCACCACCAATCGGTCCACTCCCGGACGCAAGCAACCGTATGTAACGTCATAGACATGCCGCACCATATCATCCCGGTGGTCATCATCGGTGATAAAAGTTCGGAGTTTCACGTCTTTAATCACCAGTTTCTCCACGCGGATACGACGGCTCAGCAACGCCCTGCATTTGGAAGAATCTTCCAGGCTGCCCTCCCTGCGGAGGCGATCCAAAATCTGATCGGTAAGGTAATCCTCCAGGCCTTGAAGCAAGCCCAGGAAAGCTGTTTCGGCGGTGTTGGGAATATAACTGAAAACGGTGTTTTCCAGATCGTAATCAATGGCTTCCAGGATGGGTTTCAGAAGGTTGCGACCCAGACGCTTGCGCTCTTGATAAATGTCGGCATCGCTGCCGCGCGAAAAATAAATGCGTTCAAAGGAACAGGCCGTTCTGGGTGCAGGCGGCAAAATTTCTTCCACCAGCACACGGCCGTCTTTTTTCACGATCACGGCATGGCCCGGGGGCACTTCCTGGACTTCGGCCAGGGGTGCATCGAAAGCGGTTTGAATGGCCGGCCTCTCAGAAGCGGCTACAAACACTTCTTCCGAGGTCCAGAAATAGGCTGGGCGAATGCCATTGGCATCCCGCACCAGAAAGGCATCGCCGTGGCCGATGAGGCCCCCAATGGCAAAGCCTCCGTCAAATTTGCGAAAAGCCCTGCGCAAGACGGAGGCCAAATCCAATCGGCGGGCAATGTGTTCGTTGGCCATTTTCTTTCCAAAACCCTCCCGCTTCACCTGATGATACAACGACTCTACTTCCTGATCCAGGAAATGGCCGATTTTTTCCAAAACCGTCACAGTGTCGGCCTTCTCCCTCGGATGTTGGCCCAGTTCCACAAGCTCCCGAAACAGTTCTTCCACATTGGTGAGATTGAAGTTGCCGGCTACCAGGAGACTGCGGCTGGTCCAGTTGTTGTCTCTAAGGAAGGGATGACAATGTTCGATGGTGTTGCCCCCGAAAGTGCCGTAGCGTAAGTGGCCTAAAAATAATTCGCCTGAAAAAGGCATGACTTCCTTGAAACGTGGATCCGATGCCCGCAGCGTTCCGCCCATTTGATCGCTGATAGCTTTTATTTGAGCGGCAATTTGATCAAAAATATCCTGAATGGCATTCGGAGCGACACTGCGCAGGCGGTTGATATAGCGATGGCCCGGAGGAATGCCCAGCTTCACGTTGGCCAAGCCGGCGCCGTCCTGGCCCCGGTTGTGCTGTTTTTGCATCAGCAGAAACATTTTATTGAGCCCGTAAAACGCCGTACCATAGCGCTGCTGGTAGTATTCCGGCGCCTTAAAAAGCCGGAGGAGGGCCAGGCCGCATTCGTGCCGTATAAAATCGCTCATGAAACCCCTGCAAAAGTAGGTCAGGGACACCGGCCCTGCATCCCGTCGGCGCTGCGCAATAGAGCCCTGAAGCTCAAAGACCTCAAAGTCGAGAAGATTATTTAAACACTTTCCCGCAACGCCTCGGGTTTTGTGCTCAAAACGTTATGCCACGCATTCCAAAAAGGCAGATTTTAAGGCGCACCGGGCCAGTACTTTTTTACTTGCTTTCGAGAAAAAACTTAAAAAACAGTCTGAGCCCCCAATAGAATTACCTCCCGTGCTAGGCCCCCGAAAAACCATTAATTATTACAAGAGCAATTCCAATCAAATTGGTAAAGGAATACGGCGGTCATTATCTTTACCCCGGCAATAGATAATTTAAAACCCTATGAAAAAAACATGGCTGGTGGTGCTGGCAGTGCTCTTGGTACTGGGCGGCATGATGGGATGCGGTTACAACGGCATGGTGAACCGGCAGGAAAAAGTGGAAAACGCCTGGGCTAATGTAGAGACCCAATATCAGCGCCGGGCCGATCTGATTCCCAATTTGGTGAACACCGTGAAAGGGGCCGCTGATTTCGAGCAGGAAACCCTCACCAAAGTGGTGGAAGCCAGGGCAGCGGCCACTTCCATGAAGTTGGACCCCAAGGATCTCACCCCTGAAAATATTCAAAAGTTCCAGCAGGCGCAGGATCAACTCTCTGGAGCCCTCAGCCGCCTATTGGTGACCGTAGAAAGATATCCTGACATCAAAGCCAACCAAAATTTCCGTGACCTTCAGGTGCAGCTGGAAGGCACCGAAAACCGCATAGCCATTGCACGGAAAGATTTCAACGATGCCGTCTTATCCTACAATGCCCACATTCGCCGCTTCCCAAACAATATTCTGGCCGGAATATTTGGCTTTGAAAAGCGCGGTTACTTCGAAGCTGCAGAAGGCGCTGAGAAAGCGCCCGAGGTAAAGTTCTGAAGTGGGCCCGCGCTCTGTGGCTCCCCCGGAACGCCCGGCAGCACGGAGCGCCGGATCGGAGGTGCTCTATTTGTGGCTCGCCGCCTTGTTTATTGCGGCTCTCATCACCTGCAACCTCATTGCCAACAAATTTGTATCCATACATCTTGGATTTAAGACTTTCATCATTTCGGCAGGCGTCTTGCCGTATCCGATCACCTTTCTCATCACCGACATCCTGTCCGAATTTTACGGAAAAAAACGCACTCAGCGTGTGGTGTTCGCAGGATTTGGCGCTTCCCTTTTCACCCTGCTTATTGTGAGTTTGGGGGCCAGGTTTCAGGCTATTCCCGAAAGCCGGGTGAGCGACGCCGTGTACCACCACATGTTCAACAACTCCGCACGGCTCATCTTTGCCAGTATGGTGGCCTATCTTGTGGCTCAGTATGTGGATGTGATTTTGTATCATTTTTGGAAAAGGCTCACGCGCGGCCGCATGCTCTGGTTGCGCAACAACGGCAGTACGATATTTTCTCAACTGGCAGACACCGTGCTCGTGGTGACGGTCATTTTTGCCGGCGAACTGCCTTTTGGCACGATGCTGGATTACATGGCCGATGGATGGATGTTCAAATCGCTTATGGCCCTTCTGGACACGCCCGTCATCTATGCCGCCGTGTTCTTCATCCGGCGGCAGTTCGGTCTGGGCTGGGGACAAGAGTTTAAAGAATAAACCGAAATTTGAAGCCCATGGTGAAAATCCCTTTGCAAAAAAACATCCACCCCGCCCTGAAACTTGTTGTCCTTCTGCTGTTTCTGCTGTCCGACGCGGCAGGCAGTGCCCGTGCACAAATAGAGCGCCCCACCCAGTGGTCCGGGGTCCTCGTTGTCAAAGAAAAGGGCCAAGGCACGCTGCGCCTCACGGCTGTCATTGACCCGGTGTGGCACCTCTACGCCATGAGCACCGATGAAGTCTTTTTGCCCTTACGTTTCAAATTTGAAAAAAATCCTTGGTACAAAAAGATTGGAAAAACCCGCGAACCCAAACCCCACCACGAAGAATACGACGACATCATGCAGGGCATGGCGCGGTGGTTTGAAAAATCTGTCACCTTCGAGCAGGACATTGAAATTCTCACCCCCGACGCTTTTGACATCCGTGTGGACATCGAAGGCCAGGCCTGCACCGACCTGGGAAAATGCGTCCAGGTGCAGGAAACCGTGATCGTGCCTGTCCGGGGCACCTCCGGACGCAAAGCTGTTTCCCTTGCCCCCGGACAATCCGACAGCATCCCAAGTCCGGCCCCGCCCGACAAAACCTCCACCGCCAGCCAGGAGCAAGCCCTTCCCATGGACCAAGGCACCCCTCTTCCCCAGAAGCTCAGTGATGAAGTGCTCAGCCGATTAGACGGAAGTTGTGGATCCGGCTCCGTGGCCCGCACCGACCGCTCTTCCTGGGGCATTTTTCTGGCCGGCTTTCTGGGCGGGTTCCTGGCCCTGCTCACCCCCTGCGTTTTTCCCATGATTCCGCTCACCGTGAGCTTCTTCACCAAGCAAAGCAAAAGCCGCAGCGCCGGTTTGCGCAACGCTACCACGTACGCCCTATCCATCGTCTTTCTATACACCGTTCTCGGTTTCCTTATCACACGCCTTTTCGGGGCAGAAGCCCTGAACCAGATGGCCAGCTCGGCCTTTTTCAACCTGCTCTTTTTTATCGTTTTTGTGGTGTTTGCCATTTCTTTTTTTGGTGCGTTCGACATCACTTTGCCCAGCAGCCTCATCAACCGTGTGGACCGGGCCTCGGAAAAGGGCGGTCTCATCGGCATTTTTTTCATGGCGTTCACCCTTTCCCTGGTCTCATTCTCATGCACCGGCCCCATCATCGGCACCCTTCTGGTGGAAGCCGCCCAGCAGGGCAGCACGCGGGGGCCGCTTCTCGGAATGTTTGGCTTTTCCCTGGCCCTGGCCCTGCCCTTTGCCCTGTTTGCCGCATTCCCGGGCTGGCTCCACAGCCTTCCTCGCTCCGGATCTTGGCTCAATACCGTCAAGGTGTCCCTGGGTTTTCTGGAATTGGCCCTTGCCATGAAGTTCATCTCCAATGTGGACCTGGCCTACCATTGGGGCCTCATCAAGCGGGAGGTATTTATCGCCCTTTGGATTGCCATATTTGGCCTCTTGGGTTTGTATCTGCTGGGCGGCCTGCGGTTCAAAGGCGACACCCAGGGGCCCCTCACCATCCCACGCCTCCTGCTGGGTACGCTCACCCTCAGTTTTGTGATCTATCTCATCCCCGGCCTTTGGGGCGCCCCGTTGCGTCTCATTTCCGGCTTTCCTCCGCCCGGCTTCTACGCCGAGTGGCTATCCGAAGGTGAGAGCCATTGCCCTCTGGGTCTGGATTGCGTCCACGACTACGCTGAAGCCATGGCCCGGGCCCAGCGCTTGAATAAGCCTCTCATGCTCGACTTCACAGGCTGGAACTGCGTCAATTGCCGCAAGATGGAAGAAAATGTCTGGCCGGAAAAAGAAGTCCTCCAACTCCTCAAAAACGATTACATCCTGGCCTCCCTCTACTGCGACGACAAGGCCCCCTTGCCACCCGATGCCCAGTACACCTCCCCGCTCACCGGCCGGCGCATCACCACCGTCGGCGGCAAGTGGAGCGATTTTCAGCAGCAGTTCTTCTCCGGCAACGCCCAGCCCCTGTACGTGCTTCTGGCGCCCGATGGCCGCCTCCTGGCCCCACCTCGCGGCTACACACCCTCCGCCCGCGAATATGCCGCTTTTCTTCAGGAAGGCCTCTGCCGTTTCCGGGAAGGCAACGACTAAACTATGATGCCCGGCGCATTCCATCTCTTTCAGGGCGTGCCCCCCGGCGGCCTCTGGGCAGCGCTGCAGGCAGACGCCGGGGGTCGGGCTGCTCCGGGCTCCGCTGCCGCTTCGGCAATCCCTTCGCCCGCGGGGCGGGCTCAGGGCAGTGCCGGCGCCCGGCTCCTCACCGGAGCCGGAGGCGCCGCCCTCCGCATCCCTCACGCAATTCCGGCACACTCCCGCCAAGTTCCTGACGTTGTCTATTCATGAAACGTCCATTCCTACGCATTCTTTTCCCAATTCTTCAGCTCGCCCTCTGTCTCTGGCCGCATCGTCGTGCATTTCCCCAAACCGACAGCCTTTCCGCCGGAAAATCCTTCAAAGAATGGCTGCTCAATCCCGCCTATCCCGACAGCCTGAAAGCCCAAAAAGCCCGCGAACTGCTGCTCATCCTGCGCCAGCGCCTCGAAGCCGGTCATCCTCAACCCGCCGAAGGCTTCAGCCAGGTATCCTTACTCGTCCCTCCAGACAAAAGCTGGCGCCTCCTCACCTTCACCGTCCTGTTTGCCGATGGTCATTACCAGAATTTCGGCCTTCTCCAGAACCTCAGCAGCAAAACCCGCCGTCCGGCAACCTTTCAGCCCGTTTTCGAACTCCAGGACCAGACAGCCCAACTTGGCCGGCCCCTGCACAAAACCCTGGATGCCAGCCATTGGATGGGGGCCATTTATTATGCCGTCCGCAAAAGCGGTAAAAAACATTGGCTTCTGCTGGGCCTCAACATGCACAACGCCCACAGCCGCCTCAAAATAGCCGAACCCCTCAGCTTCAACAGCCGGGGATTCCCTCAGTTCGGGGCGCCCATCATCCGCCACCAACACAAAACTTACCACCGCTTCATCCTGGAATACAAAGCCGATGCTGCCGTCCACCTGCGTTGGGACGATCAGCTCAACATGATCGTATACGACCATCTCACCCCCTATGCACCCTCAGGCCGTAGCCAGCCTGCAGCCTACGTTCCCGACGGCTCTTACAACGGTCTGCGCTGGCACAAAAAACACTGGGAAGTGGTAGAAGATGTGGACGCCCGCAACCCTCCCACACCTTCCCGCCCGGTGCCCCCGCCTCCTAAAGGGCTTCTACCTCCTGAGAAATAAAACTGGCGGTTCTGAAAGTGTTCACTTTTTCCAGCCTTCGCGCTCTTGCATGAAGACTATCCAGCGCCTCAAGGCACAGGCCCTGTGCGATACGGCGTTTTTGGCTTCCTGGCTTGCCTGGGCCAGGGTGCTGTTCCATCCTTCCGGCACAAACACCGGGTCGTACCCAAAGCCCTCTGTCCCGGCAGGCTGCGCAGCAATCTGACCCTGCAATGCGCCTTCGAAAACGTATTCGCCCCCGGCATCCTTATACACCATCACCGTTCTGAAGCGGGCCCTTCGGTTCGATTTTCCTTTCATAAGAGAGAGCAGGCGGGCCACATTGTCTGCATCCGAAGCGCCCTGGCCCGCAAAACGGGCGGACCGTACACCCGGTTCACCTTCCAGGGCTTCCACCTCTAAGCCGCTGTCTTCGGAGAGCGTGGGGAGGCCGGTGCGCGAATGATAGTATCGCGCCTTCAGCAAAGCGTTTTCCAAAAATGTAGTGCCGGTTTCATCGGGCGGCTCAAGACCCGGAAAGTCTTTAGGTGTCCACAGGTGTACCGGCCAACCGGCCAAAAGCGCTTCCAGCTCTGCTCTTTTATGAGGGTTACTGCTGCCCAGCATCACTTGCCAACCCGCGTTCATGGAAGAACTCATGTAAATTCGGCGCCAAAATACGTTACTTGCACAGGCTTATTGGCTTCTTGCCCGTCCTTTGGATCACTCTTTTGATGATCCATGGGTTCTCTGCACTGGGGCAAAAGCAGGAAGCCCTCACCGCCCGGCACGACTCCCTCCGCGCATTGCGGGATACTTTGAGCATTTTCACCTGGCGCGAAGAGGATTATCACACCACCGGCTATTGGCAACGCATCAAAAGAGATAGCAGCGAGGGTTTCCTGCACCATTTGTTCACCGCTCTTCCATACCTGAACTACCCGGCCGAGGACAATGCCGGCAGAGCGCCCCAGCCTTTGTGGTACACCCCCGATTCGGTCACTGGTTTTTGCTGGGGTTTTCAATGGCCTTTTTATTTCGTCCAATCCCCTGAAAAGATGATGTACTATTCATCCCGCAGACCCTACACACAGCTCATATACCAATTGGGCACAAGCGGTCCGCCCAAAAACAACCGCCGCGGCGACCAGAGACTTTATGTATTGCATACCCAGCCGCTTGGAAGGCGTGCCCAGTGGCATGTGGATTTTTTCCGGCTGGGCAGCACGGGGTTTTATCAGCGGCAATGGGCCGGTGTGTCCCGCTTGACGGCCAGCGGCTATCAAAGATCTGCAAACGGACGCTGGTTCATGCGGGCCGGTCTCCTTTGGCACCGCTTCCGCCAGGAAGAAAACGGAGGCCTCAGCCCTCAAGTCCAACTCAGGGATAAAGGCCTCTGGACCCTCTCCCCCGCCGGGGATTCGACCTTCGTGCCCCTGCCCCGTAGGGACACCTGGCCGGTACGGTTGTCGGGGGCGGAAATGCTCTCAAACCGCTGGGATGCTTTCCTCCATCAAGATATTCTTCTGGGTGCCCGGCTCACCGACAGCCTCCAAAAACGCACTATGACCCGATGGGCGTTGATAACGGGCCTTGGTTATAGCGATGACCGGCGCAGCTTCAGCGACAAAACCGGCGCTGCTGACAGTTTCTTTAAGCATTATTATGGATCCGGAGGCCCTTCTCTTTGGGTGGCCCATTTTCGGGAGGCTTCGGCAGAAGCCGGCTTCAGGCTGGCTCCCTTGTCAGGCCGGATGCGCTTCTCCACTGTTTCAGCATCGGTGCGCTACGGCTGGATGCATCTCGGTCAGGATACGCTTCGGCCCGTGCGGCCTTGGGCATCGTATCACAATTTGACCCTGCTGGGGTCCCTGAATTTGGAATTCTCTCCCCAGCTTCATTTTACCAGTCGGCTACAAACCCACCTGATGGGGTACAACGCCGGAGCCTTCCTGCTGCACCCCCAACTAACCTGGAAAAATCAGAAGGCGCAGGATTCCTTGAGGTCCATGTTTTTAGTTCTTGTAGCCGGAGGCTGTCTTCAAAACTTAACACCTGCCTTTCTCCAACGGGAGGTGAACTCCAACAACTTCGCCTGGAATCTGGACCTGAAAAATCAGACCCGAATCTCCGTGTACTTCACCAGTAGGCTGCCACGTCAAAAATTACAGGCCAGTGTCTATTGGCACACCCTCCGGCAGGCATTTTTTTATGACACGGAAGCTTTCCCCAGGAATTTTGAATCCCCTCTCACGGTGCTTCAGGCACGCGTACAAGGAGATTTCCTGTTTTTTTCAAAACACTTTGGCATCCCAATAAATGTGCATTTCCAAAAAGCCAGTCATTCGGTGATACGGGTGCCCTGGCTCGCAGGAAGCGCAGGTTTCCTTTTTCGGACTTTCCTCTTTCAACGCAAGCTCTACTTCCAGGTGGGTACGGATGTCTATTGGCATAGCCGCTACGAACCCATGGCCTGGATGCCCGGGCTTCAGGTATGGTATCTTCAGAACGGCTTCCAGGCCGGCAACTACCCTGTGTGGAATGCCCACATGAGCCTGGCCCTTAAGCGTTTTAGGGTAGCCTTGCTGGGCCAGCACCTGAACCGGGGCTTTCCCAAGGCGGATTACTGGCTTTCCCCGGGTTATCCTTTGCTGGACCGGGCCGTTCGCTTAAGTTTGCAGTGGGGACTTTTGAATTAAGACCCCGGACGTACCTGATGTCAATGAGCGGTCCTCCCATTACTGTTTTAGACGTCCTGCGGACGCTGGAAAAAAGAGCGCCATTAGACCTGGCCGAATCCTATGACAACGTTGGGCTGCTTTTGGGAAGTCCCAGCATGCCAGTACAAACGGTCATCTGTGCTTTGGAGCTGAATGAAAAAGTGTTAGCTGAGGCTACGGATCGAAATGCAGAACTCATTGTCTGCCACCATCCTTGTATTTTCAAACCCCTCAAAAAAATTAATCCCGACGAATCCGCCGGTCATCTTCTTCAACAGTTAATAAAGCGGGATATCGCATGCATTGCCATGCACACCAACTGGGATCGTGTGGCCGGGGGCACAAGTTATTATATGGCACAGCGCTTGGGGTTAATGCACCGGCGCACCCTGGCCCCGGAAACCGGCCGGCTGGTCCGTCTCAGTTTAACCACACCACAGGAAACCTTCCTTTCCATCCGGGAAGCTCTTAGTACTTCAGTGCAGCCCATCAGCCTCAAATATGCCGGAGGATGGATGAGCTGGCCGGTCCATGAAGGCTTTACCCCATTGCCAGGATCCCAACCCCGCCAAGGTCATATCCACCAACCAGAAATATCGGAAACCCTGTTTCTCACAGTAATCGTCAAAGAAACGGACCTAGCAAATGCGTTGTCCGCCGTACGCCGCATACACCCCTTTGAAGAATTTTGGTACGAGGTGACTGCATTGGACAATGCCACCGAAACGGTGGGCTACGGTTGTGTGGGAGAGTGGCCAGAACCTCTGGAATGGGCCGAGGCCATGGCCAAAGTAAAGGACGTTTTTAAGTGCACCCAAATCCGCTGCGCGCCCCCACCGAGGGGGCCTGTTCAACGGGTGGCTCTGTGCGGGGGCAGCGGGGCCGGACTGTATTCCTATGCCCGAAAGGCCGGAGCAGACCTTTACTTAACGGCCGACGTCAAATACCACGATTTCGCAGAGGCAGACCCTCGAACCCTCCTGGTGGATATTGGTCATTATGAAAGCGAATTCCTGGTGGCTGAGCAATTTGCTGAAATTCTTCAGGAAGCCTGGCCGGATAGTCTGACCGTACACTGGATCCATCCCGGCCCGCCAGTTCTGTATTTTTAATCATGCACATGACCACACATTTCATCCTGACGGGGCTCGCCGGCTACTTGCTGGGATCCATCCCTTGGTCCGTGTGGATAGGCCGGGCTTGGTATGGTCTGGATATCCGGCAACATGGTTCGGGCAATGCCGGCGCCACCAACACCTTCCGAATCCTCGGGAAAAAAGCGGGTATTCTGGTGTTGATTCTGGATACATTGAAAGGATTTGTGCCTGCCTTCTTGCCTCCATTTATTTTCACAGATGCTGAGAACAGTGCGATGAGCGCTTTGAAAATCTGCGGCGGGGCATCTGCAGTCTTGGGGCATGTGTATTCGGTATTCTTGAAGTTCCGCGGGGGCAAAGGCGTGGCCACCTCCCTGGGGATGATGCTGGCCATTGCACCTCTGGCCACCCTGTTATCAGCCGGCGTATTTTTAGGTGTCTGGCTGGCTACATCTTATATTTCCCTGGGTTCAATGAGCGCCGCTGCGGTTTTTCCTTTTTGGCATTACCTCTTCTATCCTCACGCCTCAAGCTGGCAATGGGCCTCTGTGCTGACCCTGTCCGTGTTGATTTTCTGGACCCACCGAAGCAACATCCGAAAACTAATCCGGGGGCAGGAATCCAAGATATATCCATTTAAATCCCGCAAGGCCCTTCGGAAAATTTAAAAAGTATTTTGTAATTCAAAATTTTTAATACCTTTGTGCCGCTTTAAACAAACCCATTCAAAAACACCAAAATGAAGAACATCAGCAAGTTCACCGCAGCGGTTGCCGCTGTCTCCCTCCTGGTCTCCTGCCAGGGTTCCGGTCCGGAAGCTGCCGTTAAAGGGTATCTGACGGCCCTTAAGGACAAAAAAGTGGACGAGGCCAAAAAATATGGCACTGAAACCACCCAAAACATGCTGGAAACCTTGAACCAGCTAAAAATGCTTCCTGAAGTTACGGAAATTAAAGACATCAAGTGTAACGTTCAGGACAGCACTGCCACCTGCACTTTCTGCTGCATGAAAGAAGGCAAAAATGAACTGAACCTTGTGAAGCGTGGTGAGAAGTGGCTGGTGAATGAGAAGAAAGAAGGCGGAGACATGAATCAAAATCCGGAACAACCTGCCGACAGCACTGCCACTTCCGCTACGGAAACTGCTCCTGCCGGTGAAAATGCTCCCGCTGAAGGCGCTGCACACTAATTCTCTGAATCGAATACTATTTTTTAAGGCCGGCACACTGATAGGTGTGCCGGCTTATTTTTTTGTAGCCCATTTTCTCCTCATTTTTTTTAAAACCCCGGACATCCCGCCGACTGCCTCCCAGGAGCCTTACAGATTATCGGCTGAGGAAACGGCTCTTTTAAAAGAAGGCGACATCATCATGCGCCGCGGCCACGGATTTGTTTCTTCCGTTATCAACGAATTATTTCAAACCGGTTACAATTTGTCGCATTGTGCCTTTGTGGCTGAAGAAAACGGAAGGCCCATGGTGATCCATACCGTTTCCAGCGAATTATCAGGAGTGGATGGGATGCAAATGGAATCTCTGGAAAAATTCGTAGAAGAAAGCGTGCGGGGCACCATCCTGGCCGTACGTCTGAAAAAAGCGGCCGGCGAAGCCGCGCTGCCTGTGATGTATGCCCGGCAGTTCCTAGCCAGGCGCATTCCTTTTGACGACAAATTTGACCTGGCGGATACCACCAAACTCTATTGCACGGAACTTATTTATCTCAGCTATCTTAAGGCTTTCAAAAAAGATCTTTTCACTTCCCGATTCCAGACGGATCATCCTAATTTTCTCAGCCTTTCTGCTCTTTTAGACACCACGCTGTTCGAGGTGGTCATCAACCACCAGGCTGCCCCACTTCCTGCATTGTAAGGCTTTTTTTATTCGAAGCGCAGATGCTTGACGCTTTCCCCGGAATCCCGAAGTTCTTCCAGGGCAGAAATTCCAATATCCAGGTGAGTGCCCACGAATTGAGTGGTTACTTTTTTATCGCTTTCTGAAGTCTTCACCCCTTCAGGGTGCATGGGATTATCTGAAACCAGCAATAAGGCGCCGTGGGGTATTTTATTAATAAAACCTACGGTGAAGATGGTGGCGGTTTCCATGTCGATGCACATAGCCCGGATCCGTCGTAGGTAGCTTTTAAATTCTTCATCGTGTTCCCATACACGACGGTTCGTGGTGTACACGGTGCCGGTGAAATAATCTTTCTCATACTTTCTTATGGAATAAGAGACGGCCATCTGGAGTCGGAAAGAGGGAAGGGCCGGCACTTCGGGCGGCATATAGTCGTTGGAGGTGCCCTCGCCCCGAATGGCCGCGATGGGCAAAATCAGGTCTCCCACTCGGGTATTTTCTTTTAAACCTCCGCATTTGCCCAGAAAAAGCAATGCCTTGGGCGCTACGGCGGAAAGCAAATCCATGATGGTTGCCGCCATGGCGCTGCCCATCCCAAAGTTCACTATGCTGATGTTGGAATGGGTGGCTGTCTGCATGGGATGTGTGCCTTTCCCGCGCACCGGCACCTGGAATTTATCTGCAAACAGCTGAACATAATCAATAAAATTGCATAGCAATATATATTGACCAAATTCCTCCAAAGGCGTCCCCGTGTAACGGGGAAGCCAGTTGTGTACAATTTCAGCTTTGGTTTTCATAAGGGGAGCCACAAAAAATTCGATGGCCCGAAATTAAAAAACCCCGCCCGGAACCATGCCGGACAGGGCGAAGCGCACATTTAAAGGAACAGCTCAGTACTTAAATATTGTATGCCTTTCCCTCCATACGGCGGTTTCCACCACAAGGTAATAAAGACCGGCCGGAAGATGTCGTAGGCTGAAAAAAGCCCTGATGGAGGGAACGCCCCATTGTTCCAGTATTCGGCCCTGGGCGTCGGCTAGGTAGGCCCTCACAAAAGGCACATCCCCTTCGGTCACCACCTGGAAATTTCCATCTGTGGGATTGGGAAACACCTGAGCCTGGGAAGCTTTGGGTTGTTCCATCGGGCTGTTTCCCTCAGGAAAGACCAAATGGCTGGAATTCTGGTGGTGGTTAGGAGAAGTGCTGAACGAAGGGTCCAATCCTAAGGGGGTGCCCATCATATCCTCCGTAAAACCTGAAATATCCGCCACTGTGACATGGGTGGGCGGCGCCAAGCTGCCGTGAATCACAATATCACTTGGCTTTAATGGTCGGTCTCCAGAAAGGATTTCCAGCCAGGAAGGTTTTCGATAATCCCCGGAGTAGTGGGCCACAAATGGCAGAACGACCCCTTCCTGATCTGTGATGGTTAAATTGGAAACGCAATTAAGAAAGTCGGTCTCCGACGAGAAAGGCTTCAGAAAAGCAACCGCTATCGGGCGGCGAACAGGGTCCCCGCCGGCGTGGGCCATGCCACAATTCAAAAGCACGACAAGAAGTAATGTAAAAGTTTGAATGCGCATATCAAAAATCTATATTCAAAAATAAAATATCATTTCTCTATTCCCTACGACATTTTTTTTAAGTTGTCGCTCAGCCCCGAATTTTTTGAAGTGGAGAAAAACCAATATGGTCAACATAAAAGTTTGATTTTTTGAATTTTGACCCAATTTAAAAAAGCAAAAACATCGCTCATGTAAAAAATATGTGAGGCTTTGCTTAGTTTTCCATTTTAAAACATTTGACATGTTGGCCAAAACCAAAGCCATTCAATTACTTCAAACACTCACGGCAAAGGAAGTGGAGGAATTCTCGGACCACCTGGATCTTTTTGCCAGTAAATCCGCGGCCTTTCTCAAAGAAATTGTGATTTGGTGTGCCGGATTCCACCCTCAATTCGATCAGCCAGGTTTCACAAAAGAAAAACTTCTTCAACGCTTGCAAAAGCGCAAGCCTGTGAATCAGGATAAATTACGATACATTTTATCGGATCTGGCCTTAGCATTGGAAAAATATGTGGTGTACAAAAATTCTCTCCGGGGGGATGCGCGCACCCATTTGGTGCTTCTGGAATATTACAAAGAGAAGGACCTGGAGCGCTTTTTCAATCAAAAGTTTGAAGCTCTGGAACAAATACTAGATACATCGGCCAGCCGGGGCACCGATTTCCACTTGATAAAATATCAGGCCTGCGACCATCGGTATGCCTACCACCTCAGAAAACAGCGGGAGGGCTTGGATGATGAGCTCCAGACCACCTCCCACCATTTAGACACTTATTATGTGATCGTCCGCCTGCGGCTTTTTTCGGAGATGCTGACCCGCGAAATGCTGCTAAAAGTGACCTACGATAAACCTCTGCTCCCGGCTATCTTGGAAATGGCCAGTTGGGAACCCTATGCCAGCGATCCGGTGGTGGGGGTGTATCGTACAGTGATCCACATGCACCTGGAGCCCGAAAGGGAAGATTATTTTGAAGCACTGCAGAAGTATATTGATAGCAGTGCGCCGCTCATTCCAAAAAGCGAACTGAATGACCTCTTGGTCTTCTCGCAAAACTATTGCACCGGAAAAATCAACCAGGGAAAAGAAAACTTTTTATGGAAGATTTGGGAGATTTATCAAAAAATGATCGCCTACGATGTGATTTACGAAGGAGAATATATCCGGCCCGGACTGCTCAAAAACATAGTCACCGTGGGCATCCGGCTGAATCAGCTGGAGGCTGCGGAAAAAGTCGTGGATTCCTTTGGCCAAAGGGTGGAGCCCCGCATCCGTGAAGGCGTGCTGGGCTACAATAAAGCCGTCCTGGCTTTTGCGCGGCGCGATTACAGGCAGGCCTTGCGTTTGCTGAGTCAGGCCCAGGTGGACGATATCTTCTATGAACTGGGCACACGGGCCTTGTTTTTGAAATTGTTCTATGAACTGGAAGATGCGGTGTCATTCTATCATCACTGGGATGCGTTCTACAATTTCATCCGGCGCAACAAGGTGATGTCGGATGCCCAAAAAGCCAGCCATAAAAATTTCATCCGAATCATCCGCCAACTGATGCGCATCCGGGCCGAAGGCGACAGAAACCTGGGCATGAAATTGCGGGAAGAAATTGAAAGACAGGGCGTGCTGGACAGTACCTGGTTTCATAAAAAACTGGATGAACTGAAAATACCCCGTCCTTAGCCGGCCCAAAAGGGAGACGTGGCCCTATAAGTGCCCAAACCCAATTCCACCCGGATAGGAAATTCCGAATCCAAATTCCGAAATACGGGCTGGTTTAGTCCGGGCAGCCAAACGAGGTTGTTGTTCATGTCCACCACCACGGGATATTCGGATTTAATGCCCGCCGGCACTTTATGATTGGTCAGCACATCCGAAACTTTCCGGCGCATTCCATCCGGTGTGCGCACTTCATCCCCGGCGCGCCAGCGGCGCACATGCAAAATTTCCCCAGGCCGCAAAGCCACAGTGGCTGTGTCCCTCAGAGTATCACCCCGTTGCAGGACAAAATCCGCATCCAAATTCCGGACATATACACGGCCGGCTATGGTTTTCACCGGAAATTCTGGGCGCAAGGGCGCCAGCCCCACCACCTGGTGCAAATCCACATATAATTGAAGGTAGCCCCTTTCGGCAAACAATTTTCCGCCCGGCGCGGAAAAAAATCGCCCTACCCGTCCTTCTCTCAAGGCCACCAGAGCGCTTTTGCACTGGGCTTCCGAGAAGCCATAGGGCTGCAGCAGGTGAAATAAAAGAAAAGGCCCAAAGTCTTGCTCCATCCAGGATTTTTTTGGAAATCGGGGGCCATAAGGATCCTCCGTCATCAGACCGGATTCTTTTACCACATAATCCACCGCATTGAGGACATTGGAAATGATACGCACGGACGTACCCACCCCCCGCACATAATCCGGGAAAATGCGTCGAAGATTGGGCACCACGTCCACGCGCAGGGCGTTGCGTTTATAATAAGTGCGGTCGTTGGTTTCGTCTTCGCGCCACTTTAACCCGTGGTATTCTGCATACTCCAGAATATGACGGCGCGACAGCGGAAGCAAAGGACGCAAAATCACATCCCGTCGCACAGGTATGCCGGCCAGGCCCCTCAGTCCGGATCCCCGGGCCAGGTTCATCAGGATAGTTTCGACCTGATCGTCGCCGTGATGCGCTGTGAGAATCCAATTTAATTTTCTCTCTTCCAGCAGTCGGCCAAAAAAGGCGTAGCGGATGCGTCGGGCGTTGTCTTGCGTGTTACCCGGAAAATGCTTGGGGGTTTCGCGGTGCACATGACAAGGAATGCTGTATTCCCGGCACAGAGCACGCACAAATTCTTCATCTCCTTCGGAGTCCCGACCCCGCAATTGGTAATTTACATGGGCCACCTCAAAATCCACATCGTGCACCACCAGAAGGTCAAAAAGCACAACAGAATCTATTCCGCCGCTGCAGCCTAATAAAAACCGCCCCTCCGGCACGCTCTTGAGGGTAAGACTGACAGGAGGCTGGAATTCAACATACATCATCGGAGGTGCAGCGCAGTGAGGAGCGGACGCGTGGTCCCGACAGGAATCGAACCTGTATCAAAAGTTTAGGAAACTTCTATTCTATCCATTGAACTACGGGACCTGATAAAGCGGTGCAAAATTAACCCGCTTCCTGAGCAAATCACGATATTTTGCAAATTTGCAGGAAGGGATCCTCAGCCCATGCCTCCAAAAAAAACAACCCCAGGCCGCGTGCCCGAAGCTTTTCGCCTCATCAAAAGCCTCACCCCGGCAGAAGCCCGCTTCCATAGCCAGCTGAGGCAAATTCTCAGACGGCGCTCCGAACGGAGCGACCGATTGTATGACCTCTTTCGGGCAGCCCGCACTTACTCCCCGGAAATCCTCATACAGGCGTTAGGCGACGATTACACCGCCCACAACGCCGCCATGCTCATGAAGTTGCTCAAGCACCAAGTGCTTTACAGCCTCAAAGTGCTGCACGAAAATGCCCGACCGGACCTTCTTCAATTGTCTCGTGAAGCCTGCCGGATTCTTGAATCCGAAAGGCTCGGTAAGGAAAAAAAGGAAACCCCATCCCCCCACACGAACAACCCGCCATCTAACCTCAAAATTCAAAAGGGGAAGCGCCCTACCCAAACAATCTCACAAAAAAAACCGGCCCCCGCAGCCCAGGAAAACGTTGTCCAAGATCCGGTATATGAAGATGCCGCCCCCAGGCCGCATAAAACAGATACGGAACCTTCCAAGGCTGAACGACGGCTGGCTAAGTGGTGGAATGAACTGCCCCACACCAAACCCGAAAAATCCCTAAAAAAATGGAAAGGACTTCAAAAAAGTGGGTTAATATCTGAGGAACATAATACTTTTTTTCAGGAAATCCTAAAGAAACATGTAGAAAACCTGGCTGCGAATAAAGATTTTGTCCGGGCTGTGAGCCTCATCCGTAAAGCTGAAAAAGAAGGTCTTTCGATCCCCGGCTCCCGCAAAATCCTTCAAAAATGGCTTTCCGAGGCTGAAAATTCCATTCCATAATCTATCCCTAATTTTGTTTTATGAAAAAAATCTCCATACCCTTCTTCGCCGTGATGGTATTGGGAACCATTTCCATACTCCCAAGTTGTAAAAAATGCGTGGAATGTTCTTACCGGGATCCTGTGAGTTTGATCAACAGAAGCCGCGAGGAATGCGGAAACCGCGAAACCATAGACCACTTCAAGCAGGATGTCTATAAAGAAGCCAAGGCCTTTGGTTTGGAAGAAAAAGACGTTACCTGCAAACAAAAATAACCCTAACGTCCCAGCAGTAAACTTTCCTCGTAAATATCTTGTCCCTTTGAACGCAGCCAAATGCGGGCTTCCCGTCCCCGCCACATAAGAAGATCGAGAATGCTGAACAGACTCCAAGCGAAGGATGGAACTTGGCGCCCTGGAGCATACGGCAACAGTTGCTGGCAAAAATCTGAATCCCGGGTCCTGAAGCTGGACCAAGCACATTGAGGGGTACTCAAATCCCCAGCGCATAACCAACGCACGGACAGTTGGTGCAGGGCGAGGGCGATGGCCGGAAGGGGTTGTTGTACCAAGGGGGTTAATATGGCTTCAAGTTCCGGGAAAAGATGATCGTAGAAAGGGGCTTTCCCGTAAGCCACCCTCAACGTTCTAAGCCAGAAAAGAACCCAGGTGTTGTGGGCCGGAACCAGCTCTCCGTGCCGCACAGCTTGGGATTTCAATGGAATATTCAGGACAAAAATTCCTTGGGAGGTCCAAATCCGGACGTGGTTGCACCAGTATGAAGAAAGCACAATGGGTTGGTCTGG
The DNA here is from genome assembly GCA_025055575.1 of Flavobacteriales bacterium. Lineage (GTDB taxonomy): Bacteria > Bacteroidota > Bacteroidia > CAIKAF01 > CAIKAF01 > JANWWQ01. The sequence goes on along the minus strand of JANWWP010000034.1, from coordinate 112,136 downwards.
AAGGGCGAACCACTGAACATAAAATCCCACAGGGCCGGCCAATGGAAGCATTCCTGCCGACGCCACCAGGGTGCGACCCATCAGAAAAATTTAAAAATGCGTTGCCACCGGATATCTTTCAACCCCCCATCTCCTAATGAAAAAAAGATGAAAGCCGCCTTGCCCACCACGTGGTCTTCCGGCACAAAACCCCAAAATCTGGAATCTAGCGACCCGTGTCGGTTGTCGCCCATGGCCCAGTAATAATTCATCTTAAAAGTATAGGTTTCCGCCGGGGCTCCGTTCAACAGAATTTGGCCATCCCGCACCTCCAGGGTATTGCCTTCGTAATGGCGTATGATGCGCTCCCAAAAACACAGACTATCCGGGGTGAGGCGCACCGTTTGACCGCGGCGGGGTATCTGCAGCGGACCAAAATTATCCAGGCTCCAGGCATAACGGCTGCTATGCGGGAAGATCACCAGCGGCATGGGCGGGTGGCGCACCGGTTCCACGGAAGCCACGCCAGGCAGGGCTTCAATTTTATCTCTTTGCTCCCGCGTGAGGTTCACAACAAAACTGCTGTAATTGACCCCGTGAGGATTTTTTTCTTCCAGATCTTCGCGTGTGATGCCCCATTTCCGCCACAGACGCCGGTCCACAGCGGCTGTGGTGGTCACTTTGTAGGTTTGTTCCAGGCCCTCTGGCATGGCCGCTTCTGCACCGTTGATATACACCACGCCATCCCGTATCTCCAGCACATCTCCCGGTACGGCCACACAACGCTTTATGTAATTTTCCCGCTTATCCACAGGCCGGTTATCCAGACTGAACCGGCGCCGGATTTCGGAAAAACCGAGGGAAAAGTACACCTCATCAGGCCTGGGATTCAATCCCGCGGCCAAGTCGTTATCCCGATATTGCTGGGCAATCTTTCTCGCCTGGTCATAATAGCTGTGCGCATAAAGAAACGGATCCAGAAGTATCGTATCGCCCTCTGGAAAGTTAAACACAAAAATGTCCCCATTTTTCACCGGCCTCATGCCTGGAATGCGTGTGTAGGGGATGGAAGGCCATTCCAAGAAAGAGCGCACCGGAAATGTGAGCATGGAGTGGGTGAAAGGCACCGTCAGAGGGGTCATGGGTATGCGGATACCGTAAGCCGTTTTATTAACAAAGAGAAAATCCCCGATCAGCATCGTTTCTTCCATCGAGGACGTAGGGATTTTGTAGGCTTCCAAAAAGTAGGATTTGAGAATCGTGACCGCCACTACGGCATATACGGCGGAGTCCACCCATTCCCGAATTTTCGAACGCGCAGGAGCCGGACGCTGGTCTGCCGGCATGTACTGTACCCGAGGATCGAAACCCCAAAGTGGCGTGAATACAAAAAACAATAGCACGCCTAAGGTCTGGTCGGTCCATCGGTTTTTCCCAAAAACGCCGTACAAATTCTTCACCATGATGAAAAGCACCACCAGGTTAATTCCTGGAAAAAGACAAGCGATCACCCAGTAGGCCGGTTTGCCGGTGATTTTCTGAATAACATAGAGGTCATAGAGAGGGATCAGCGATTCCCATCCTTTACGCCCGGCTTTGATAAAAAGTTTCCAAAGACCCACATGAAAGGGAATCAAAAGAAGACCACAAAGAATCCAGAATGCCATAGGGTGCAAAAGTAGCCAGAGGGCCCAAGCTGCAAGTTGAAGCCGGCGAATACTTAGTAAAAGATCCCAAAATACCTGCCCTTTTAAAAAAACTCTTTCATCGGCGCTTTTTATATTTATCCCATGGATGTGCTCACGAAACCATCCAAACGAAGCCCTAAATCTGCGACAGGGCGCTTGAGAGGCTACAACGAAAAATTGTTTCTCTACCGTTTTGAGTTGCTTCTGTTTTCTTTGTTTCTGGTGCTTTTTGACAAGATTTTCATTCGGCACAATGAAATCTATGTGCGCTATGTATGGCCAATCAATATGCTGGTGCTAGGGCTGGTGTCTTTTGGTATATTTAAAGAGCGTGGGTTTTATATCAAATTAATCAAAAACGTTCTCTTCATCCTGAGCATGTTCATCCCGTTTTTTGCCTTCAAAGTGTTTAATAACCGGGAGCTTTCCATGGCGGCGCTTTCGACGTACGTGGTGTATTACGCATTTATTTTAACAGAAGTTTTCAGGCAAATTCTCAGGCCCCGCGTGGTGACGGCCAGCGTGGTGATAGGAGCTTTATGCGGCTATTTGCTCCTTGTGGTCATTGGGATTTTCACATTTATGCTCATAGAGTATTATCATCCTGGTTCCTTTTCAGGGACCACCAATGATAATATTACCATTTTTTATCAGGAGATTACCTATTACACTATGATCACCATGTCCACCATCGGATACGGAGACATTGTGCCTGTGGCCCATGAAGCACGCATGCTATCGGCTTTTTTTGGAACTCTGGGCCAGTTTTATGTGGTCACCTTCGTGGCTATCATCGTATCCAAATTTTCTTCAAGATTGGGCTGAAAGGGAATTGAATGCCGCCTCTGGCTCTTCAAAAAAACCGGCTGATTTTTTATCCTGTTTATTTGAAAGGCTGTCCAGGAGTAGCCCAAATCAGTGCAGGGTACCGAAGGCATCACACAGGTGGCGGATGTGCCAGGAGCCATCCGGGAGCACTTGGGCCAAGGCCACGTCAAAACGCACCTCAGAAAACTCAGGATGCTGCATCAAAAGCTCTTCCGCCGCCTGCCGAAGGCGTTCTTCCTGTCGGGGGTGCACCGGTGGGAGCACACCTGAAAGTTGTGGATCCACCCGCTTCACTTCCACTATCACAAGCAGGCCGTCCAAGGCTGCCACAATATCTACCTCCCGCTGGCCACAACGATAATTTCGGTGTATTATGCGATACCCCTGCTCTTCCAAAAAAAACGACACAGCCCGCTCAGCCTCTGCCCCCCGCTGTTTTTTGTTCATCATTCCGGCGTTTTTTCGGAGAAAAATACCCGGATATCGGCCACATTTTTGATGGTATCATACTCTTCCACCGTGTAGCGCACTACGGGAAGGCCGGTTTTTTTTCTCAGATCCAGAAGGACTTCCTGTGTATTTCCCCGCAACAACAACTCCATATTGTTATACTTAACTCGGGTCTCGGCCAGGTCGGGTTCGCCTAAATAATACTCCGTGATGGCCGTGACTCCAATAATGACAATGTTGAAGAATAGAATTTCCGAAATGGAAATGCGTTCGTTCATCAAAGCATTGACCACCGCGATCACAATCACAGCAAAGAGATAGGTCATTTCTTTTAATGGCAGAGAGCCAGTGCGGTAGCGCAACAAACCGAACAGAGCAAAAAGACCAAAGGCAAAGCCCATTTTGATTTTGACTGAATTTAGCAACAGGCACACAAAAAATATCAGCACATTGAACAGCAGGAAAGTGAAAAAATATTCCCGCTTTTTATGCAGCCGGTAGTAAAGAAATTTGGCCAAAATAAAAGCCGCCGAAAAATTGATTATGAATTTAAAGACGGTCTCCTGCAAGGTGGGCAAGTCCAGGAGGCGGATATCAAAAACGTAGATATCTTCCAAGCGGAGCAATATTAAGGAATGGTTTCTTTTAAATGAACTATCTCAGGACTGAAAAATAAAGTTCAAGGTTGTATAGCCCCGTCAAACACCCATTAAGAATCTAAAAGATTCAGGCGTGACATTCAATCCACCGGGCGGTCTTCATCCAGTATCGGGTTTGCAGGGAGGCTCTTTTGGGCTTTTTTAAAGAATAATTGTCTCCACGCTGAAAATTGGGTTTGATAACTCAAACCAGCCCCCTGAGTGTAAGGAAAAGGACTAAACAAATTGGCATAGTTGGACCGGTTGAAGGCCCGTATCCGGAATTTGCCGTTCTGCGTGAGCAGATATTCGATGTTGATATCAATAATGCTGCCCGAATTTTGAGCGTTGGTGGTGGAAGCGGTAGTGCCGGGACGGTTTGTGACGAAGCCAAAATTACCGTCAATGATGAGCCGGTCATCCAAAAGGCGGGTGGACAAAGCCAACTCCACTTCTCCGGCTCCGGATCCGGTCTTGGTGCCCTGGCGGTAGCGCACTCCCACATCCACGTCATCGCTGATTTTGGACACCAGGTTGCTGAGCTGATTGCTGATTACCTCCAGGCTGTTGCTGCCAATGGCGCCTCCCCCGCTGATGGAACTACCCAGCGTCCCGGGCGCCAAAAACTGGTTGAGCACCAAAAGGGCAAAGGCTTGTTTATTTTTCTCATTTTCGGTGCTGAGGACGGCTTCGTAGGCGGCACGGGTATTTTCTCCCACCGTCGGGAACTGAACATCAAAAGAAACCTGGGGTTCCAAAATGGGCCCTTTCAGATGCACCCACACCTCCACCGGCACGCGGTTGCGTGCCAACGTTTGCATTTCCGCTCCGGCGGATGCGCTGAGAAGCGGAGCCGGAGAAGCGCGGGTGGCATAGTAAGCTGTCGCCTGAATGCGGGCCTCGGTGGGATCTCCGCTAAAAGTGATAACCCCCCCCGGCTTGAGCTGCATCTCTTTGCTCAGTAGATTTTGTAAGGAAAACTTGTATTTGCCCTTCACCACCTCATAGTCCCCAAAAATGAAGACATCGTTGGCCGGGGTCAGCTCCAGTCTTAGATTGCCGCTACCGGCAGCGCTGAGCACATCGTGGGTAGCCTCGTTAAACACCAGATTGATTTCTGCATCCGGCGTCACGGTGGCTTCGATGGTGAGAGCTATGGTGGTGGCTTCCACTTCCTCCTCCTCGCCCTGCGGTTTACTGTTGAATTTGTCTATGCGTTCTTTGCTTTCAGGGCGCGAGGTGGTGAAGGTGACGAAATTGTTTTCAGAAGCCAGTTGGGTGCCCTCCTCAAGTGATACAAACAAACGGGTGCCACGGGACGTGGTCACAGATGCCACCACATTGATATGACCTGGTGTGCCTCGGAGCGATATCCTGCCTTTAGCCAGCGCCGGGCCATAAAATTCAGGACTTTCACGCCGGGAAGCATTAAAAAACAGGAAATCCTGGTTTCGGCTGTCCAAATTCAAGTTAAACCGGATATCTGAAAATTGATCGTGATCGATATGGCCCGTGAGAAAGGCTTTGTTCCCTAAAATATCCGTGAGCACAATGGAAGGAAGAGCAATGGTTTTGTTATTTAAAGTGACAAAAGAGCCCTCCGAAAAATAGAACTGGAAACGGCCTCCAATCACCGGCATGTAGCCGCTGGCTTCATCCAGCCTGAACCGGCCGCTAAAATCAGGTGTTTTGAGGCTGCCCTGCACTTGAAAAAAACCGTTTAACCGACCCTGTAAGTTCACAAAGTCCGGAGCCGTAAAGATTTCGAGGACTTTCATGGGCAAGTCCTCCACCAGCAAAGGCAGATCCATGCGTTGGGAAGAGGACTTGGTTTCTAAGCGGCCTCCGACAAGGGTCAGCAACCTTCTCCGCCGGTATTCCAGGAAAGCATCCACTTCTGCCGTTTCAGTCTCGGTTTCAAAGTTGGATTTGAGGTATAGGTCGCCGATATCCTGTTGATTTATTTGAATTTGGCCCACCAAAATATCGGCTTCCATTCTTGGATTCTTCAGAGCACTGAAAATACCGACATAGCCTGAAACAAAGCCCCCCAGTTTTAAATTTTTCCCCGGACTGGCGAAGCGGTTGACGTAATCGAGCGGAAAATCATTCACCAAAAGCCTCAAAACCTGACGGGACTGATAACCGGCTTTTCCGTTCAAGCCGATATTGGCTTCCGTGGGGCTCGAAAACACAAAGCGGTCATTGAACCAAAAGCCGGAATAATCATAGGTTACCCTTGCTCCCTGAGCCAGTTTCCAGCGTTCGCCGGCCAGATCCACATAACTGTCCCGAAACACCAGGCTATAAGACCCGGGTTCAGACATGGAGGTGTGGGCCCGAAGCTGGCCATGGCTTAATTTTTCGGTGTCTCCGGACCAGTTTAACTCAAAGGTCAAAGAATCTTTTTCGGCTTGCACCGTTGAATGGACTTGTAAAAATGCCAGACTATCGGATGGATACAGCCGATCCAATCCTAACTGAATATAAAAGTTTCTTTGATTGGAACTCAAGCGCAATGTGACACCTTCCAACCGCACACCGCTCCCAACCAAGCCTGGAGCCGTGAAATCCGCCAGGACCATGGAATTTTTCCCGTCAAATCGTCCGGAGAGACGAGCCCCTGGCGCCACAGAAAAGTTTTGTATCCAAGGGGATATTAAAGGTTCAGGATGTTTTAATTCAACCAAAAAATCCACCTGCTGATTCTTCTGAATCTTGGAGGTATCCGCCGGAAGTCGCAAAGAAGGTAAATAGGTGTTCAATTGCCCCATAACTGTGTGGGCCAGCTCTTCAAACTTGAAAAAACCACTGAAATCGGCATCCGTATAAGGAGAACGAAGTCGGAAGTTGCGCTTCCCATCCAGGGCCGTATCGGCTTCAAAGGAGAGCTCCGAATAATGAAAATCTCGTCCATTTTTACAAAACCTCAAGGGCGCAGCGGTGGCCCGGCCCAGAAAATTATCCGGACCATCCCCCGAAGCGTTGGCCGAGATTTTTACGTCCTCCAGCTCAAAAGGTTCATGAAGCCACCCTGTGGCTTGCAAATCCGTGTTCCGGATGGAAGCTTCGCAAGCCATGTAAGGCACGGACTTACTTAAATCCAACACCCCTATGAAAGACAAATGGGCATTGCGATCCTCCAATTCCACCCGCCCTTGAAAGGCCATTTTTTCCCAACGGCCTTTTACCCGAAGTTGCTGATATTCATAAGCATTGAGTGTAAATTGATCCAAATATATATCCACCGCCACGGCCAAATCTTTAGGACGAAGTCCGCTCCCCAGTATTTCCAGCCGGCCGCTCTGCCGGCCCAGGATGGAAGCCCCCGGCAAATGCCCTAGGTCCAACTGGTTCAGCATTAGGGAAGCAGAATAGCGGGCGTGGGAAAAGTGAGGGTCGGCAGAAAAGACCACATTTCCTTCCACCCCGCCCCATCCGCTCATACATTTTCCTTGAAACCTAAAATCATTCAATTGCCCTGTGAGGGCGCCTTGTATGTCGGTTTCTCCCAGGCTTTGAAGCCAGGAGGGCAATGTGACGCCCACCCAGGATTGAAGAAGGGCCGGTAACTGATTGAAATCGGCATGCAAACGACGTATCCGGCCATCCAGGCGCAGACGTTCCATGGCCGGCAGCCCGGACAGCAGCATCTGGCCCTCGAACACTGTTCCGGCCGGTAAAAACAGGCCAAAATCCTCAAGATTAAGGCGGGACACTGTCCCCTCTGCTTTCAATTTGATTCCTAAAGGGCCAGCCCAAGAAGTGGGCAGAGGTACAAATCGACCAACGTCTTTCAATACCACGCGCGACGGCCTCAAGGCCACGTCCAAGCGCACCGAATCCAAAAAGTCGGAAAACTGGGAATAATGGTCGTACAGAAACTGTATATGGCCGTTCAGTTCCGTGCCGCCGGGAGTTTTCAGGAAAAGCTGCCGAAAAAACAAGGCGGTGCTGCAAATACCAAAATCACAATTCATGGCTTCTATGGCGGCGCCGCTTCGGTCCACTGCCTCCAGCTGGTCCACACGGGCCAGTATCGAATCCCTGCGCACTTGAAAATTCCTGAAAAGCGCTTTGGACAGGGCCACCTGAATATGGCCCGGTTGAAAAGCCGATGGCAAGGGACTGGCGCCATCTTCCACCATCCGGAATCCGAAATTTTTTAGTTCGATGGTATGAATGGCAAAATGGAAGGGTTTGGCAGGGAGGGTATCCGGCACGGTATCGGGCGGAGCCAGTCGTTTCATGAGAACTTCAATGTTAAGCTGGGTGTCTCCGGCATGGCGTCTTAATTTAAAAAAACCTTCCTCCATTTGCACACGCCGCAGCGTCAGCACACCAGCCCAAGGTCGCACCTCGCCAGGTAAAATGTACAGACGCTCCGCAGTGAGCATGGTGTCTTGTCGGTGATCCAGAAAATGCAGACCGATCAATTTGATGCCGCTCACCAAGCCGATATCCACTTTTTCTATGTGCAGGGTGACGCCATATTTTTTTGAAAACCAATCCGATAGTTGACGGGCTATCCAAGTTTGCACCACCGAAAAACGAAGGGCAAAAAGGATCATCAAAAGCACCAACACACCGCTGCTTCCGGCTCTAACCAGCCGTCTCAGCCATCTACCGCGGGAATTTACAGGCGCAGGGGATGTGGAGGGGGCTGAAGACACCAAATTACTTTTGCAAGGGCAGTGCCAAAGATAGTTTTAGGTATAGAGTCTTCCTGCGACGATACGTCTGTAGGCCTTACCGCAGACGGGAGAATCCTCGCCAATGTATCACGCAGCCAGCTGGAACATGCAGAATATGGCGGCGTAGTTCCTGAACTGGCCTCAAGGGCCCATCTCCGGCTGGTGACCCGCGTGGCGGAAGCGGCCATAAAAAGTGCAGGACTTTCTTTCAGGGATGTAGACGCCATTGCGGTGACACGCGGACCCGGCCTGCCGGGGGCACTCATGGTGGGCGTGTCCTATGCAAAAGGCCTGGCTTTGGCTCTGGGGAAACCCCTCATCGGTGTGCATCACATGGAAGCGCATATCCATGCACTTTGGGCCAGCCGATCCCCCGATTCAGCTCCTGCGGGCCCCATAGCGCCGCTGATTGCCCTGATTGTGTCCGGAGGACACACTTATTTGGCACGGCTGGAGAGTCCTTTGGAAATCCAAATACTGGGCCGCACGCTGGACGATGCGGCCGGCGAGGCTTTCGATAAAACCGCCAAAATGCTGGGGTTGGGCTACCCGGGTGGACCTCAACTGGATGCCTTGGCGGAATTGGGCCAACCCCACCGATTTCATTTCAGCCGCGCCCGGGTTCCAGGACTGGATTTTAGTTTTAGCGGACTGAAAACATCCGTCTTATATTTTCTTGAAGATCAAGTTCAAAAGAATCCGAAATTCATCCAGGAGAATATCCATGATCTATGTGCCGGGGTGCGCACAGCGGTTGTGGATATGCTTCTGGAAAAAACCCGGCGGGCGCTGGAAGAGAGCGCCCTCAACCGCCTCGGAATTGTGGGGGGTGTGGCGGCCAACCGACTCCTGCGCCGGGAAGCTACCGCTCTGATGGAGAGCCTGAACGGCGTCCTCTATCTGCCAGATTTTGAATTCTGCACAGACAACGGCGCCATGATTGCCCTCAGTGGCCACTTCCGCCTGATGCGAGGGCATACCGATGACCTCTCCTGTACACCGGATCCAGCCCTTCCCTGGACAAGCTAGCAGGCTTGTTTTTCTTATGCCAAAAAATGTACTTTCGTTTTATGGACGTTGAATTGCTCTTAAAGTTAGCCTTTATTGGCGTAGCGGCGGGACTTCTCAGTGGACTTTTCGGGGTGGGCGGAGGCATCATCCTGGTCCCCATGCTGGTGTGGGCGCTTGGAATGACTCAGGTGCGTGCACAGGGCACCAGCCTGGCGGCCATCATGCTTTTGCCGATGGGCCTCATGGCCGTTCTTCAATACCACCGCCATGGAAATGTGGACTTCCGCACCGCAGGGATTATTGCACTTTTTTTCCTAGCCGGCAGTTGGGCCGGCGCCCGGTTAGCCAACGGTATGAATCTGGATTTGCTTAGGAAATTATTTGCCCTTCTTCTGGCAGCCGTCGCTGTGAAGTTGTTTTTTTTCAAGAACTAAACTTTTTATTTCAAGCAAAAATTTCTTAGGGAGAAAAATGAATTCTTTAAAAAGTTGTCATGGAAGTGTAGCACGATAAAAAAATCAAAAGAATAATTAATTTTATCGCATATAATTTACTTACAATATATTACCAATAATTCATAACATTAAAAACACAAAAAAAATAAAAGCTATACTCCTCGCAGTGCCTGTTCCAAATCGGCTATTAAATCCTCGGGGTCTTCAATTCCCACACTTAAGCGAATAAGGCCGTCGGTGATCCCGTTTTTCATTCTTTCATCCCTGGGAATGGAAGCATGGGTCATAGTGGCCGGATGACCTATTAGCGACTCCACGCCTCCCAGGCTTTCAGCCAGCACAAAAATCCGTGTGGCTGAAGTCACATGGATGGCACTTTCCAGGGTATCCTTTTTGAGCCTGAACGAAATCATTCCTCCGAAATCCCGCATTTGCCGGGCGGCGACGTGATGCCCCGGATGCTGGGCCAGACCCGGATAATGGACCTGCGCCACGGCGGGATGCTGGTTCAGGAAATCGGCTATGATGCGGGCATTTTTTGAATGTTTTTCCATGCGCAGAGCCAATGTTTTGATACCCCGCAACACCAAAAAACAATCCCAAGGGCCGGGCACTGCGCCAGTGCTGTTTTGGTTGAAGCGGAGGGCTTCTCCCAGCAGAGGGTCCCGCACCACCGCGGCCCCGTGCACCACGTCCGAATGCCCACCCAAATATTTAGTGGCAGAATGCACCACGATGTCTGCCCCCAAATCCAAAGGGTTTTGCAAATATGGGGAGGCAAACGTATTGTCCACGCAGAGCCGCGCACCTGCCGCGTGCGCCATGCGGGCTATTTCCGCAATATCCAAAATTTTCAATAAAGGATTACTGGGAGTTTCCACCCACACAAGGCGGGTTTGAGGCCGAAAGCCTTCCACTATTTTTTCAGGATGGGAAAAATCGTGAAAGGTGAATTGCAGACCGTAGCGTTCAAAAGTTTTTGTGAACAAACGATACGTGCCGCCATAAAGATCGTTGCTGCATACCACATGATCGCCGGGGTTAAAACATTTCAACACCGCATCCACCGCGGCCATTCCACTGCTGAAACACACGGCCTCGTGGCCGTTTTCTAAAGCTGCAAGACAGTGCTGAAGGGCCGTGCGCGTGGGATTCTGTGTGCGGGCATATTCATACCCTTTATGCTTTCCCGGAGCTTCCTGGGCATAGGTGGAGGTCTGATAGACGGGCGTCATCACAGCCCCGGTGAGTGGGTCCGGCTCCACGCCGGCGTGCACAACTTGAGTGGCTTTTTTCATGGCTCAAAAGTAGCTACGGACAATTCCGCGCTTTCGCCTCGGGTTGTCGTTTATTTTAGGGCCCTCTTTTTTTAAGACGAACACACACGCCTGGTATGAGTGAAATCCACGCCCTTTTTCGCGCCACCTTAAGGCAGTTTTTTCAAAACGAAGTGCTTCCGTATGCCAAACAATGGGAGGAAGCCGAACAAATTCCACGGAACTGTTGGCAAAAAATGGGGGCTGCTGGCTATCTGGGCCTGGACATTCCGGAAGATTTTGGGGGCACGGCCGGCGACTTCGAAATGAGCAAAATTTTTTTGGAGGAACTGGGAAGACTGGGTTTTGGGGGGCTGGCCGCCGCCTTCAGCGTCCACACTTTTATGTCGGTGCCCCATATTGTGAGGGCGGGCCACCCTGCTCTGAAACAACGCTACCTGCCTGGGGCAGCCAGCGGGAATTTGATCGGTGCGCTGGCCATCTCAGAGCCCTTTGCCGGCAGCGATGTGTCAGGTCTTCGGACTACCGCCCGACGCGAAGGCAACCGCTATCTAATAAACGGCAGCAAAGTGTTCATCACCAACGGATATTATGCTGATTTCATCACGGTGGCTGCCAAAACATTGCCTGAAGCCGGTGCCTCGGGCATCTCCTTGTTTGTGGTAGAAGGAAGCTGGCCAGGTGTTCGGCGCAGCAAACTCAAAAAAATGGGTTGGCACTGTTCGGATACGGCCGAAATACATTTCGACGATGTGGAAGTGCCCGCAGAAAATCTCATTGGAGAGGAAAATAAAGGTTTTTATTATATCATGGACAGTTTTCAGATGGAACGTCTGAGCGCAGCCATCATTTCCATTGCCGGATGCGAAGTGGCTCTGGAAAAAACCCTGCAGTACATGACCGAGCGTGAGGCTTTTGGCCGCCCCCTCAGCCGATTTCAAGCGTTGCGCCACCGCATGGCGGATTTGGCGGCCGAAGTGGAAATCACCCGGGCTTATGTGGAGCATGTTTGCCGCTTGCACGCTTCAGGGGCTTTTGCCGTGAAAGAGTGCAGCATCGCCAAGCTTAAAGCCACGGAGTTGGCTAAAAGGGTGTCGGATGAATGTCTCCAGATTTACGGAGGCTATGGATTTATGGAAGAATATCCCATAGCCCGCATGTATCGCGACGTGAGAGCTGGCACCATCGCCGGAGGCAGTTCGGAGGTGATGCGTGAAATTGTGGCCAAAATACTTTTCGATGGGGTGGCTTATAATCCGGTATATGATTCCCAGGCTGCATCCGAGAGCGTAACCCATCCTTCTCCGTCGGCGGCTGAATTGGTCCGCGGTCTTCCTCAACGGTTCAAAAAAGGCAAAATGCCGCAGTATGCCGCCTGTGTGCATCTGAAACTCCATGGTCCTGGCGGAGGAGAATTCACTGTACGCATCCTGAATGATACTTGCACTGTAGAAGAGGGTCTTCAGGGAACACCTTCCTGCAGCGTAGAAACCGAAGCTGCGCTGTATGCCGATATGGAAACAGGAAAAATTCGACCGGAACAGGCCTTGTTCAGCGGAAAACTTTCCATCAGCGACTTAGGGGAAATGATGACTTTTAGTTCGCTTTTTACCAAACTAAAAGAAAAAAACAATTAAAACTTAGGGGGCTCACTGTTTTCGCACGTGAACCAACGCCGGGTGGGCCAAGGATATAGAGATTTGATCATCTTCTCCGGGATCCTCCATGCAAGGGGACAAAATTTCAGGCCGCCGCGACGCCTTTTCCTGGTTTAGAAATCCCCAGGCAAATCCCAGACTGTCTGCTTCGGACTCCATTTTCTCAGGATACACTTGTGTGAGCACCGAAAAAGCCATGGGAAGAGCCACCCTGAACTGTGGAGAATTGGAAACCTCCTGTACGTAATGCAGGGAATATTCCTGCAGAAGCAATTGCAATGGATGTCTGAGGGCCATATGTGCCAAAAGGTGTATCAACAAAAGTTCGGCCTGTTCAGAGTGGTCCACACAGGCACGCAGGCCACCCCCAATCAGGACAATACCGCCTGGAAGCGCATACAAACCCAAGTGGCTGCCATCGCGAATTTCATAAATTTCTAGGCCCTCCGGCCGGATTTGTTCCCATGATGAAAGGCGGTCCCTCAGGTCCTTTAATCTGGATAGAAGCCAAGCGTGCTTCGGGGTTCGGCCTTCTGACCATTTTTGAATTTCCCATCCAGAATTTTCCCTCAAGCAAATCAGGAGATGGCGTCCAAGCCGAGATTCTGCATACACGTCCGGCAATTCAAGTGTGCCCGATGGCGCACTGCAACCTCCGAAAAAGAAAAAAAAAGATAGTAGAAGGAAGCCGAGTTCCTGAAAAAACCTTATATTCTGGTGAACCATCAAAAAGAGCCGCCCAATATTTGTTGCACCCATCTCATGACCTCCATTGTTTGTTCTTCCCGTGTGAGATAAGAATTGTCCAGAACTCGGGCATCCGAGGCTTTTCGTAATGGGTCAAAAGGCCTATGGGTATCTAAATAATCCCTTTTTTTTAAATTTTCCTCCACCTCCTCATTTCTCAGAAAAATACCCTTGGATTCCAGTTCTTTGCGCCGGCGTTCCACACGGACGGGAAGGCTGGCGGTCAGAAAAATCTTCAAGTCCGCCTCTGGCAACACCACTGTGCCGATGTCGCGCCCATCCATCACCACCCCGCCACAGGCTGCAAGTTCACGTTGAAGGGCGTGCATTTTACTGCGAACCAGAGGCCAGGCGCTCACCTCGCTCACCACGGCAGCCACCTCAGGCAGGCGCAGGGCCTCTTCTTCCTTTTTTCCATCGAGCCACAATTCCACCTTGCCTTCAGAGGAAATTTTTGCTTCCAGAGTATGCCGTGCCAGAAATTCCCTCTGGGCGGATTCGTTATCGGCTAATTCGGACGGAGTTAACCCATCGCGCAGCAAAGCCAGGGCCATAGCCCTGTACATCGCTCCCGAATCCACATGCGCATACCCAAGCCTCTGAGCCACATCGCGGGCCAGAGTGCTTTTTCCGCAGGAAGAATGGCCATCAATCGCTATGGAGATACGGCGTTCTGTCATGGCCGGGCTTGTTCTGACGCTTTCCTCTTTTCCCGGGATCGCGGGGGACGCTTTTTTAAATCTATATTGAGTGTGAAAGTATTGGGCGAGCCGGCCAGGTGATACGCACCCCGGGCATACTGCAATTCGAACCTTTGAATTCTAAGCCCGAGCCCCCAGGTGAGCCCCACCAGGGCGCCCCGGGAACGGGCCTTCATCTCAAAGCGGCGCTGGAAATTGTAACCCAATCGTGCCTGAACCACACCTTTAAAAGGCATAAGCTCGGCGCCAAAAACAAAGTGGCGCAAAATTTTATTCCCCAACGAAGGAGGCCGGTAAACCAGCTGCCCGGAAATATCGGTTTCGGAGGCCAACAAGGGATCGGTGTACGACAAATCGGGTTTTTGAAGGTTGTGGATCATGGTATGCAGACGCAGTGGCACGCGCGGAAAACGAACAGATGCGCCGGCATTGATTCGGAATGGCAAGGGTTCCCGTTGGGCGCGATCAAAGGTTTTCAACTGCAGTCCAATATCGCAGGCCTGGAGCGTGGTCGTGAAGAGTCGGTCAGCACTTACATACAGAATGCCCATGTCCAAGCCCATGGCCAGGCTTGTGAGTGCGGCAGCCTGACCATAATACATTTTGAGTCCAAGCCCCATCTGAAAACGCCGAGCCAAGGTGTGGGCTACCGAAAGGTTTAGTCCGTAAGTAGCGACCCCGAAAGCGCCCGTGAAGTTCCCAAATTCATCGTAGCCTTCAAATTTGCCGTAATTCAGGAAACGCAAAGCTCCATGGAGATGCCAGGCGCTGTCCAAGCTATGTGAATAGGCCAACTGACCCGCCGTAATACCGGCAAAATATGAGGTGAGGCCCAGGGAGGCCATGCGATGCTGGCCTGCATTATTCAGGGCCGGGTTGTGCCAAACCAGGCCGGGATCTTTTTCAAACAGGCTGTTCACGCGCCCCCCCAACGCTTCCACACGCGCTGAGCCGGGCAAGAGATTTTCCATGAAAACCGCGCTTCCGCCAATTTGGGCTCCTGCGGGCAGGAGCCATACCCACAAAAAGATGATGAAAAAAAAATTAACAAAACTCAAACCCACACCCTGTTTTCCCGGAACGAAATTAATCACCTTACAGAACCTGTGGGGCCTACCCATTAAAATATTCAGAAAAATCCCTTGCTTATTAAGGGTTTGCTTATATTTGCACAAACTTAATTTTAACCAGCATGAAAAACGCATTCCTGCTGATTTTATTTCTGGCCTGCTTCTGTGTGGAATCCTGGAGTCAGGCCAGCCGGGGTTACCGATACCGCAGTTTCACTCGATTTGGCCAGAAAACAAGCTGGTGGGAAGTGTATGCCGGTTTTGGCGCCACCAACTTCCTGGGGGAACTCGGGGGCTCCAACGACATAGGCACCAACTTTGCTAAGGATTTCGATATTCAGGCCACGCGATGGTCTTATCAGATGGGGGCCAAATATTTTTACATTCCCCGCTTTGCACAAAAGTTTCAATTCACTTACGCCCGCCTGCGCGGGGATGATAAATGGACCCAGCAACCCAACCGGCGGTTTAGAAACCTGAACTTTAGAGCGCCCGTTTTTGAATTGGGAACACAACTTGAAGGATATATAATCAAGGAAGGAAAACAGGCCTCCCGATACAAACTCGCCGGTATCAAACAAAAAAAATCCAATCCGATGGAATTGTATGTCCATGCAGGATTTCATGGAGTTTATTTCAATCCTAGAGGACAGAATCCTGAGACCAACACATGGGTTTCTCTTCAGCCCCTGTGCACGGAAGGCCAGGGCGTCATCAATGCGCGGCCCAAATATTCTCGTTTCACCTATGTTGTCACCTATGGCCTGGGCGCCACATTTCGCGTTGCAGAGGATTGGCGTATCGGCATAGAGGGCTCTATGCGTCAGACATTTTCTGATTACCTTGATGATGTCAGCACCACCTATGTGAGCCCGGCGATTTTAAACCAAACCTCATCGCCCAACAAACAGCTTTCCGCTCTAATGGCTGATAAAAGCATGTACAGCGATCTGTGGGGTAATGGGGGCGACCCCAACCAAACCCGCCCCGGAGAACAGCGGGGAGACCCACGGGACAAAGATGCCTACATGTCCCTCATGCTGCATGTTTATTACCGTTTAGCGGGCGGGGGCCGCGGCACCATCCCAAAATTCTTTTAAACGCAACATTCCCTAATACATGCCGTTAAAAGATACGGCGTGTTTCGTTTTTTGCATTTTGTTATTGCGCTGGTCGTTTTTGCAAGCGAATCACACTGGATATTCCCTCAAAATCATGAACTGGGAGTGACGGGAGGCGTCTCTTATTATCTGGGGGATTTAAACCCCATTACCCATTTTAAAAAGGTGTATCCCGCTTTTGGGGTGCTGTACAAGCGCAACCTGGATTATCACTTCTCCCTGCGTGCTATGGCTCTCTATGGCCGTGTGGGAGCCGATGACCTTAAAAGCCGAAATGGTTATCAGCACACCCGCAATCTCCGCTTTGTAAGCCCTATCGCCGAAGCCGCAGCCACTCTGGAATTCAATTTCTTTGCTTTTGAACCCGGCAATGCCAAACGCTTTTTCATCACACCCTACCTATTTCTTGGGGCCGGCGCTTTTTACATGAATCCTCAAACCAGCTACAACCTATTGGTGGTGGACCTGCGGCAATTGGGTACAGAAGGGCAGAACATTCCTGACTACCGCCGTCCCTACCGGCCCATTCAACCCATGTTCCCCTTTGGCATCGGTTTAAAATACAATCCCTTCAAAGGCGTGAGCATTACGGCCGAATGGGGTATGCGTCTCACCCTCACCGACTATTTGGATGATGTGAGCACGGTATATGTGGATCCTGCGCTGCTGAGCCAATATTCCGGAAAAATAGCCGTAGAACTGGCCGACCAGTCTCGGCTTGTCCTGGTGGATAACACCAACCGTCAAAGAGGTTTTCGTTATACGAAAGACTGGTACTCCTATGCCGGACTGCATCTTACCGTGCGTATTCCCAACCCGCGGGGAGACTGTTGGCGTTTTCGGCACAAGTACAGATTTCCCCGCATTTTTAAGAAAAAAACCACCACTTTTTAGCCTCCGGCGCGTATTACTTTTGCCCTCTGCATGAGCGGAAAAGAGGCGTTGGATCCGGAGCGGATTCCCCGACACATCGCCATCATTATGGACGGCAACGGAAGGTGGGCCACCTCCCGCGGTCTGAAGCGCTATCTTGGTCATAACAAAGGGGTAGAAGCTGTGCGCGAAGCTGTCGAAGGCTGCGTGGAAATAGGGGTTTCTTACCTCACCGTGTTTGCATTTTCCACTGAGAATTGGCAAAGGCCAAAATCGGAAGTGGATGCCCTCATGAGTTTGCTTGTAAAATCCCTTCACTCGGAAGTGCCTACAATGGACCGCAACGGGGTCCGGCTTTCCGCTTTTGGAGACCTGGATAGCCTGCCGTCGCGCGCGCGGAAAAACCTGGAAAAAGCCATGGAACAAACCCGCCACAACCAACGGTTGAACTTCAATCTGGCGCTCAGCTACAGCGCCCGATGGGAGATTCTGGAAGCTGTCCGGAAAATTGCTGAAAAAGTGGAAGCCGGCATGCTGCGGCCTTCTGACATTTCGGACGATATCCTGCGCCAGAACATGGCTTCCTGGCCTTTGCCCGACCCTGAATTGCTCATCCGCACCAGCGGCGAACAACGCATCAGCAATTTTCTGTTGTGGCAGATCGCCTACACGGAGCTGTACTTCACACCCGTGCTATGGCCCGACTTCAAGCGTACGCATTTGTTTGAAGCCGTGGCCGAATTCCAGCGGCGCCAACGCCGTTTTGGCCTCACAGATGAACAGATTGTGGGGCAGGCCCACCTAAAGCCAGCGCGGGCCGCAATAAAAAAAACAGATTAACGTTATCGAGACCATGTTTTGCCCACCATCCCGCCTTTTTTTCTGTCTTCTGGCATGGATGTGGGCAGCGCTTCCCTCCGTATTTTGCCAACAACCCGATCCGATCCGTCCAGATTCAGCCGAAGTGGTGGACTACGCCCACGGTGCGGAGTATGAAATTGCCGGCATCGAAGTTTCCGGCCCACCGGGCGCCCGAGTGGACAAAACTTATATCTCCTACATTTCTGGCTTCACGATCGGAGACAAAGTGACCATGCCCGGGCCCCGGTTTGCTTCGGCCATCCGGAAACTTTGGGCCGAAAAAGTTTTTTCGGATGTGCGCATCTACGTCACCCGCATCCAGGAGGGTAAGATCTTTCTCAACATTTATGTGGAAGAAAAACCCCGCCTTACAAAATTCACTTTCCGGGGCATCCCCAAAGGCCAACAGGACGATTTAAGGGACAAAATCAAATTATTCAAAGGGGAGGTGGTGAATGAGCACCTGATCATGAGCACCCGCTATCGCATCAAAGATTTTTATGATGATAAAGGTTTTCTGGCGGCACAGGTGGACATTGAAACCTTGCCCGATACATCCGGCACCGAAAAAGGGGTTTTGCTGAAAATCCATATTGACAAAGGAGAAAAGGTGCGGATTGATCGTATTGATATCGAAGGCAATGAAGCCCTCGATGATTACGAAGTGAAGCGGGCCATGAAAAAAACCATTGAACGCAGCCGCTTTGAGGTGCACAAAGATCTGGCCCAACTCATCACCCGCCCGCGAAGCGCTTTACAGGCCATCCGCAAAGACGATGAAAAGTATAATTTTTACCAGTTGGTGTGGAAATATATTCGTACAAAAGCCCGGATTAACATATTCAAGTCCTCCAAATTCATTGAAAGCGAATACGAAAACGACAAAGAAGCGGTGATCCGTGCCTACAATAAAAAAGGTTTCCGCGATGCCATCATCGAATGGGATACCGTGATGATGAAAAGCGGCGACCTGAAAATTCGGATGCGGATCTCCGAAGGCCGGAAATTTTATTTGCGCAATATCAGTTGGATTGGCAATACCAAGTTTAAAACCGAGGAACTTCAAAAGATAGCGGGCTTAAAAAAAGGCGACCTCTACGACCGGGAACGCATTGAAAACGTTATCAATTTCAATCCGAATGGACTGGACGTATCGTCGCTGTACCAGGACAACGGTTATTTGTTTTTTCAAATCACGCCCGTGGAAACTGCCGTGGTGGGGGATTCTGTGGATTTGGAGTTTCGGATTTATGAGGGACGCCAAGCCCGCGTAAATCGGGTCACCATCACCGGCAACACCAAGACCAGCGACCATGTGATTTTGCGCGAAGTGCGCACCCGTCCCGGAGACCTCTTCAGCCGCGCGGACATCATCCGCACCCAGCAGGAGTTGTCTCAGCTGGGCTACTTCAACCCGCAGGCTATGAATGTGCTTCCAAAGCCGAATCCGCAGGACGGTACGGTGGATATTGAATATGTGGTGGAAGAGCAGCCTAACGACCAGGTGGAACTCTCCGGCGGTTGGGGCAACCGCATGCTGGTGGGCACCATGGGTGTCACATTCAATAATTTTTCTACCCGTAATTTTTTCAACCGTTCGGCTTGGAAGCCTGTGCCTTCCGGGGATGGCCAGCGTCTTTCGGTGCGCCTGATGAGCAACGGCCGCTTTTTTCAAAGCTATAATCTTTCTTTCACAGAGCCCTGGCTGGGAGGTAAAAAGCCCCTGGCCTTCACCGTGGGGGCTTTCCATTCGATGAACAATCTGGGGAATCTTTCCGGATCTAGCGGCCGCATTATGAGCACCAGTGTGTTCTCTTCGCTCGGGCAAAGACTGCGGTGGCCTGACGATTTTTTTAATATTCTTTTCACCCTGCGCTACGAACGCTACAATCTGAGAAATTATACCCTGATACCCGGCTTCACCAATGGCACCTCCCATAAACTGAGCCTCGCGGCCGTTCTTTCCAGAAATTCCACCAACGAATTCATCTTCCCCAGCCGGGGCAGCGATCTTTCGCTCTCCGCGGAGGGTACGCTGCCTTATTCCCTCCTGAGACCCCAGCCGGATCTGCCCTACCGTCCGGCTGAAGAAAAATACAGACTTCTGGAATACTATAAATTCAAGTTTTCTGCAAAATTCTATTCGGGTATTGGCGGCACCAAAATGGCCCAAAAGCTGGTGCTTTACAACCGGATTGAAGGAGGCGTTCTGGGCGCCTACAACTCCCGCTTGGGCGCTCCGCCCTTTGAACGCTTTCTGCTGGGCGGCGACGGACTCTCAGCCATTGGTTTCAACAACCAGTTTCTAGGCCGCGAAGTCATAGCCTTGCGTGGTTATCGCGATGGCACCCTCACCCCGGGCTACAGCCCCTCCACACCCCCTACGGGTGGCACTGCCTACGCCAAAATGACTACCGAGTTGCGCTTCCTGATATCGGGCAACCCCAGCGCTAAAATTTTTGTTTTGGCATTTATGGAAGCCGGCAATGCATGGGACTCCTTCAGGGAATTCACCGCTTTTCGTGTCAATCGCTCCGTGGGCGGGGGCCTGCGGCTTTTCCTGCCCATGTTCGGACTGCTGGGTATTGATTACGGTTACGGATTCGATCCCATTCGCAACACGCCCGAAAACATGCGTCAGAAAGGCGTTTTTCACTTTATGATAGGTCAACAATTTTAATTAAGTCTTATTCATCATGCATACTTTTTTATCATGAAATTTTCAATTGTCCTTCCCCTGACTCTCTTGGTTTTTACCTTCCAACTCCGTGGCTTGGGTCAGAAATTCGCTTATGTGGATTCGGAATACATTTTGAAAAATATGCCGGAATACCAAAGCGCCAAAAGCCAGCTCAATGATATTTCGCAACGCTGGCAAAAAGAAATTGAAGACAAAATGAAAGCGTACGAAAAAGAATTGCGCGAATACGAAGCAGAAAAAGTGTTGCTCACTGAAGATTTGCGCATAAAAAGAGAAGAAGAATTAAAAAAGAAATTGGAAAGTGTTCAGGATCTTCAGCGCAAGCGCTTTGGCAAAGAAGGCGATTTATTTAAAAAGCGCCAGGAACTTATCAAACCCATTCAGGATAAGATTTATGCCACGATTCAGGAGCTGTCCGAAACCAAAAATTATGGGATCGTATTCGACAAAGCGGGCAGCACCACGATAATGTTTGCCAGTGCCAAATTTGATATCAGCGACCAGGTGATCCGTGCCATGGGTTACACGCCCGGCAAGGTGGAAACCGAAGAGGAGGAGGGCGAAAAAGGGGGTACGGGCATCATCAAAGACATTCGCGACCGCAGCCGAGAAATGTTTGGAAGTGGACAACAGCCGGGAGGACGCAATCCCCAGGAGCCTCAGCAGCGTAAGCCCTGACTTTTCCTAAGTTTTAGATAAAGAAAAAATCCCTCACACGGAGGGATTTTTTACGTCTTTAGCAAGCAAAGGTTTTTTATTGTTGCCCGAGCTGGATTCGAACCAACACAAGCAGAACCAAAATCTGCCGTCCTGCCATTAGACGATCGGGCAATGCGGCTGCAAAGATAATGCTTTATTCTGAATTTCTCACTTCCACTTCCTCAATCCTGCCGTTGTGCACTTTGCGCACCTTGAATAGAAGCTGCTGCCAGGTGTAGGCTTCTCCTTCGGAAGGAATGGTGCCTGCCAACATGAGAATAAAACCTGCCAGTGTGGTGTATTCTTCGCTTTCGGGTATTTGAAACTTGTACTTATCGTTTAAATAATCTATTTCCAGGCGTCCGCTCAGAAGAAAACCGCCATCCGGCAGGATGCTTTCCGTGAGTTTTTCATGGTCGTGCTCATCATCAATTTCTCCAAAAATTTCCTCAATCAAATCCTCGGTGGTGAGAATGCCGGAAGTTCCTCCAAATTCATCCACCACCACCGCCAGGCTGATATGCCGGGCCAGGAGATCCGACAAAATGGTGCGGATGGGGCGGCTTTCCGGCACGATGAGAACAGGTTTTAAACACTGGTTGAGTTTATCCGGATGAGAAAACATGGAATAACTGTGCACATAGCCGATGATGTGATCAATAGTTCCCTTGAATACAGGAAGTTTGGAAAATCCGGTGCGGGCAAAAAGGGCCACCACTTCCGGCATGGGTGTCTCCACGTCCACGGCCACCACATCATTTCTGGGCACCATACAGTCGCGGGCTTTAGCATTTCGAAAAGCCAAAGCTTTCCGAAAGATGCGCATTTCCTGACGGGCTTCTTCATCCACTCCGGATTGCGCGGATTGTTCGCTTTGTTCCACAAGGTAGGATAAATCCTTTAAGCTAAAAGTCCTTTGATTTTCTTTGGGTTTTCCGGCAAGACGCAAAGCGGCCTCCGAGATCATAATTAGCACAGACGCCACAGGATACAATACCACGTATAAAACAAATGCCGGTCCGGCCAAAATTTTCATTAGGCTATCGGCATGGTTAGAAAATAGTGCTTTGGGCAGAAACTCAGCCAAAACAAGAATAATAAAAGATGATATAAGGGTCTGCAAAATGCTGATAATCCCGGACTCTACGCCACCAAACGTTCCGTAAATAATGCTTTCCAGAGCGGGCTGAAGGGCTTCGGTAAAGAGAATTCCATACAAGACCAAAACAATATTGTTACCCACCACCATGGTCCCAATAAACCGGGCTTGACGGTCACGGAAATAACCTAAAATAAAGCCAGAAATGCCTCCTTTTCGGCGCAAAATCTCCACTTTTAAGGGGTTGGCGGAAACATAAGCAATTTCCAGGCCTGAGAACAATGCGGAGAGCACCAAGCACAGAGCGATGAGTCCAAGAGCCGGAACGGTCATATCCAGATTACTCTTTATTGAGATGCCGCCAACGCCGCCACCCTCGCAAAGTTAGATACCCAGCGGCCAAGGTCAACCCCACATACAAGGCCGAAAGACGCCACCCCCGCTCAACCACCTCGAGCCATGTGACCACACATGCAGCCACCAGTATGGTTCCGCGCAAAAAAAGCGAAAACAGGACATAGCTGCGCCAGAAGGAGGTCATTTTTGCAAAGCTATGTTTCTTTGGGAAATGCGGTTTTATGGATGGCTCGGCTCCCAAGCGGCATCGTCCTGGATGTAGAACTGCCCCATAGGCCGCTGTAGCCGCAAGCGGGAAAAGTTATCCGTGGCTTCTAATCCCTGGCCATAAATCACTTCTCCATTTCTTTTTATCGTCACAAAAGCCTGAGTGAACAACACAAAAGTGCGCGTATTAAAATGCAATTCCTGGGTGGTGAGCTCCTCGCCCGCATCATTTCTGAAATGCACGTTTCCATAGGCGCTCACTTCGTCGCGGTAAGAGAAAATAACGCCACTGTCCGCCTGAAGAATGCCGGAAGAAGCCCCGGAGCGGTCAAATAAATATACCGTGAAGGTGCGTGGCATGCGGCGTACCACTCCTTCTTTTTCATTAAAATCTTGCACCACGGGGGCCAGCAACCTGGCCCGAACAATGCCGGAGTCGGTGTAGCGCATGTCGGCATCAAAAGTTTGGGCAAAAGGTGGCTCTGTGTCCGTAGTTTCAATGTATTTCAGGGCGCTTTGACGGGTGTCCGTGCAGCCCGCAACACACAGGCCGAACATCACGGCAGTCCCCAGGTGGCGCCGGCCTAGCAAAACGCAGGAATTAATCTTTTTTGGTGCGCACGGTGGTGCTTTCATCGATCCAACATCCCACCCGGTAACTATCCCCGTCTTTAAGACTCAAGAAAAAACATTCCGATTGGGACGGATATAGATTTTGGGCGGCAGCCAAACGCGAGGCCACTTTATCGGCGCAGGAGGGATCTGCCTGACGGGCCTGTACATACTTATCCACAGCGGCCCAGGCAGGTCCACCTTTAGAACAGGCATCATCGCCACAACTGCTTTGGCGGTACATATCACCTATTAAAATGTACGGATCGCCCCAATTGGGTCTTAATTGAATGGCCCTGCGGGCCAAAGAACGGGCCTCGGCATATTCCTTAGCCTGAAAACGCAACGTGGCCTGAAGGTAGAGATACTGGGCTTTTTTCTCGGCATCCTGCTCCAGATCCACAGCTTTCTGAAGAAATGTCTCTCCTTCCTTGTTTTGGTTGATTCCAAAATAAAATACGGCAAGTTTGTAAAACGCATCGGCTGTTCCTTGCAGTCGGGCATTTTCCTGAAAAATCTGACCTACTACAGGCAAAGTTTTAAATTCATCTTTTTTGTGACATTCTTTCCGCTCCAGATTACTGGCCGCTTTTTGAATCCAATCTGCATCCGCTTTTTTCTTATCAAAACTCTTTTGGTAGATGTCCACCAGGTTTTTGCAATCCATGCACACTTCCGCCAGCTTATCGAGATTGTTCTGGGCCTTTATGTAAGCGCTGTCTTTCTTTTCTGCAAAACCGGCTTGCACATACTCGCTCAAAGTTCCGTACAAGCTCACAAGCTGCTCACAGTCCATTTTTCCGGCACGGCGGAAGTTGAAAGCATATTGCATGTAGCTGGAAAGAATGGCTGCAGAAGATTTTTCTTTTCTCAGTTCAACGCTTTCTTTTAACAATTGAAATATTTCGTCCTCACTGTCCTTTCGAAGGTTGATCATATCAAAAGCCTTGCGCCCTTTCAAATCGCCCACATCACCAAATTTTTGAGGATCTTTGGAGGCCAGCTCTATCCGTTTATCGTGCAACATCATTATGGTATCCACATACCCTTTTTGGCGGGATGGATCTTTTTCTTTTTTAATTAAATCCTTAAACAATTCATTGCCCCACACATAAATGCCCTGGTACCTTTCGGGGGCATTCTGGTACAGGAAACGCCAGGCCGGCAAAGCGTCCACGTAATTTTTCTGACTCATGTATTCCTTGCAGATGGAGTATTGCTTTTTAATTTCAATGGTATCCACCTGAGCCCCCAGTTCAAAACGGCTGATGCAAAGAAGGCCGGCTAAAACTGCCAACCGGGCATTTTGGAAACTACGGCGCTGTAGGATGCTTTTCATAGTTACTTCAAACTGCAATTAAAGTATGTATTAGTTAATTGTACTTAAATTTTGGAGCCCATTTATCCCTTAAGCTCACGGCGAAAATAAACCGGAGGGTATTTTGGCGCGTTACGTCAGCGCTGGGATGCCGGGTGAAGCTGTATTCCATGCCGGCACTCAACCAGGAACTCAGTTTGCGGTCCATGAGGGAGTTGGTGAGCAGGGGTAATGATAGCCCAAATCCTATGCCAAAAGA
Source organism: Flavobacteriales bacterium (assembly GCA_025055575.1). Taxonomy (GTDB): domain Bacteria; phylum Bacteroidota; class Bacteroidia; order CAIKAF01; family CAIKAF01; genus JANWWQ01. Next base: position 86,833 of record JANWWP010000034.1, on the reverse strand, counting down.
TTGAAAGGGGCTGGAAGAAGGGCGGAAAGCCTCGGTGGTGTGCCGCGCTGAGAAGGTAAAGACGCTTCTGGAAATCAGACCCTTAGCGTTGTTGCGAAAGGGCGCGTACTCCACAGCCAAGGAACGGGCGGCCCGGTCTCCCAACAGATTCTCCACGGCTCCAGACCGCCGGTACTGGGACCAAAAACTTTGGTCCCATCCGGCATAAGCTTGCCAGATTCCGGGCTTCCCCAAGGCAAAAGCGGCTCTCAAAACCGACGGCCGATGCACCCGGCTGCGCACCGCATACAAAGTATCCCGGTGGAGCGGATCGGAGCCGTAACTACCATAGAAATAATCCACTTGATAATTTTCCAGACTGCGCGCTGAAAACCCCCACTCCCCCGAAAGGCCCACTGTAAATTGGATTTTTTTTAATTGTTTTTGATATTGTAAGCCCAATTCCAGCCCACCCCCACGGACGCGCTGGGATTCACGGAATCGCGTGTTGATGAAACCCTGTCCGGAAGGAAATTCTGTAATCTTATCCCGTTGAATATTCCCCAGATACAGCAATCCGTTGAAGCCGACACTCAGTCCCGGAAATACTGTGGCGCCCCATCCCAAAAAAAATTTATCCACCCCTCCAAAACCTTCATACGTGAATTTTGCCGCAAGCGTATCTGAAGGGGTGATTAATGTGTCGGATTGGGTATACAGGTAACGCGTCGCTGTAAACGGCAGATACCCGGCTACCAGCGCCATTTTTCTGGGAGGCAGCGGCAAAGCCAATGCAAACTGACTGAAAAAAGCATGGTGGCCCGTCTGATATTCGGTGCCGCGCGTCTGGCGGTACCGTTGGGCCTCCATCCCAAACTGGAGCATCAGGTTTTCCAATGCCGAATAGGAAGCCGGATTGGTCGGATTCACCAAGGCTTGCCCTCGGGCTGCCGAAGCCGAAGCCCCTAGAAACCCAGCCGGCGCGAGCACGTCGTGATATGGCATTCCCAAGCCCAGCCTGGAATAGGGTGAGAAGACTCCAAACTGGGCCGAAAGCGGTGCCGCCCACAATACAATAAAGGACACCAGCAGCCCTTTAGGCATGGAGTGTTTCGTGAAAATTTAATATTTCAGCCAAACCCCGAATAACGAGGTTTTGTCTGAGAAAAACGGGATTCTTTATACGGCCGTTCAAAAATGGCGCGTCGCCGCCAGTGAGGATTACGCGGAGGTGCGGATGTGTCTCTTTATACCTGTTGATAATCCCATCAATCTCTGCGACGATACCGTTCACCACGCCGGAAGTGATGGAATTCTCCGTATTATCCCCAATGAGCATAAATTCCTTTTGATCCGGACGAATGTGAATTAACGGCAATTTGTCGGTATAATTGTTCAAGGCTGCAAAACGCATTTTAAGCCCCGGGGAAATGCCCCCGCCCAAAAATTCATTCTGACGGTTCACAAAATCGAACTTCAGGCAGGTGCCGCAATCCACAATTAATAAATCCACCCCGCGGAATTCCATATTGCCGCCCACCGCCGCTGCTATCCGGTCGGCGCCAAGGGTTTCGGGTGTCTGATATTTATTAGCAATGGGAATGGGCGTTTTGCTATCTAAAAAAATGAAATGGCCTTTTTCTTTGAGCGCTGCCACGATGTTGGGATGTAATGCCTTCACGGTGGCAATGATCCCCGTGGTGCCGGCCGTGGGATCCAGGTGCCGTATTTTAACCGGCAGGCTGGCGGGTTCAAATTCGTCAATAGAAAGAATGTCCGTACCTCGAAGGATGGCCCATTTGACATACGAATTGCCAATATCCACTGCCAGTTTCATGGGGCGCAAAAGTAGAATTTTAGCAGAAGTCCTTCATCTATGGGAAAAGAAACCAAAAACAAAAGTGCCCCATAGATTTGTGTGCCCATGTATCAAAAGAGACCCGAATAAATATCGGGAGAACGCACCTCAAAATCCGGGCTGTGATGGAGCCGAATAAACTGCACCAAGGCCTGAAGCAAAAGCCGACGCTGAGAAATGGGAAGAGCGCCGGGCTCCCTACCCGCAAAAAGATGAAACCAAGCCAAAGACAACTCGGGAGATAAACATACATCTCCGGCATCGGCGCCATGAATCCACTGAGCTTCTACCAGGTGAAAGCTGGCACCTGATGGATAACCGGTGGTCACGGGAGCGATGCCGGCCACCCGGCACAAACCGGCCAAAAAACGCAAAGGCCATCCCATTGGAATGCCTGAAGGCGTTTGCTCCAAACCCCGTAGAATTTCTTCTGCCCAATCGAAATAAGCCGGCTCACAAGCTTGGTCGTTCGGAAAAAATCGGTGTAAACATTCAGCTACAAAAGCCGCCTGCGCATAACGAACTGGTTCAAAAAAAGTGTGCCATTGTGGAAAGAGCGACTCTGCTGATAAAATTTTTGGTAACGACCGAGCGCCTAAACGAAGAATCTTAAGCCGGACCAAGGCTCCGGGATGGCTGAGCCTCTCGGCCGGAGAAATACGACGTGCAGGGCCTTTTAGCAGATAGGCCTGGATGCCTGCTTCCGGGCTGAGGCAGCGTACGATAAGGTCTTTTTCGCCATAGCGGAGGCGATGTACCACTAAAGCTCGAATATGAACAGGTGTCGGCATAACCGTCACGCAAAAATGCACCCATTGAAAGCCTCCCTATGTACCTTTTGTTTTTAAACTTATGAATTATTGTACTTCCCACATCATAGAGGGGAAAAAAGGGGGTATATAAAGAAAAACAAACCGATGAATTGGCAGATTAAACCTTTGTGATTTGTTTTTTAAATCCGGGTTGTATAGCATTGTCCCATGGGTCAAGATACTAGGGCTTCGTCCCCCGGCATAGATCAAATACGCAACTTTGAGGGACAATATCCCCCGCAGATTTGGTCGCTCTTTTTCACTGAAATGTGGGAGCGCTTTTGCTTTTATGGAATGCGAGGGATGCTCACGGTGTTTATGGTATCTCAGCTGGGCCTCACCGACAAAGCGGCTAATCTTCAGTACGGCGCTATCCAAGCCTTTGTGTACGCTTTCACTTTTATCGGCGGTTTATTTGCCGATAAAGTTCTAGGGTTTCGCCGGTCTTTATACTGGGGTGCGCTCCTGATGATGATCGGGGGATATGTTGTAGCCCTGGCTCCAAAGGAGTTTTTTTATATCGGAACCTGCTTTTCCATCATTGGCACCGGTTTCTTTAAACCCAATATTTCCACGATGGTGGGCCAGCTCTACCATGAAAACGATCCACGCCGCGATGCGGGTTTCGGGTTATTTTATGCCGGGATCAATCTGGGCGCTCTTCTGGGCGGCATTTTAATGGTGTATGTTGGCAAATACCACAGCTGGAGTCTGGCCTTTGCCCTGGTGGGGGTGGTGATGACGATCAGTCTTGTGAACTTTCACATCACCCGGAAAAAGTTGGGGCCCATAGGTCAAAGCCCCCTGCCTGCCGCCTGGCCCGCCCGTAAAAAAAGATTGTGGGAATACGCCGTGTACCTGGGTTCTCTGGTGGTTTTGCCTTTGATTTTGGTGATGGTGCGCAACACGCGTTACACGGATCTTTTCATGTACGTCATTGGGCCTCTCACACTCCTGTACCTTTTGTGGGAAATGCGCCGCTTCAGCCGTCCGGAAAATTTGAAGCTGCTGGCGGCGCTCATTTTCATTGTTTTTTCCATTTTTTTCTGGGCCTTTTTCGAACAAAGTGGCGGTTCTCTCAGCCTTTTTGCTCTGAACAATTTAAGGCATTCCCTTTGGGGAATTCCCATAGATCCGAACGTGGTCAACAATTCTTCTAACTCGCTTTTTGTAATTGCGTTGAGCGCACCCTTCGGACTTCTGTGGGTGTGGTTAAGCCGGCGCGGTCTGGAGCCCAATGCAGTCATAAAATTCGGTCTCGGATTTTTGCTGCTGGGCGCCGCTTTTTACACTTTTTACGCAACCATATTTTTTGCAGATTCTGACGGCATGACCTCCCTTGAAATTTTCACTCTGGCCTATTTTATCATCACATTAGGAGAGCTTTGTCTTTCCCCCATCGGCCTATCCCTTATGACCCGGCTTTCCCCCCAGCCCATTCAGGGCCTGATGATGGGAATGTGGTTTCTGGCCAGCGCATACGGTCAGTACGTAGCTGGTTTATTAGGAGCAGGTATGAGCGTGGCACGCGAAGACGCCTCCAATTTGGAAAAACTACATTCCTATACGCAGGGTTATCAACAGTTGGGATTGTATGCCCTGATGGCCGGTGTTTTTTTGATCCTAATCTCTCCCTGGGTCAAAAAACTGATGCAGGGCGGAAGGGCATCCGGAGCCTGAGTCCTCTCCGGGGGATTCAAGCCGCCGGATTACCTTTGCACATCATTTCATTGAACCTTTTATGAAGCCGGTTTCGTCTTTTTTGATCCAGGGCTTACTGGTGGTGGCGGCTGTTGTATTGACTCGGCTTGTGCCCCACCCTTATAATTTCACCCCATTATCGGCCGTAGCGGTTTATTCCGGATTGCGCTCGGATAAAATCTGGAAAGCAGGCTTTCTCACATTTGCAGCGCTTTTGGTAAGTGATGCTTTGGTCATGTCCACCATCCAGCGGGGCTTTGGAACTTTTCAGGAATATTTAATGAGCTTCACCGGGGTAGGGGTGTATCTGGCCTTTCTATTGTTAGTTGCACTGGGGAGGCTGCAACGGCACAGGGCCATGCCCTTCGTGGCGCTATCCTTATGCAGTTCGCTTTTATTTTATTTTGTGACCAACTTTTTTGTGTGGCTTTCCCCCAATTCAGGCTACCCGCCCAACCTGAGCGGCCTTTGGGCATGTCTGTACGCCGGAATTCCATTTTACAGAGGGGACATAATGGGTAGTTTTTTCTTTAATCAGGTTTGGGGAGATTTGTTTTATTTCTCCCTTCTTTTTGGCTTTGAATATGTTCTTCTGCGCCGTTGGCGCATGGCCTGACTTACGGTAGCGTGCTAAGCTACTGGGAACATAAAATATTGTTTCCCCCGGACGGCGTGTGGATCCTAGGGGCAGGCATCACCGGCCTATCCACGGCGCTAGGCCTGAAGGCCCTGAAGCCAGAGTTGCCTGTGACCGTCGTGGACAGTGGCGTTGCGGTGGGTGGTGCCACCCGCCGCAACGCTGGATTTGCCTGCATAGGCAGCCTTTCTGAACTTTTGGATGACCTGCAAACCGCCTCAGAGTCCGAAGTTTTTTCCTTGAGCGCGGAGCGTTTCAGGGGGCTTCAAAACCTGCGTCATGCCTTGGGGGATGCGGCGATTGGTTACATTCCCACCGGCAACTACGAAATCTTTTTTCCCGAGGAAAAAGAAGTGTTCGAAGCCTGCAAAGACCGGATGGACGACATCAACGCAGCATTCAAAGACCTGGGACTCGGGGACGGCGCCTACTGTGTGGCCCCGGCGCCTCCTGGCTTGCCATCCCAGGCCTACTATATTTTCAACCACTTAGAAGGAGTGTTGGATTCAGCCATGCTCTACCAAGCGCTTCTGAACCTTTGTCACAGGGAAAACATCCGGGTGTGGTGGGGCCTGGATGTGGAAAAGTATCAGGAGGAGGAGGGCGCCGTTCGTATTTGGTTGCATCCACGAGGGGAAGGTAAGGTGCGCCTTTTGGCACTTTGCACCAACGCTTTCACGCAGCGCCTCATACCTGGGTTGGACGTCCATCCTGCCCGCGGCGTGGTGATGGTGTCCCAGCCGTTGGGAAAAACTGAGAATCTGAGTCCGGCAGGCTTTCATCACCAGGGCGGATACAACTATTTCCGGTTTGTGGATGGACGGTTTCTTATCGGAGGGGGGCGCCATCTCGATCTTGTGCGCGAAAGAACTCTTTCCCAGGAACTTCCTGAAGACATTTGCCTATACTTAACCCACTTGGCCTCCCGCATCACCGGTCTCCAAAACCTCGGCTTTGAATTTCAATGGACGGGGTTTATGGGGAAAGGCCGCACCAAGCGGCCCATCGTTCAGGCTTTGGGGGCCCGCACTTTTTGTGCCGTACGGCTGGGGGGCATGGGCGTGGCCATTGGCTATGATACGGGTTGCCGTCTGGCCCGTCTTATGGCCGAAGCCCTTTAAAAACACAGGCGACGGATATTCTTTTTGAGTGCTGATCTGTTCTAAATTACAATCTTCGCAGAATTATTTCTACCCCGGGCGGGATGGGTTCCTCCACCTGCGGATTTAATTTTTTCAATGCATCGGGTTTAAGGCCGTAGCGATCGGCCAGCCGGCGCCAATTTTCTTCCTGTTCCGTGCTCACCTTTTCCAGTTGGGGATGCTGCTCATAGCGTGCTTCTAAATAAATCAGGCTGCCTGGGGCCGGAATTTCCCCATGCTGAAGGTCGTTGTACCGCCGGATCTGCCATTCGGCCATTTCAAACTCTCGCGCCAGAGAAGCTTGGGTATCGCCAGGACGGGCATACACCGCCCTCAGGCCATTGTGCACCTCCACTTTCCGAGGTTGCGTCTTGGAAAGATCATCCCTTCGCTCTTCCATCTTTTGCACTGAAATTCTGTGCGCTGTTTCAGTTTTCTGGAGTCCGGCAGTGGCTTCTGACGCAGCGGTCTGGCTGGGAGCCACCGAGGTATTCGTTCCAGTCTTATTATCACCCGCAGTTTGCAGGTTTTTAAGCATCTTCCAGGCGATGCTGTCGTACTTGAAAAGCTGATATTTTTCGATGTATCCCACCAGCTTTTCGGCATACACTGGCAGCGTGGCATATCCGGCCGCCTTGAGGCCCCGCGCCCAGGCTTTGTAATCCATCTTGTCAAGACTGAATAAGCCGGCATACCGGGGTCTCTTTGTCAAAAAGAGCGCATGGTCTTCATAGGATTCCACAGCGTCCTTATATTTCCGAAAACATTCTCCTTTGGAGTCGTCATCATATGTGTAGGTGTCGCCGTTCCAGTCGTGGCATTTAATGCCAAAATGGTTGTTGGCTTGAGTGGCCAGCTCGCTGGTGCCGGCAGCGCTTTCTAAGATACCTTGGGCCAGTGTGATACTGGCCGGAATGCCATATTCCACCATATGTCGCACCGCCACATCCGAAAATTTTTCAATGTAAGCCGGGATGTTGAGGGTTGTCGATGTCTGGGCGCTGGGCTGGGATTCAGATAATAGTATTAAAAAGGGACTCCAAGTAAATAGAAACCGACGCAGATGGATATCGATGCACATATCAAACTACTAAGTACGAAGTGGAAATGAAAAAGTTCTAATGATTTTCTTCAGCATTTTCCACATCCTTTTGTCAGTTTCCTGAGAATTTCAAAAGAATGTCTTATACATTTTGAAAACTATTTTGAGAGCAGAGCGATTTATTATCCACCTCCATCGCCATCACCACAACCAGTGAGACAATTCAGGGTTTTACACGGCTTAATTTTGTGCTTCCTTATGAAAAAAAATTGTGTTGGCGCATTAAGCCTCCTATTAATGACCTTTGGTATATCCTGCGGTCCGTCTCAGAAAGAAAAGGAAGAAACACTTCGTTCGGAAGTGATGGCCATCCACGACGAGGTGATGCCACGCACGGAGGAATTATTTAGGCTTAGAAAGCGACTGCAAGGGATGGTGGACAGTTTGTTGGTGCACAACATGACGGACACCTTGTTGCGCTACAAAGCGCAGCAACTTATTATGAGGTTGCGTGAGGCCGATGATTCCATGATGCATTGGATGCACAATTACAATGGAGGAGCTGGCCTGTATGAACATACAGAGGTGATGCAATATTTACAGGCTGAGAAAGAAAAAATATTAGGTGTACGAAAAGCCATCACCGAAGCCATTGATTCTGCTCATGCTTTTCTTGAAAAAAGGCCGTAAAATTTTCCTGGGGGCTTCATTAGTTCTCCTGACATGGTCCTGCCGGGAAAGGACATCTGGGAAGTTTGAAATTTCCACGGTTTCGCAAAAAATTGCTCCGGTCTTAGGCAAAGCCCCGGAATTTTTTTGCTTAACCAACCAAGATAGTCAACAAATATGCCGGGAGGATGTGGCCGGAAAGATTTGGGTGGCCGATTTCTTTTTCACCACATGCCCCACCATTTGCCCGCGCATGTCCGACCAGATGGCACGCCTGAGGGATAGTTTTCTGCACGAAAACCGGCTAGTCCTGCTCAGCCACAGCATTGACCCGGAGCACGACAAACCTTTTGTCCTCAAGGCCTATGCACAAAGGCTGGGGGGCACAGGCGGCGGGCGGTGGCATTTGCTTACGGGGCCTCGGGACACAATATTTGAATTGGCCCAACAATATTCCATCGCTGTCTCTGAAGAAGCCAGCGCCCCCGGGGGATTCATACACAGTGGCGCTTTTGTGCTGGTGGATACGCAAGGGCGCATCCGGGGGTTTTATGATGGTACGCGGGCCGAGGAAACCGACCGCCTTATGGATCACATCCGAACCCTACTGGACGAAAAAACCACACAATGAAACCTTCGTGGGGCGCGGTCATTTTCCTGATTTGGAGCGGAGCCATGGCCTGTCGTTTTATTCCGGACAACCCGGATGGAGCCCAATTGTATGCAGAAAAATGCGCCTCCTGTCATGGAGCGCAGGGCGAAGGCCTGAGACAACTCATACCTCCCATTAACGACCTGCGCCGTCTTCAGGTCATCGGCGACTCTCTCCCGTGCTTGCTGCGTTATGGAATTTCTGCTTCACCGGCAAGGGGCCAACCCCCCATGCCGGCTTTTCCTGAACTGGAAGCCGACGATGTGGCTGCCTTGTGGGGCCATCTGTTTTCTTTGGCCGGCCAGCCCGAGGCCCGGTTCACCTTAGCCGACATCCGTAGAAGCGGCTGCATGGATTAAAGGACCTCCTGAAAGCAGGCTAAAAAAGCCCCGCGAATGCCGCCTCTGAAGATGTCGTTGGTCAATCCGCAAAAGCCTTAGCCACCCCCAGGATCATTCTTTTTACAATGGGTCCGCGGGAACCATATTTACGGCCTTTACGAAAACTGTCGAAGAAAAATTTGGTGTACAGGACGCTGTAAAGAGCACATTTAAAGTGGTTGAATTTTTTGCCGGCATGGGTCAGATACACATGGCGGCTACCCTTGGCTTTCATAGCTTTATAAGCCACCAGGGAATTCCGGTAATCCACTTGTTCGTCCGCCTGACAATAGCACAGCATCATGGGACTTTGCGGCCGCCAATCATACACATCGTTCTGGCGCAATACCTGCAAAAAGCTGAAATTGGGATTAGATCTGAATTGCTCCACCAGGTCGTCGTGGATCATCTGAGCCGGAACCGAGGGCAGCCGTTTGTTGATTTCGTCAAAACGCGTTTTTCCGTCATAAAAGTGCTTGACTAAAGTATCGTAAGGCGATTTAAATATTCTGCGGATGTCTGAAAATAGCCTGTACACTTCATTGTAACCGCTGAGCAGATAAGGCAAATAAGCGGGATGCGAATATTCTTCAAACATCACGCGGCTTTGCACCCCCGTCATGTCATAAGCACCACTCATGGGCGCCGAGGCTGTGACTTTAAACTCCTCCGCATAGCATTCTTCTATAAATTTATGGGTGGCCATGGCAGCATGACCGCCTTGGGAATACCCGGAGATAAAGAGTTGTTCGTTGAGCCGCAGGTGCAGGCTGTCTTCCAGCTTGCGTAGCGCCCGAATCATGTCAATGTTAGCCTGGGCCTCGGACTCAGCGTGTTGATAAATATGGATACCCTCACCTTTGCCAATGCCAAAATAATCGGGCATGGCCACCACATATCCGTCCGCCGCAAATCCCATACAAATGGCCTGTTCCGCACGCATACCCACTTTTCTTTCATGACGAATTTGTGTGCCATGGTTGAACATGAGCAAAGGACGACGGGCTTTCTCAGGCATCACAGGAACAAACAGAAGGCCGCTGGTGCTTACAACATTTCCGTTGGGATAACGAGATGTGTAAAGAATTTCATACACATCCACATCATACCGCACGGGCACCATATAGCGCGACACTTTGTTTTTTTTCCAGAGCGCTACCAGTTCATCACGTGAAGCGGAAAAAACTTTTTCGCACTGAAGCACCTCCCCGGTTTGGATAACGGGGTCCTGAGCCATCAAAAAGCTTGGCAGAGCGAGGAACAACAGAATATTTTGGGCGAAAGTTTTCATACCCTCAAATTTAGTATGCTTGCATACGGTCACCATCCTTGCACCTTGTTAAAGTTTAGTTATTGTGCATATTTTCAATATGGGTTGGAAAAGTGGAGGCGAAGCCTTTTTTTTGCGCTCCGAAAAATATTCGTATGTCTTCCACTAAAGTTCCTATCACCGTTGCCTATGGCGACGGCATTGGCCCAGAAATCATGGAGGCCACCCTTCGTATCATCGAGGCGGCCGGGGCCCAAATCGAGAAAGAGGTCATTGAAATTGGCGAAAAAGTTTACATGGACGGTTATTCCTCCGGAATTAAACCGGAGGCCTGGGAATCGCTGCGTCGTACTAAAGTGTTTCTTAAAGCGCCCATCACCACCCCCCAGGGCGGCGGTTTCAAAAGCCTGAATGTGACCGTGCGGAAAGTGCTGGGGCTCTATGCCAACATCCGCCCCTGCGTGTCCTATCATCCCTTTGTCAAAACCAAACATCCGGTGATGGATGTGGTGATAGTCCGGGAAAATGAAGAAGATTTATATGCGGGCATCGAACACCGCCAGACCGACGAAGTGGTGCAATGCCTGAAGCTCATTTCACGGCCAGGCTGCGAGCGCATCGTGCGCTACGCGTTTGAATATGCCCGCGCCTACGGCCGCAAAAAAGTAACCTGTTTTTCTAAAGACAACATTATGAAAATGACCGATGGTCTTTTTCATAAGGTATTTGATGAAATTGGCGCAGAGTATCCGGATTTGGAAAAGGAACACTGGATTGTGGACATAGGTGCCGCCAAACTGGCCGACACCCCGGAAGCCTTCGATGTGGTGGTGATGCCCAATCTGTATGGAGATATCCTGTCGGACGTCGCTGCCCAGATTACGGGCTCGGTGGGTCTGGCCGGCTCGGCCAACATTGGCGACGGAGTGGCCATGTTTGAAGCCATCCACGGTTCGGCACCCCGGCGCGCCGGTCAAAATATGGCCAATCCTTCCGGGCTGCTGTTGGGCGCCGTGCAGATGCTGGTGCACATCGGGCAGGCCGATGTCGCCGAGCGGGTCCAGAATGCCTGGCTCTGCACTTTGGAGGAAGGCATTCACACCTACGATATTTTCAAGGAAGATACTTCCAAAGTGAAAGTGGGGACGCGTGAATTTGCAGACGCCGTCATCGAGCGCCTGGGAAGAAAACCACAAACCTTAAAACCGGTGAAATTTTCCAACGCCACCTTCCACATCCGGCCTTCCGACACCCAACCGGCCAAAAAAGAACTCATCGGCGTAGACATTTTTCTTCATCACAAGGACCGCAATGCCGATCGCTTGGGTGAAGCCCTCAAAAAATTTAAAGCCGGGCACATGGAACTGAGCATGATCACCAACCGGGGCACTAAAGTGTGGCCCGGCGGCTTTCCGGAAACTTTCTGCACCGATCACTGGCGCTGCCGCTTCAAAAGCGAAGAACTGAAACCCTCCGGGCCGCAAGATGTGCTGAATCTGATGCAACAGATAGTACAGGCTGGATTCGAAATCATTAAAACCGAAAACCTTTACACATTCGATGGCGAACCCGGATTTTCCGCCGGACAAGGGCAGTAAGCTCATGGATGTTCTTTTTTAAAAAGCTCCGCCTCTGAAGCGGGGCTTTTTTTTAATAACCAGGGAAAGAAATCTAACAATTTGGTTCCAACCTTCTTCTTGATTCAGGTCTGCTCCAGGCGCGCTGGCCGGGGATCTGAATACCGCACGGCACGTGAATACAAAGTGATCCGAGAGTCGGTGATAAAGCGCCATAGAAGACCAGTCCATGAAGTATGGGCATACAGAGTGTCATAGAACTCCGGCGCTAACCGACGCACCTCGGGCAGCTTGTTCCAGGGCACAGAGGGAAAGTCGTGGTGTTCGTTATGATAGCCGATATTCATTTGTAAGCTGTTCAAGGGGCCGTAATAACTGTAGGTTTCTTGGGGCGGTGCCACCAGATAATGCTCCTGAATCCAACGGGCTCCCAGAGGATGCAAACCAATGCTGAAAAGGAAAGAAAAAAACAGGTAGGCCAGGGCATTCCATCCCCAGAAATACAATACCAGACCCGTCGCGCCAAATGTCGTGAACCAATTGAACAGCACCCAGGCATTCAAGAAAGGTACTCCCTGAATCCTCACGGGCCGCAAAGCCTGAAAAACTGGAAATAAGAAAAGCCAAAGCGCCTTTCGCCAGGCACGGTTCCCCACCCAGCGCGCTTCCCATTCAAAAGGCAGGTCGGCATCTAAAGAAGGATGGCCCTGATGGGCGTGGTGCTTGAGGTGGTACTGCCGAAATGAAATAGCAGAAGGTATCACGGAAGGCAAATTGGCCACCACAGCGGCCAGCTTATTGGCCCAGGGTGCCTTAAAAATGAGATTGTGCGCGGCTTCGTGGATGGTGACAAACAACGCATGGACTACAAAGGCCCCGACACACCAGCCGGCCACCAGAGACCAGCCCCAGGCCTTATCCCGGAGCCACCAGGCCCCAAAAAATTGCGCCGCTACGCAAGCCAGGAGGATGATACAAGTGGCGGCATTTTTTCCGAACAACTGACGGATTTCAGGATGTTGGGAGAGAATGGTTCGAGTTCTTTCCTTATGAGGCTCCGGCGTCTCGGTAACCAAAAATTTTTCCATGGCTGCAAAAGTAAAAGGACCCCGGGAAGGGTTGGTTCGTAAAAAAATTATATCTTTGCACCCCATTAATTGAATTGTATGGCCAGAATATGTGATATCACGGGTAAAACCATTCAGCGGGGCCACCATGTGTCGCATTCCAACCGCAAGACCAAGCGTGTTTTCAAGCCGAATCTCCAGAAGAAAACCTATTACCTGGAAGACGAAGACGCATATGTCACTTTAAAAGTTTCGGCCAAAGGCATGCGCCTCATTGACAAAATCGGAATTAAAGCCGCTTTGAAGCGCGGTGGCTGGATTTAAAATCTCTACCCTCAACCCTGAAATAGCGCCATTCCCAGCCCAAGAATGGCGCTCTTTTTTTTATCTTTTAGTCATTTGGGCAGGCTTTCTGGTACCTTTGAAAGCTCAGGATGTGCCTACAAGGTCCGATTCCATCAAAGGCCGATTGACTCCGGAACGACTTTGCTATGATGTGTTGTACTACCGGCTGTCTGTGACGCCCGACCTTTTGCGGAAATCCATTGAAGGCGCCTGCACCATGCGCTTCAAAGTGCTGGAGCAGACTCAAAAAATTCAAATGGATCTGGCCTCCCGTTTCCGTATTCTATCGGTGCTTTGGGAAAACCGTAAATTGAAAATTGAAAGAGACGGGGACGCGTTTTTCGTTCTTTTTCCGCGCACCCTTCTGGCCGGAGAGGAAGTATGGATAGAAACCTCCTGGGAGGGAATTCCTGCCGAAGCCGTTAAACCACCCTGGGAAGGCGGCTTTGTGTGGACACAGGATCCCCAAGGCCAGCCCTGGGTTTGCACAGCGGTGCAAAATGTGGGAGCCAGCGCTTGGTGGCCTTGTAAAGATCATCCCTCCGATGAACCCGACAGCATGCTGATAATAATCACTGTTCCAAAGCCTTTAGTAGCTGTTGCCAATGGGTGGCCCGCCACGTCTTTTGATCAAAATAAAAAAAAGCGCTCTTTCGTCTATCGGGTGTCGTATCCTATCAACCTTTACAATGTATGTCTAAATGTGGGCGATTATGCTGAGCTTTCAAGCCATTACACCCTGCCCTCCGGAAAACTTTTAAACTTACATTATTACCCTCTCAAAATACATGCTGACAAAGCCAAGACCTACTTCGACGCAGAGGTGAAGCCCATGCTTTCCTGCTTCGAAAAATATTTTGGACCATATCCCTTTGTACGCGATGGTTTCGCCCTTGTTGAAACCCCTTTTGCAGGCATGGAACACCAGAGCGCTATTGCCTATGGAAACAAATACCAGAAAGGCTATTTGGGAAAAGACTATTCAGGCATCGGACTGGATTTCGATTTTATTATTGTGCATGAAGCCGGCCATGAGTATTGGGGCAATGCAGTTTCGGGATCCGACCGGGCCGATTGGTGGATCCACGAAGGTTTTTGCACCTATGCCGAAGCCCTGTACGTGGAATGCCGCTACGGACCTGAAAAAGCCCTGGCATACATGAAGGGTAAAAAACGTCTGGTGCTGAACGATAAACCCATTCTGCCACCCCGCCATGTGAACGCCCAGGGATCGGGGGACATGTATGCCAAAGCCGCCCTGATGCTGCACACTCTGCGCACGGCCACAGGCCAAGACTCCATTTTCTTAAAAACCCTGAAAGCCATCCTGGACACCTTTTCCTACAAAACTGTGGATACTGAAACCCTCTTGGCCTTCATGGAACGTCATTTGGGATGGCCTGTGCGGCCGGTGTGCTATCAGTATCTGCGCCACACCCGTCTACCCACCCTTCTGTACAGGTCTGGCGCACATCAGGGTCAAAATGGACTGTGGCTGCGATGGGAAACGGATGAACCGGATTTTGCTTTGCCAGTCCGCTGGCGCCCTTCCAAAATGAAAGCCTGGCAAACCGTCGAAGTGTTGGCACGCGAGGAGGTGTTCCTGCCCCTCTCTCCACATGCTCAGGAAGAAGATGTTATTTGGGACACCGAAGGCATGTTTATCTTGACCCGACGGGAAAACCCATGACATTTTGTCACATTTTTTAATTTTGCTCCTCAAAATTTATTAATTAATATTCTCATGAACCTTCAGGAGGTTAAAAATAAATTTGGCATTGTAGGCCAGTCTCCCGCTCTGGATCATGCTCTGGAAGTGGCTTTGCAGGTGGCCCCTACAAATCTTACTGTACTTATTACTGGAGAAAGCGGTGTGGGCAAGGAAGTCTTTTCAAAAATCATCCATCAATACAGTCCCCGTCGCCACAATAATTTCATAGCTGTCAATTGCGGGGCCATTCCGCCGGGCACCATAGACAGTGAATTGTTCGGTCATGAAAAAGGCGCTTTCACGGGAGCCAGCGAAGCCCGCAAAGGGTATTTTGAGGTGGTGAACGGCGGCACTATTTTTCTGGATGAAGTGGCCGAATTGCCGCTCGAAACCCAGGTGCGTTTGCTGCGCATTCTGGAATCCGGAGAATTCATTCGGGTGGGTTCATCCAAGGTCCAAAAAACGGATGTGCGCGTGGTGGCCGCCACCAACGTGAACATGCTGGCAGCCATTGAAAAAGGCAAATTCCGGGAGGATCTGTACTACCGACTTAATACCGTTCCCATTCGTATCCCCGCCCTCCGAGACAGGAAGGAAGACATTCCGCTGCTGTTTCGCAAGTTCGCTGCGGACTTTTCCGAAAATTACCGGATGCCCCCCATTAAACTCACGGAGGACGCCGTGGAGGTTCTTATGAATTACCGTTGGCCCGGGAACATTCGCCAATTGAAAAATATAACAGAACAAATTTCCATTTTGGAGAAAAACCGGCTGGTCTCTGCAGAGACTTTACGCCAATACCTCCCGGATTCCGGATCGAGCCACATGCCGGTGCTGGTGAGCGGCACAGGGGCGGGAGAAGAAAGTCTGCTCAACAATCCCGAGTATGTGATTCGCCTCATTTTTGAAATGCGACGGGACATTAATGATCTGAAGAAAATCGTCCTAGGCATTCTTCAAAGCAGCTCTGGGGTGAGCGATCTGGCCACGCTGTCTGTGGTGCGGCCCTCCAGTGCTTCCCCCGTACATCCTCCGGCCGCCTCCACCCCAGCTCCGGTGACCTTGAGTACGCCTCAGGATACCACCCTGCGCACCGAAGAATCCCTTTCTCTGGCACAAAAAGAAAGAGACCTGATAGAAAAAGCCTTGAAAAAGTACCATGGACACCGCCGCAGGGCGGCTTTTGAGCTGGGGATCTCAGAGCGTACCCTCTACCGAAAAATCAAAGAATTCGGGATAGAAGAATGAGAATCTGTGGCGTAGCCTTTGTCGCCATAGTCGCCGCGATCTGGCTTATGGCCAACGGCTGCAAAGTGAATGTGACCCTCAGCGGACAAAGCATCCCACCCCAGGCAACAACCGTCTACATTAGCCTTTTCACCAACCGGGCCCCATTGGCCAATCCCAGCTTTTCCCAAATCCTTACCGAGGCCCTCAAGGACAAATTTATCCGCGAAACCCGGCTGCGCCTGGGTGATGCGCAAAGCGACCTGCGTTTTGACGGCGCCGTCACCGGTTATGCCGTTTCTCCTGTGGCGGCCCAGGGCAATGAAACGGTATCCCAGAACCGGTTAACCGTCACCATACAGGTCAATTATACCTGCCAGCCGGATCCTAAGTACAACTTCCAGGCCTCCTTTTCCCGCTTCGCAGACTTCAGTGCCACCCAAAGCCTCAGCGAAGTGGAAACTCAGTTGATACCCATCATCGTGGAACAACTGACACAGGACATTTTTAATAAGGCCTTCATCAACTGGTAAAACAGTTCTGGACTTCTATTTTTAAATTTTCACATAGGTCTGGCTGAAGGAAATGGCCGACCGGGTTTTTTATTTTGTATTAAGATTGTTCCTACGTATACAGGATGGTTAATCCAGCAAGGGTAGCTTTTTTTAGAAAACTCCCTCCGCAGATTTTTACCTTGGTTCTGCTGATCCTTTATGCGGTGCTCCTCAACGGATCTATCCTTTATCACGCGTGGGGAGTTGTGCGCCGATTGGGCCATTATATCTACCCCTTAGACGATACCTATATCCACTTAGCTGTAGCCCGCAACCTAGCCTTCCACAACACATGGGGCATCAACCCGGGACAGTTTTCTTCCGCGTCCTCCTCTCCTTTTTTCACATGTTTATTGTCTCTTGCGATTAAGCTTTTTGGCGCAAACGACTATATTCCATTGGTCTTGAATGGAATATTGGCGAATGGAATATTGATTTTCATGTATTTGTTCTTTCGGTCGTATCCATTTTCTTTTTTCCTCACGGCATTTTTCGTCGTCGGAGCTTCTTTGCTGCCCATTCAGGTGGTTGTGGGCATGGAAGCGCCGCTTCAGATTCTTATGGTACTTTTCATGATGCAGTCTTTCCGGGATTGGCAAAGAACGCAATATGCCGACGGGAAAAAACAAAAGTTATTTTGGGCTACCCTGGCATGGGCGGGGCTTGTGCGCTATGAGTTGCTTTTTCCCGGACTCCTCCTATTAATTTTTGCTCTTTGGGGCGGCGCTCCCTGGAGAAAAGTTTTTTCAGCTGCGTTCTTCCTATTAGCTCCGGTGGTTCTATTTGGCTTTTGGTGCATGGCACATGCGGAATTTTTTTTGCCAAACTCGGTTTTGTCAAAAAGTCGGCTGCGCCTGCAGGGTGAAACCCTTGGACAGATGGTGCGGGACGCCCTGGTTACCCTGTTTAGCAACCAACACCATCTGTATAGCCTGGCCACTTTGGTTGTGGTGAGCCTATCCCACGCGAAACCGATAACAGGTTCATTTTTTTCGAATTTAAAAACGAACATCTTTTGGCAGAAGGCCGCCCTTCCAGCCTGCACGATCCTGACCCTTTTAGCCCACATGACGCTGGGCGGTGTAGGTTGGCTTTTTCGTTACGAAGCTTACCTGATGGCCATGATCGGGGTCACAATGGGCACAAGCCTAAACTGGCAGTATTTGCGCAGACAAAATTTTAGATATCGCATTCTGTTGGCATTGTGCGGTTTTTTGACCCTGAATTCTGTCACGCAATTAGGAATAGGAAATTATGCACTGCTCCGGGCGGCGCATCAGAATATCCATGACCAACAGTGGCAAATAGCCCGCTTTCTCCATCAGTATTTTCCTAAAAAAATAGTAGCCGTCAACGACATCGGCTTAATCAGCTACAAAGCCGATGTCGAAGTTGTGGATATGGTTGGTATTGGCACGTCTTCCATTCTGCGGCTTTGGCTATACGCACCTGAAAAAGTAGCGGACAGCCTGAATGCCCTCTCCTACGACCTGATGGTTATCTATGACTCATGGTTCAGACAAATTCCTTTTGAGGGCCGATGTGCGGTGGGTCAAATCTGCATTCCAAACAACCGAATTTGCGGGGACAGCGTGGTTTCTTTCTACGTTTCATGTCGGGACACAGGAGGCCTGAGAAAAGCCTGTCAGGCTTTGAAGGAATTTGCCCCCAGCCTTCCGCAGGGTGTGGCTTACAGGCCGGCCGATTGTCCCTAAAAATTTTCCAAAAACAAACACAACGGCCTTTCGATGAAAATTTTAAGAAAGTCCTCGAGGCCGGTGTAGATACCTTTGTTCCATGAGCGACCAAGCGCCTCTGGCGGAACGCATGCGGCCCCGCCGTCTGGAAGAGGTGGTGGGACAGGAGCACCTTCTGGGGCCAGGAAAACCTCTCAGCGCGGCTGCCGAAAGCGGTTTTTTGCCCAGTATGATACTGTGGGGCCCGCCCGGATGCGGGAAAACCACTTTGGCCCGCCTGTTGGCAGAAGCCACGGGGCGGAAGCTTCTGGCGCTCAGCGCCACCGACAGCGGACTGCGCGAAGTGCGCGAAGCCCTTCAGCAAGCGGAAAAACGCGGTCTTTTCGCCGGGGAGAAAGCCCCTGTTCTTTTTATTGATGAAATACACCGCTTCCATAAAGGCCAGCAGGATGCTTTGCTCAGCGCGGTTGAAAAAGGCGTGGTCACACTTATCGGCGCCACCACAGAGAATCCTTCCTTTGAAGTGAACGCTGCTCTTCTTTCCAGGTGCCGTGTGTTCGTGCTTCACCCTCTGAATGAGGAACAACTTTTCACTTTAGCCCAAAGAGCCTTGCAACAGGATTCCGCACTGTCCGGAGTGCATATGGAAGATGCGGCATGGTCCGCGCTCCTGCATTTGGCCCAGGGCGATGCCCGTCGGATGCTGAATGTTCTGGAACTAGCCGCCGGACTAAAGCTTGAAAGGCCTCTCGTGCTCACTGCCCAGGACCTGGAGACTGCCGCATCGGGCCACACTTTGCGGTATGATAAAACAGGGGACATGCACTATGATGTGATATCCGCTTTCATCAAATCGGTGCGCGGCAGCGACCCCAACGCAGCCGTTTATTACCTGGCCCGGATGATAGAAAGCGGCGAATCCCTGCGTTTTATCTGCCGTCGCATGCTGATCCTGGCGGCTGAGGACATTGGCCTGGCCAACCCCAACGCTTTGGTTTTGACTGAAGCCGCTTTCCGGGCGGCTGACATGGTGGGCTTTCCGGAAGCCCGTATCATTCTTTCAGAGTGCGCCATATATCTGGCCTGCAGCCCCAAAAGCAACAGCGCCTATAAAGCCATCCTTGATGCCCAAGAGGCCGTGCGTCGTTCAGGAGATGTCCCCGTACCTCTGCATCTGCGCAACGCACCGACCACCCTTATGAAAAATCTGGGTTATGGCCGGGATTATCAATACAGCCATGATTTCGAAAACCATTTCAGCCATCAGGAATATCTTCCTGAAAATCTCTCCGGCACCCGCTTCTATACGCCTGCTGCAAATCTTTCAGAAAATCGTTTTAGAGAATATCTTAGTAAATTATGGAAAGGCAAATATGGGTATGCTAATCCAAAGGAAGAATAGCTTTTAAATTCATTACATAAACCCAAATATAAATTAAAAAAATTGGCTTAATATCAGATATTTGGATAAATTTTTGTGAAATATCGAAACAAAATATAGAAACTGATTTATCTTTTTAATATATCAATAATTTCTCAATTATCCAGAAAGATTTTGAACTTAATTTAATCCAATACATTCCTCTGGCCAGACCGCCAACATGTATCGCAGCACCTTGATCCAGGTATTGTGTGCGGAGAATTTTTCCATGGCAGTCCCAAATTTCTGCGCAATCCGCTTCAAATTCCCCTTTAAAATAGACAAAATCTATGGCCGGATTTGGATATAAAACTGTTTTTTTCTTAGGGGTTTGATTGAATTCCATGCCGGTGGATGTGCAACCGGTATAGAGTGTGACAGCATCCCAGAAATCGCATTCTGCCGTGCGCAAGCCACACTGAAGGCCATTCGGTAAAGCTTTTATTTCCAGGTAACAATCTTGCGGACTTTGATACACGGGCCAATCTACGAGGCCCGGCTTATTGGGGTTCCCGGTTCGGGCAAAATGCGTCCAATATTGCAACATGACTTGTTGAACCGAATCATCCGCAGGGTTAAAGAGAGGCCCCTGGCCCAGCGTAGCGTTCTCCCAGGTGTTGAAAACATAGAAAAGTTCCATACCATGATACGCCCCGAAGACGGCCAATTGGGGCAATGTATGTCGGAATGAAAAATAATACCGCCACACGGGAGCGCTTTGGTTTTTGCTGACGCATTCTGCTGTGCGGCGCACCGGCACCGTAAATTGCACATCCGAGAGCAACTGCACATAAGTATTTCGGGCCTCGGCATTCGATGCTCCGGGCGGATACAATGCCAGAGCCTGGGCTTGAAATGCAGGTGGCAGCAAGGTGGAAATCAATTGGGTCACCATGGCCGGCGTTACCACTGCTGGCGCAGATAAGCTCATTTCATCGGAATTAGAGCCCAAAAGCAAAGGAACTTTGTTAAAATTCCCACTTTGAAATACTGTGCGAGGGAAGTCCGAGAAAATAATGCCATCCATCACCGGCTGCCAAGTGCCCTGCACAAGGCCTCCGGCCAGGGGCTGGGGATCAAATATCACCAGCTGATCCGCCTCCAGCTGTCGCATGAAATCAATTTTTTGCGCCTCGGTGCCGGTGGATATGTAATTATTCACCCAGTTGACACCTTTTGTGCGGGCGTCCTGATAGGCCACCAGATTGGGTGCGGCACTCTGAATGATAGCCCTGTGAAACAACCCGGATGCCAAAGGGGTGATCATCAGATTGCCAACATTCACCCCTCCGGCACTTTCCCCGAATAAGGTTATGTTATCTGGATCTCCGCCAAAAGCAGCTATATTGTTTCGAATCCACTGGAGGGCTAGAATCTGGTCCAGCACGGCAAAATTGCCAGAAGTTCCGGCAGGATTCTCAGCTTCCAATCCGGGATGAACCAAAAAACCCAAGGCCCCCAGTCGGTATTGAAGGGTCACCACGACGACATCCCCGCGTTGGGCCAAATTTTTTCCATGGTAAATGGCGGTTCCGCCGGTGATCTGTCCGGCGCTTCCCTGTTGGTTGCCGCCTCCATGAATAAAGACCATTACGGCTTTGGAGGAAGGGGCAAGCGCAGGAGTCCAAATATTAAGATACAGACAATCTTCACTGCCTTCGATGACAAAACTGGTATCACCCTGCTCGTAACGCTTTTGAGGACATGCAGGGGCAAAGTTTAGGGCCTGAAGAGTGTCGGTCCAGGCCGGAGGGGGTTGCGGAGGTTTCCAGCGTAACCCCAACTCCTTGGTGGGAGGCGTGGCGTAGGGAATACCAAGAAACTGGTAAACACTGCCATTCAGTATCCCTTTCACGGGGCCAAACTGTGTGTTCACAACTTGCCCATGCACACAGTTTACTAAAATCAAAAAATACCCACCGACGCAGTGAAGGAAGATTTTTCGCATGATTTTAAAAGGATTAGATTTATAAATCTGAAACACGTTTTATTTTTTCCAACATCACTATGCCTTCGCGCTTATCCGGCAGAGAGCAACGCAACGCCTTTTTATACATGAGGGCGGCTTCTCTTCGGCGGTTCTGTCTCCAGAGTTCATCGCCGGCCAGTTTATAGGCTCTGTAAAAATGTGGATTCAAACTTATCAGTGCGGATAAAACTGTGTCTGAAAGCTTAGTACGCACTCGAGGGCGCGTGGAAAACCAGGACACCAGATCTTCCAGCCGGCGGTAGAGGAGAACGCGTTGCCACTCGGGAGATGTGAGAAAAGCATCCGGTGGAAGAAAGCCTTCGTCCCAGGCCGGAGACTTTCCGGCAGCCAGGCGGGAAAATGCCGAATCTAACTGGTAGCAAACAAAAGCGCCCATCTGGAAAGGCGGAGCGGCCACCCAAATTTTCCGTTCGCCGGGCTGAATTATGACCGCATGATGGCACAACAACTGATTGATGGCCATGGGATTGCCAAAGCCCAAGGACTCGCCGGCTATACCCTGGCGCCGCCGGAGCAAAGCGGCCGCGGCAGGCACATCCCAGGCTGTTTGTCCCTTCAGAAGTTCCTGAAGGGTAGCCCACCGATACGGGGAATCGGGAACAATAATATGGCTTTGATGGTAGGGATCGTTCCGGAGCGCCTCCGTCTGATAATGGTTGGTGCACACCAGCGGCGGCCTTGACGGCGTGAAAACGGCCTGAGCCTCAGGCGTTTTTTCAATGATAACCGCTTTATTTTCAGAGCCTGAGGCCACCAGAATGTTTTCACTTACAAACACTTCCGTATTTTGAGCCATTTGGATAGCTTCTTCAATGGTACCGGCGTATTGAAGAATCTGACGGGTGAGAAGAGATATCGGTGTTTTAGCAGCTAAGGGGGGACGCGAAGCCGAGGCATTGATCGTGACTGCCAAGCCTTTTTCATTAAGCCCTGACACTACGCCGCAGAAGCCGGGCCAGGCTACAGAAATGAACCGATATCCCCGGTTGGGATGGACAAACTGAACCACGCGGTGCCGTGCAAAAGCCTCACCGGCATAAAAATCAAAGTTGCGGCCCAAAAGGAGTTTTCCATCACGGGAAAGGCTGTCCCACACAACAAATGCACTGCAGGCCACCGGCAGGTAAGGCTGCAAGGCATGCCCAATATCATGGGCTGCATGGTATTGCAAAACTCTTTCGTACCGAGACCCTATAAAATTGAAAGTGTCGTCATGAAAAAACGATAAAGCCAGAAGCTCCTTTCGGTATTCATCCGCCACATAATTACTAATGTTTCTATTAAAAAACGCGACAGCATATTTGAGACATTCCAGATAACTTTCTGAAGGAATAAGGGTCCGAATAAATTCGATGAAGGCTCGTTCCTGGAATCGTAAAAAAGGTTTCATCAACCGGCCGTGAGCTGCGCCCCGTGCCACAGGATCCCCGCGCAGGAACAACTCCCATAGGCCTGCTTCATGATACCGCAAGCAGCCCCACTTGAGTTGGAAAACCGAATCCTGGGTTAATGCAGCGAGCGAATCCACAAGAGTTTGGTCGCGGGGCGACAGTGAGGGAGGAATGTGCTTCGTGGCAAAGCGAAACCACAAGGCAAAAGCAAGAAATAAGCCCGTCAGCGCCGCAACTGTTTTAATGCTGCTAATGGCCCATCTGTTCATGGATGATCCGGATGCAGACGGCCCTGGCGTCGGTTAAAGCATGCACGGCACAGAGGCTTGTAGTGGTTTTTCGCGCCCAGATGTACTAAATTTTCTTCTTTGGCCATGCGGTAGGAGAAACTGGCCTCCTGACCGCAATCCATACAGATGGCATGTACTTTCAGGACGTCATCGGCGATGGCCATAAGGGCCGGCATGGGGCCAAAGGGCCTTCCCAGATAGTCCATATCCAGACCGGCCACCACCACCCGAACGCCCTGTGCTGAAAGTTCACGACACACCTGCACCACCCCGTCATCAAAAAACTGGGCTTCATCCAGCCCCACCACCTGGGCTCCCCTGTAAAGGAGCAATATGTTCATGGCCGAGTCCACCGGAGTGCAGGACAGACGGTTGGCATCGTGCGACACCACGTCCTGATCGCCATAGCGTACATCCACGGAAGGCTTGTAAATTTCCACCGACTGGCGCGCAATGACGGCCCGGCGCAAGCGGCGAATAAGTTCCTCAGTTTTCCCGGAAAACATCGACCCGCAAATCACTTCAATGCGCCCGGAACCTGAGGAGCTCATATTTTTGATTTGGCCGCAGCAAAGATGGAACGAATTTCCCCATTTTTGCCGTTTATTGAATGCGCATGGACAAAGAAGAATTAATTGTTCGTATTAAAAATGCGGCCCAGGCCTTGGTGCACCAGTCCGAGCGCCTCGCGCAAGCCGCCCCCACACGCACCGATTTCGAAGCCACTCTGGCCAATGTGCGGTCTTTGTATGAATACATCAGTATCCTGAATTATCTCCAGAGATATGGTGCCTCTCCAAGGTCGTACAGATCTGAGGATGTGGGATTATCAGAATCTGCTATCCTCACGCAGGCAGTGATGGTTCAGCCGTCCACCGCTCCAACAACCCCGCCTGCCAGCGTCATTCCCGAATCCGTCCCGGCTCCGGCAAGCCCGGCTCCACTCCAAGAACCGAGCCCCAAAAAAGCCCCCCCCATGGCTGAAACGGCAGAAACTGTACTGGCTGACCGTCTGCGCCTGATGCCGGTGGACGACTTGCGAAAAGCCATCAGTCTGGCCGATAAATTTCATTTTATGTATGAACTTTTTGGCGGCGAAAACCATGCCTACCACGCGGCCCTGGACACTCTGAATAATACGCCTGATAAAGCCTCGGCAGAAAGTTACTTAAATGAATTGGCCGATCTCTACAAATGGGATCCTGAAAGCGAAACTGTGAAGCGCTTTCGGGAACTTGTGGCCAAACGCTTTGCCGTATAGAAAAACCTAACCCCCAGCGTTATGGTGGAAATTTCAGGTGTTTCCAAATCCTACGGGATCCAGAAAGCTTTGGACGATGTGCATCTGACCATCCGTCCGGGGGGCGTATTTGGCTTGCTGGGGCCCAATGGAGCCGGGAAAAGCACCTTGATGAAAATCATCACAGGCTATGTGGCCCCGGATTTCGGCGACGTTCGTGTGTGTGGGATAAATGTCGCAACGGATACAGTGAAAGCCCGTCGCTCCATGGGTTACCTTCCGGAAAACAACCCCCTGTATGGAGACCTCTACGTGCGCGAATATTTAGAATTTCGAGCCCAAGTCTTTGGATTGAAGAATATTAGACACAGAATTCAGGAAGTGATTGACCAAACGGGCCTGGGCCCCGAAGCCCACAAAAAAGCCGGTATGCTCTCCCGGGGCTACAGGCAAAGACTTGGGCTTGCGGCAGCTCTTTTACATCAGCCCGAGGTGCTCATTCTGGATGAACCCACCAGCGGCCTTGACCCCAATCAGGTGCAGGAAATCCGTCTTCTCATCCGCGAGATGGGCAGCGCCCGCATTGTGATAATGAGCACCCACATCATGCAAGAAGTGGAGGCCATCTGCACCCGCGCAGCCATCATAGCCAAAGGTCGTATCCGGGCCGATGAATCCGTGGACAGTCTTCGGCGCCGCGGGGTAGGCAATGTCCTGAATGTACAATTTGAAAAACATGTTCAACCTTCAGATTTGAAATCTGTGCAGGGCGTTTTGCACGTGCGGCAAAACACAGACGGGAAAACATTTGAAATCACCACGCAAGATTCCGATATAGCTCGGAAATCATTGTTTGACTGGGCTGTGACTTCACAGAATCCCATTGTGGAAATCACCGCGCGTCAGCGCAACCTCGAAGATGTGTTCCAGGAACTCACGCGTGATTAGAGCGCATGCTCAAGCCCTTTTATAAGAAAAAAAATCCCGACGCTTTGTAGCAGAACCCGCAATTTGCCCCCTGCCAAAAATAGCCCTCACGGACGGGAGTTGGAACCTATGGAATACATCCTTCCTTTTTTCAAATCCAATACCCACACTTCATCTTTTTGCTCGGACTTCAACAACCACTTATTACCGCCCAGGGGCCTGGGTGTGGCAGCGGGCTTTTCAGGTGTCTTATAATAAGACTGCCATTGTTTTCTCAACTCAGCAGAATACCGGGAAGGATTGTCGGAGGTAAACAATATTGCCCCCAGCCACGTATTGACCCGAAAGAGCAATTCTTTTTGTTCCTTGGATAAATGCTGACGCTCCTCACGCAGAATAAAAACATCCGGATCGTTTTGGAACACAAGCCCTCCGAGTGGCGCCCGCGTCAAGGTGTTTTGGATGGAGAGCCGGGTGGACGGACGCTCCGGCGCCCTTAAAAGTTGAAGCAGTCCCATATCCCACCTCAAATGCACGTCGTTGCCTATACGGCAATAGTCTGTTTTTTTGAAAGCCGGGCCTAAGGGAACCCCGCACAGCAACAAATCTTTTCCCTCGGTCTTTTTGCGCAGCCATTCCAGGGCGTCCGACATCACGCCGGCCCGCGTTCGATTCTTATTGGGACGGGGCAGCACCCCCACAGCAAATAAAAAATCGGCTTTCAGAAAGTCAAAGTTCCAGGCCCGAAGTAGGGTATCTAAAGCTGCCCCAAGGTAATCCTGCACTTCTGGTCGGTAAAAATCCAAAGCATAATACCAGCCGCCCCAGAGCGGGTTATAACCCACGCGTAAGGGTTTTCCCTCAGGCGTTTTTAACAGCCAGTCCGGATGTTCCCTGAAGACTTGAGACCTACGGCTCACGACAAAAGGGGCCACCCAAATGCCGGCTTTTTTTCCACATCGGTGTACACTATCCGCTATGGGCCGGACGCCCCGTGGAAATTTTTCGTTGGTGAGGGTCCACTCTCCCACGGACTTCTGGTATCCATCATCAATCTGAATCACTTGCACGGGCTCTTCACAAAATGCTCTTACATTTTCAAGAAGGCGGTTTTCATCAATTTTGTTGTAATGGTAATACCAACTTGTCCAGCCACGCAGCGTATCGGCCGGCCGATACGGTTTGGATCCCTCGTACAAGAGGGCCCATTGCTTCCATACACGCTCCCATGGCCCTATTTGGTGATACACCTCAAAGAGTGGCCAAGGTTCAGAGCCCACGCACTTTCCCTTCACATCGCGCGCCATGACGAAGCACCCCGCCTTCCAATTCCAGCGGATGCAGGTGTACGCCTCGTTCTCATTTAAGGAGGCCAACAGCTCCACCGTATCCTGAGCGAGAGGAACTGCCGTGAAATTCCAGGAATGCTGCCAACTCCGCCATTGCTTATAGTTAAAGAATTCGGTATCCCCATAATATCTGGAAAATGGACGAATACAGGCCGAAGGCGGCTTTTGTTTGTCTCCGGGTCCTAAGTATCGGCTCTCGGACCAGCTTTGGAAACCATGGGAAAGCAGGAGGAAATCTGGCATGTTTCGAAATCGGCCCTGGATTTCTGCCTGAAGAAGCTGCACAGAATCTGAAAATGAAATGAAGTAAGAGTATGTGGAGGCATCGCGTGAGAATAAAATGGAAATAGAAGGATTTTGAAAACTTTTTCCAAAAGGGATGAGCGTGGAAGTGGGCGCCCCCAGATCCATCCTTCGATATTCCACCCACAAGAACTCCGGCTCGAAAATCTGAGCCCATAAAAACGGTTTATAAAAAATATCAGGGAACAAAAGAGAAATAAAAAAAATCCGGACGACGTGTCCGGACAAAAAATGATGCCTTTTCAAGCCCGATTGAAAAGCCACTTAAGAGGCTTGGAAAGGATTCTTCATCATATCGGCTGGAATGTCCGCCGTCAGACTTTTAAGAAAGGTTACAATCTTTTGCACCTCTTCTTGCGGCAGGTCCACATTCAGCTGCACCTTGGCCATGATTTTTACGGCTTCACCCAGATCGCTGACACTGCCATCATGGAAGTAAGGATACGTTTTTTCTACATTGTACAAAGAAGGCACTTTAAATACGTATTTATCGGCTTCCATTTTTGTAACAGCAGCTTTCCCCTCATCGATTTTGGCGCTTTTGGTGTATTCCCAATAAGGATGATGAACACCAAATTTCTGAAACATATTGCCGCCCAATCCCGGGCCGATATGGCAAGTGGTACATCCTGTGGAAATGAAAGACATCAGGCCTTTTTTCTCTTCAAGCGTTAACGCCGATTTATCTCCGGCAAGGTATTTATCAAAGCGCGTGGGGGTCACTAGTGTGCGCTCAAATGCGCCAATGGCTTTTTTCAGATTATCATAGGTGAACGGATTCTTTTCACCAGGAAATGCTTCAGAAAAAAGTTGTTTATAGAGGTCTGTTTTAGCCAGGCGATCCATTAAAAATTTCTCGCTTGGAATATTCATTTCAATGGGATTCAAGATAGGAATTCCGGCCTGTTCTTCCACATGAGCGGCCCGGCCATCCCAGAATTGTGCCGTGTGCAGGAAGGCATTGTACACGGTGGGGCTGTTGCGGTCGCCGTTTTTCCCTTCATCCCCGGGCGAGGTGGGTTTGTTATCCACCCCATATGTGGCCAAGTTGTGGCACGAATTGCAGGAAATAGTTTCTTTTTTGGAAAGGCGGGTATCGAAGTACAAATGGCGACCCAGGTTCACCAGCTTGGGATCCAAGCCGGCATCGGCTGCTGGAAGAGGTTGAAAGACATTGAGCTTATCCTTCAGCAAATTGTCATATCTTTCATTTTCTGCCTGGGCCGATTGCTGTGCTTCGTTGGACTTTCCCCCACCACAGGAATGTAATCCCAAAAAGCCAGTGATTGAGAAAAGAAGTACAAGTTGGTGTTTCATAAAGCCATATTTTCAAGTGAATGTATTAAAATTTTGTACCAAAAGAATTCCACAGAAAATTAATTGAAAATACTACAATCTGTCATGAAAAAATGACAAACAATGTGTGAAAAAAAGATTTAAATCTTCTAAAGCCGCTTGTGCAACAATTTATATACACAGGACGTGCCGGAGCCGGAATGCAACTTTAGCACATACATGCCCTCAGCCAAACCCTCGGGAAGTCCAGAAAGGGTATTGGAAGGCATCGTACGTTGCCAAATAAGCCGGCCACCGGCATCATGAAGGGATGCTCTTTCCCACAATATGTGGTTGTCCATAAGCTCCAGCGTATTTTCGAAGGGCACCGGAGCCGGAGTGGGGCAAGAAATCACAGGACCCGCCTCTTCTGGAAGTCCGACGGATTCCTTGGATGGCTGCAAAAAACCCTGCAATAGCCAAATGCCCCCGGCATTCAGAGATTGGGTGATGACTTCCCCGCCGTTGTGTTCAAAATACAGCCCCGAGGCGACCACAGCGTTTCCGAAGCTATTGATCACCTGACGCTCCAAGGACTGAGAAAATCCTAAAGATATATGAATAAAAAATATGAGAATAACAGCAATTTTTTTCATACCATAAAATTTCTGTAAAATTAAAAAAATCAATAAACAAATTTCTACTTGGGACTTTGTAAAAGGCGGCTTATATGCCACAGAGCAATGCCGCCGGCCACGGCCACATTGAGGGAATGCTTAAAGCCCCTCTGTGGAATCTCCAGGGCCAATTCGCAAAGGTCAAGGGCCTGCTGTGAAAGCCCATGCACTTCGTTGCCCACCCACAGGGCCACGCCCTGCCCGGATCCAGGTCTGAAATGGTGAAGCGGCACAGAGACATCGGTTTGCTCTAAAGCTATCTTCAAAAAACCGGGGGGCAAAAGTTCGGGGACATCCCCTACTGTGGCACAAAACTGCCATGCCACAACATCTTCGGCGCCCAGGGCAGCTTTTCGAATTTCCGCGTGGGGCGGCTGGGGTGTGAATCCGCACAGCACAATTCGTTCAATGCCAAATGCATCGGCCGTTCTAAAGAAGGAACCCACATTAAAGCCGCTTCGTAGATTTTCCAAAATCAGCCAGATAGGCAACTTGGGGCTGCGGCGCGCTTCTTCGGCGCTCAGCCGTCCCAGTTCTTCCAGTTTCAGTTGTCGCATAAGCGCCAATCTAATAATAGAGGCCAGGTATCAAAAACTGTTGCACGTAGCGACGGACCCCTTCTTCCAACGATGTAAAAGGTTTTGAGTAGCCCGTGGTTTTAAATTTTTCCTGGTCTGCGGCCGTGAAATATTGGTAAGTGGCACGAATATCTTCCGGGGTATCCACAAACTGTATGTGCGGTTCTTTATCCAGAGTTGAAAATAAGGCCCCTGCCAAATCCAGAAAGGTGCGCGCTTGTCCTGTGCCCACATTCAGGAGGCCCTCCAGGGGCTGCCGTTTCAGGAGAAACCAAATGATTTCGGCCACATCGTCCACATAAATGAAATCACGGGCCTGACAGCCATCGGGCACATCCGCCCGATGACTCCGGAAAAGGCGCAGGATACCCTCCTGCACAATTTGCTTGTAGCCGTGATATACCACAGAGGCCATACGTCCCTTATGATATTCGTTGGGACCGTACACATTAAAAAATTTCAGACCCACCCAATAGGCCGGTAATTTGTCCTGCTGCAGGGCCCACCTGTCGAAAGCGTTTTTTGAACGGGCGTAGGCGTTGAGAGGCTGTAAGTATTCCGGTGCCGTCAGGTCGCTGTAACCTAACCGTCCATCACCGTAAGTAGCCGCGCTGGAGGCATAGATAAAGGTGATCTGCCGTTCGGCACAGTATTTCCAAAGATGTTGGGAAAATGCCAGGTTCCACTTTTCAAAAATATGGTCATCGGTGAGGGTCGTATCGGTGCGCGCGCCCAAATGAATGACGGTATCTATTTTACCCTCCCACTTTTGGAGATCCTCAAAAACATGTTCTCTTGGCAGCAGCGCTACATATTTTTTTGTGCGCCAGTTGGCTTGTTTGGTAAGCGCTGAAAAATCGTCACACAGCAGCAAATCATCCACTTTGTGGCTGTTGAGCTTGCCTGCCACATAGCTGCCAATGAATCCGGCCGCTCCGGTGATAAGAATCATTCCTGACTGGAGGCGGTCAAATATTTTTTTCTTTCATCACTTTATTCAACCAGCGCAGAAGCAGCAGCATCATGAGGGCGGCAGCCATCACCAGGGCAAAGTTGAGCAGAAAGAAATGGGATTTGTCATCATAGCGTTCCCACATTCCGGACAACACCCCCGACAACTTGTTGCCCACGGAAGTAGATAGAAAAAAGCCCCCCATCATTAAGGCCGTAATGCGGGGTGGAGACAGCTTGGAAACCAATGAAAGGCCCATGGGCGACAGGCACAGTTCCCCCACTGTGATCACACCATAGGCTGCTATGAGCCACCAGCTGGAAGCTTTCTCCGTTGCCAGGTTGGTAGATTTTACGGCGGCCACCATCACCAAGGCGGACAGGGCCGTGATCACCAAGCCAATGGCAATTTTACTGGGGGTGGAGGGTTCCAGATTTCGACGCCTCAAAAATCCGAAGAAGCCGACGATGACAGGCGTGAGCACAATCACCCAGAAAGGGTTGACGCTCTGGAACAATTCTGCGGATACCAACTTTAGCTCGCCTCCGGGAGGCGGTTGCCTTTCTAATGGCAGATTGGCAGCATACTTTTGGTATTGTGCGTAGCTGCGTGCATCCGATGGATCGTTTCGGAGCACCTGAGCCAGATCCACGCTGCTCATCAGCCGGGATATGGAGGCAGGCATTTCTCGGTCAGTATATTCCTCGGCCCACACGGTGAGGGCATCACCGTTTTGATGGAATACAGCCCAGAATATCACAATGCAGGCGTACACCGAGAGCAAGGCCCCCACCGGTCTTTTTTCTTCGGGCGAAGATTTTAGCAACAGCACCACGAAGAATAAAATCACGGGAATGCAACCAAATAGAAAGGCGTCGTTGGTATCGGTGCCAAAAATGTTGCCGTTGGGATTTTCAGGAGATGTGATGCCTTTTATAAAATATCCTATTAGACCAAAAGCCAGCATGGGCAGCAGGGTGCCCATCAGAATGTGGGAAGTCTTTAAATCCCCAGGTTGTACCGGCTTTAGGACGTCGCCCTCCCGAATGTGACGGGTGCCTGCCAAAAAAATGATGAGCCCCAGTACCATCCCCACCCCGGCCGCCGCGAAAGCCCAGCCCCAGCCATAGTTGATGCGCATGTAAGCCGCCACGAAATTGCAGAAAAAAGCGCCGATGTTGATGCCGGCATAAAATATATTATATCCCGCATCTTTATTTTTAATGTAGGCCGGATTATTATACAAATTCCCTAAAAGAGTGGAAATATTGGGTTTAAAAAAGCCATTGCCCAGAATAATACTTAGAAGAGATAAATAAAAAACCGACTCGCCGGGTACAGCCAGGCCAAAATATCCAAGGGCCATCAAAAGACCGCCGATCAGGATGGATTTTCTGTATCCCAATATCCTGTCTGCTAAAAGCCCTCCAATAAAGGGGGTCAGATAGACCAGGCCAATGTAGGTGCCGTAGATGTCGGATTTTTTTTGCTTGGTGAAGCCCATACCGCCATTTTCCACACTGTCCATCATGTAGAGGGCGAAGATGCCCAGCATCAGATAGTAGCCGAAGCGTTCCCACATTTCAGTAAAAAACAGGTAGGGAAGACCGGCGGGATGTTTTTTGTTCGGTGTCGATTGTGAAGCCATTATTAAATTAAAACGGCAACGAAACTATAAGTCCGGCTCGGGTTTTCAAAATCCAGTTGTGAGGTGAAGCTCAATGGGCTTTCTTACCTTTTTGTGAACCGTGGCTATTTAAAGTATCACATGATGCAAACTCTAAAAGTTCCAATCGGAGATTTTTGTCCAATTCAACGAATTCCTCCCCTTGCTTGTTCCATTCCTGGCGCAGCGCTCCAAATGCCGGTACTTGCGCATGAGGCCCTTTCGGAAAAGCCAAAAGCAGATGTCCGCTTTCCTCCCGCCACAAAGATTCGGAGACGTTGAATTCCAGGTACGACCTGATTTTCCCTAAATAATTGTCGCCTCCCTCCAATTCGCAATAATCATAATATGAACCATGAAGAAGCCGTGCGACTGAGTTTTTTAGCCGCAGTTCGGCCCTGGCCTGAAATACAGAACCGCTGTCCCCCAAAGCCTCGTAGGTTAAATTCTGGAAAGTGATTTTTCGGCCTTCGGGCCATCCGGTCATAGACACAAGCTCCTGTTGCCAATCGGAACCGGATAGAGTGCCCGGGCCCGCCACCAGGCGCGTTTTCCAGCGAAAAGCCGGGGGGCGTTGCGGGGGGAGGTACCATTGACAGAGGAGTGCCAACCGACAGTTGTCGGATAGAAGGTCGGGGTAAGAAAAGCTTCGGACATTCTCGGCAAAGGGTTTTAAAAGACATACCGAGCGCATATCCTCTGTGACAGCGGTCGCCACCAAGTGGAGCTTTCCGGCCGTTGATAGAAACTCCAACTTAAAGGCAGCGCCTGCATCGCAAAATTTGCCGAAGCCAGTCAAAAGTGTATTTCGTTTATGCGTTGACGTGCACTTTCTGGCTTCTACACCTTGAACGGTAAAATTTTCATAAGTCAGGATTTCGGAGGAAATCCGGCAGCCGGGAGGCAGCGCCATCAGGACTTCCAACCCTGTCCAAGGCCCCAGGAAAGGTTGTGTCCAAAATCCCGGTTTAATATCTGCCAGATTGAACCGGTCAAATTCCAGAACGGAAGTCTCTGCTTTTTCAAAAAGATTCTCAGAAGGGTTTATCGGAAAATGGAACCGGGCATAAAAATCCTGGCCCATCAACCGGCCTTGTTCCACCTCAAAAATGGCCTGGCTGGACGAAGATCGGATTTCCACTTTGCCCATGACAAGAGTATCGCCTTCATGGCCCAGGGGAAATACTATGTTCTGTCCATAAACCCGTGCTTCGGGAATAAATTTACCGTTTTCCCCGACACGCAGGGACAAGCTGCCTTCCAGACCGCCGGAAGGGCGTCGGTTTTCTGGAAATTTTAAGAGCCAGCCCAAATCCTCTAAGGAAAA
The DNA here is from genome assembly GCA_025055575.1 of Flavobacteriales bacterium. Classification (GTDB taxonomy): domain Bacteria; phylum Bacteroidota; class Bacteroidia; order CAIKAF01; family CAIKAF01; genus JANWWQ01. Next base: position 53,128 of record JANWWP010000034.1, on the reverse strand, counting down.
TTTGCCTTTTAGGGATAATGCCTTTTTTCTGGATTGCCCATCTTCCATCCGAAAACTTCCGCTCAGCCGGGTGCCCTGCTCTGAGCTGATCCCTAACAAGGGTATGTCCAGGCGCCAGTATCCGCTCTCAAAGCGGCCTCTTCCGCTGGCTACACAATACAGTACATTGTCAGAGGCTGGGGCATGACGCCCCAGTTGCCCATGGGCCAAACGAAACCACACGCTGACAAGAGGACTTTTGGAAGGCCCTACCACGCCTTGAATATTGAAACGTGCCTGGAGATCCCCTTGTAAGGAAAACCCTTCCGACCAAGATGCTTCCTTCAAGGGAAGATAACCCTCCAGACGGGTCTGACGGCGTAAATCCAGAAAACCTTCGGCCGAGGTTTCGAAGCCTTCGCTGCCTTTAGCCTCCACTCTCCCGTTCAATCGGAGTTGCATCTCGTTTCCGCTCCGCACCTCGCACGAACGAAGCCAGTACATTTTTTGATTCGGCTGCGCCTGCAAGGAAGCCAGCAGAGAATAATCTGCCGGTGTGGGGTTGAGCCCGTTGGCCAGAAGCATGCTGTCAAGTCGCACTTCGGATTCCAGCACCACGTCGGGCTCTGTAGCCTGAAAATTCCCCGCCAATTCTAGCGATTTCAGTCGCAGCACAGCCCTATTGTGCAGATACGCATCCTCCAGCCGCAAGGCCATGTTCCGGATATCAATCCGATCGATCGAAAAAAGGGCGCGTCCTGCACTTTCTGCCGAAAGAATATCGGTGTTGAAAACGGCCCAATTGGCGCCGCCGCTTTCGTGCCGGATGAGATGAAAATAGCCATCTTCCATCCGGATTCTCTTGAAATTAATCTGGCCCAGAAAAAAGTCCCATACGCTGAATTTGAGCTGCACGCGCCGGGCTTGAAACAAATCCCCGCTCTTACCGGGAAGGTTGAGTCCGCGGCATCGGACATCATTCAATTCCAAAACCACATAAGGAAAACCGGAAAAAATATCCAATACAGGTTCCGAAAGGCTCACTTCCGTGCGCACCGTCCGGCTGATAAGACTTAAAGCTTGTGCTTTAATATCATCCGAAAGGAAGAAGAAAATATACAGAAGGGCTCCCGTGACGGAAGCTAGGGATACTGCCAATAGGAATTTCAAAACAGCGAAAAGACGCCTTGTCCACCTGCCGTGTCGCAGCCTGATTGCCACACTTCAAAATTACTCTGCGCCTCCTGCATAATTTTGCCCCGTGGTTTACCTGACGCGCAAAGAACACTTCAATGCTGCACATAAACTCTGGTGCGCGGATTGGAGTGCAGAAAAAAATTTTGAAGTTTTTGGAAAATGCGCGAACCCCAACTGGCACGGCCACAACTTCGATCTGTACGTGACAGTGGCCGGAAAGCCCGACCCTCAAACCGGGCTAGTGGTGGATTTAAAGGAGCTGAGTCGGCTGATTCGGGAACATGTGGTGGAAGCCTTGGATCATAAAAATCTCAATTTGGATGTCCCTTTTATGGCCGGCAAAATGCCCACTACGGAAATACTGGCTATGGAAATCTGGCGCATTTTGGAGCCCTTGGTGCTCAGGCCCAATTGTCGTCTCCACAAAATCACGCTGTACGAAACAGCCAACAATTTTGTGGAGTATCTGGGCGAACCTGTCTGAAGTATGTCCTTTCAGCCACTTATTTCAGTGATTATGCCGGCCTACAATGCCGGGGCATATTTGGCTGAGGCGATTGAAAGCATTTTAAACCAGACCTGTGGCGATTTTGAACTGCTTTTACTGGACGATGGCTCCACGGATAACACCCGTGATGTTGCTTTAAGCTACAAGGACGACCGGCTGCGTTACCTGCCCAACAATCAAAACCTCCAACTGGTGGCCACGCTCAACCGAGGTCTTGACCTGGCCCGCGGTCAATATATCGCCCGTATGGATGCCGACGACATCAGCCTGCCGCAACGTTTTGAAAAACAAATCCGGTTTTTGGAACGCCATCCTTCCGTGGGCGGGGTAGGCACAGCCTTCAGAACCCTGGGCTATCCGGAGGATTATGACGTACGATATGACCATCGGCCAGAATTTGTGAAAATGCAGTTGTTGTTTTCTTGCAAAATCGCTCATGCTACCGTGATGTTTCGTCACGATTTCCTCAAGAAATTTCCCTTGCGCTTCAATGCACGGTATTTGCACGTGGAAGACTTTGATTTTTTCTATCGGTTGAGCCGAATCACCGAGCTTTGCAGCCTTCCGGATGTGCTCTATCTCAGACGCATTCACCCGGAACAGGTGTGCGTCAGGGAACGTCCCCTTCAATTGGAAACCGAATACAAACTCCGGCTAAAAATATTTTCTGAATGCTTTCCTCAGATTTTTAACCAGGCTTCCGTTTTTGATTTATTTGAAAAATACTTTGTGCAATTAGAGCAGCCCGGTACCCTCGCCATTCTACGCGAGGCTTTGGAATTGGCTCAAAAAATCATCCGAAATCCCAATCCCGAAGCTGCAGAACCTGCCGTGCTCAATCCTTTTTTGGCGCGCAGATGCTGGGATATGTGCACCAATGCCACTTTTCCGGTAAAGGGTTTGGCCCGTTTATACTCTCAATCCGGCTTTTTGAAATGGTTTGATCCGGGAAACAAAAATTTATTTAAACTTAGGATAAGATCCTTATTAAAAAGGTAAGCAACAAAATTACTTAACTTTTGAATCAATAATAATAATTTTAATTGTATTTGTTTTTAAAATCAAATCAAAAAATACTTTTTTTCTCAAACACATTTAAAAAAACGTATAATTAGATAGGAACTTGTAAAACATGCGAGCGCATTATTTCTTAGAAAAAGTTGGAGCGACACGCAGTTCCTTGGAGCCGGGAGTGTACACATAGAAACCTTCGCCGGCCTTCACACCGAGCTTACCGGCCGTTACCATATTCACCAGCAAAGGACATGGAGCGTATTTGGGATGTCCAAAGCCTTCATGGAGCACTTGCAAAATAGCCAAGCATACATCTAGCCCAATAAAGTCGGCGAGTTGGAGAGGCCCCATAGGATGGGCCATACCCAGCTTCATCACCGTGTCAATTTCTTCCACTCCGGCTGTGCCTTCATGCAGGGTGATGATGGCTTCGTTGATCATAGGCATGAGGATTTTATTGGCCACAAAGCCGGGCATATCCCGCACCTCCACAGGCACTTTATTTAAGGCCTTTGAAATTTCCATGACTTGTGCACACACAGCATCGGAGGTGGAATAGCCGCGAATCACTTCCACCAGCTTCATCACCGGCACAGGATTCATAAAGTGCATCCCTATCACCTTTTCCGGCCGGCGGGTTTGGGAAGCTATCCGTGTGATGGAGATGGATGAGGTGTTGCTTGCCAGGATGCACTGTGGACCACACAATTCGTCCAACCGGCGAAATATTTCGAATTTGACTTCCGGATTTTCAGTGGCCGCCTCCACCACCAATTCAGAAGGCTCAAGGAAAGTTTTTTCATAAGTTGTGGAAGTGCGGATACGGCTCAAAACAGCCCCCACATCTTCGGCCGGAAGCACCCCTTTCTCTGCCTGGCGCTTCAGATTTTTCTCAATTGTGGCTAGGGCCGTCTGAAGTCTTTCCTGCGAAACATCCAACAGCCACACATCATGACCAAACTGAGCAAAGACGTGGGCTATTCCGTTGCCCATTGTGCCGGAGCCTACAACCGTGACATTCATGTTTTATGTTTCAAAAGATGAAGAGCAAAGGTAATAGGGCCCACTGGGTTCTTACTCAGTGGAAAAAAAAATGAAATCTCTAGTTGTTGTTGTTTAGAATAAACCAACGCACAAGCCCACCGTTCCGGCCGATGTTGGCGCCGGTTTCGAACACTCGGACACCGGCCACCTTGTACCGGAAGGACCGATGAAAATGGCCGCAAAGCCAGGAGTCGGCGACGCCAGGATACCTTTTTAAAAGGGATTTCAGTATTTTTTTCTGGAAACGGCTGAAGGCATAATGTTTCCCAAAAATTTTAAATACCTGTGGCGGGTGATGGGAAATGAGTGTGACTTTTGCTCCGGCTTTCCGGGCTTCTTGCAGTTGCTTCTCCAAAAATCCTATGGTGCCACAGTCCTGAGCGTGCAAACACACTTCGGGCCCGATGCCAGGTTCGTTCAGGCGCACATGGTAGCGCGGGTTAAAGTCCAGGAAGATGAAACGGCGTCCCTGAAGGGAAAAAGAAAAGTTCTGCAAATACGCAACTTGGCCGCTCAAAGGATCCGGGCAGGGCTTCAAACGTTGGTCCCCTTGAAATTGAAAATATTGTTTCAAAGTATCAAATACATCCCCAAACACTTTCGTCATCAGAATATCACCCAAAGCGGCGGGGGCTTCATCTTCACAAGAAGTGTAGGGCCAAGTATCATGGTTGCCCATGAGTGGTACCCAAGGCACCGAAAGACCATTCAACTTCCGGCGCACCTCCATAAACTCCGAAAGCTCCCCGCTGTCGGTCAAATCGCCGGAAAGAATCACCAGAACTTTACGGCCCTCCCGGACGACGGCGTTCAGTTTTTCGATGAGCTCATTGAGCCTCTGTGTCCCCACACCGCCGGTGAGGCCTTCCAGGCTGTCCAGGAATCCAGGCATTCCGTAATCCCGATGCTTCAGCCCCTGACCTACATGCAGATCCGTGGCATGCGCCAAAAACCAATCGCCGTCCCTGGGCTCCGGCAACCTGGTATTTAATCCCAGATGCTTTAATCGTGCCTGCGCTGCGAGTGGAAGGTACAAGGAAAACAGTCCTTGAGCAAGAAGAAAAATGAATCCATAAATTTTTTTCAAGCCAAGTGTCACTTTTGGGCTTTTTTCCTAATCCAGCTCCACAGACGGTAGCCCCCCCCCAACTCCAGAAAATCGGCCACAAAAAAGTGGCTCTTTAGACTGAAGTTCAGATGCCATTTTTGGCCCACCCTGCAGCGCATCCCGATACGCTGATAAAACCGCGTATCCAGGCGGTCGGGCCAGAAAAAGTATCCGCCAAAATGGAAATACAGGGAGAACCGGTTGATCATCCATTCGTAACCGGCGAAGAGACCCGCCCTCAAGGCTTGCCAGTCATAACCGTAAGAATGGTAAGCACGGAACATGCGCATCTTCATGGAGCCATCATAAAAAAACTCAATACCGGCCGGGAAAGCGGATTTCGGCGTGAATTGCCGGAAAAACCAAACGCCCAGGGTGGCGGTGGGAAAAAAGCCGGTGCCCAAAGGGTACACCTGTTTGAGACCGCCACAAAGGAGCAGATCGGCCTGCCAGGGCGGGCGCGCAAAGGGCGGACGCGGGGCCGAATTCAGTGGGCGCACGTCCCAACCGCCAGTTACAGCCACATGGAAAGCGGGAATGTTCATGCCCAAATTGGGCATGGTGAGCGCCCCCACACTCCAGTGGGTGAAGGAAAGTCCGGCCAATATACGCGCCTGCCGGTGGATAGGAAATGCCACTTCCAAACCCGGGCGCAGGAGGTAATTTACCGGAGAACTGACCGCCGCATTGGTATTGTTTTTTATGGGGTGGAATGGCCGGGTGACAAAACCCAGTCCGAGCGCGCCTGTGAGACCTAAATAAAAGCAGCGGCGACGCACCAAAGGAAACGACATTTCCGTGCCCAGCGAATACACCTGGCCAATGTGTCTTGGGTCGCTGAAGTCTGCCACATTGAAAAGCAGGCGCCAGGGCGGCAGTCGATGGTAAAATTCCCAGGGTCGGACGCCGGCCGTTTGGAATTCCATAAAAAGTTCCAAAGACTGATTCGGGCCCCGTCCTATGGCGTGCATCAAGGCCGAATGGGCAAATAAAAAACCCCTTGAATATCTCAACCCCACGGATTTATGAGATGTTTCAAAGCCGGTCTTAACGGGTTGTCCATGCGTTGTAAAAACGGAAAACCCATTCATTAAAACACCGAAAATGAAGGGCGTGGATCGGACAAAAAGAATTTGGAGCGTACCTATCAAGGCCTTCATGATGCCGATTTTTGAATTTTGAAGATCCTGGCCAGGGTCAGGGATACGGACACCACCACCAAAGTGCCTAATGGATTGAGCCACAAAAAAGGCAGCTTATCGGTGAAAAACAAAAACAATATAATACTTTCGGCCACCAAAGCGGCCAGGATGACATCACGACCGCGCACTCTGACGGGTGAAAGCGCAGTCAGAAAAATGCCAAGGATTACGCCATACACAAGACTTCCCAACATATTGACCGCCTCGATGAGTGTACCCAATCGGCCGGCCAGCATGGCAAATGCCACGGCATAAAGGCCCCAGAAGACTGTGCTGATACGGCTGAGCCTAAGCAGTTTTTTTTCTGAGAAGGGCTCTCGGGACATGCGTTGAATAAAATCGACTGATGTGACCCCTGCCAAAGCGTTGAGCTCTGAAGAAGCCGAGGACATCGCAGCGCTGATCAGCATAGATACAATCAGTCCCAGCACCCCGGGCGGGAAATGATCCACGGCAAAGCGAAGAAAAATATAATTGGTATCCCGCACATCCTCGCCTTGGAGCGCAGAAGTTGCAGCCGACTGAAGGGCTTTTTCCAAACTATCCCGGGCACGGACAACTAACGGAAGGGACTCCGGCTTTCCTAAAACCTCCCAATATGCCCAACGTAAGGAGTCTGAAACTCTTTGATAATGGGTTACAAAATGATTTAAGTTGCTATTTTTTGAATTCCAAATTTCCTTCTCAATGCGGGAATTGAAGTTTAAGGGGCGGGGGTGCCCCAGATAGTAGACATATAATAAGACGCCGCACAGCAACACCACGGCCTGCATGGGAATTTTTAATATCGCGTTCATGATCAGCCCTTTGCGGGCTTCCCCGGCATTTCGGCTGCCGATATAACGGGCCACCTGGCTTTGGTCTGTTCCAAAGTAAGACAAAGCCAGAAAAAAACCGCCAATCAAGCCTGACCAAAGTGTGTATTTTTCAGAAAAGTTCAAGGTCGGGTCTACGGCTTTTAAACGGCCTGTGAAAGCGGTGATACGGCCCCTTTGAACCCAGTCTGAATTCTCAGGAAACGCCTGTTGAAGGAGCAAAAACAGCGCAAAGAACAGCCCGGTCATCATCACGGCCATCTGAAATTTCTGAGTTTCGGCCACAGCCCGGGAACCCCCCGTCACCGTGTAGAGCACCACAGCGCTGCCACACAACGCCACGGTGGTCCGGATGTCCCATTGCAGCAGCACCGAGAGCACCAAAGCCGGGGCAAAAATGGTGAAGCCGGCGGCCAGGCCTCTTTGCGTTAGGAAGAGGCCGGCGGTGAGCCACCGCACACCTGGTCCCAAACGGGCTTCCAGAAATTCATAGGCGGTGGTAATGTTCCATTTCTCATACGCCGGGATAAAAAGCCCAATGATGACCATCATGGCCAGGGGTAAACCAAAATACATCTGTAGGAATCCCATACCTTCGGCAAAGGCCTGCCCAGGACCGGATAAAAAAGTTATCGCACTGGCCTGCGTGGCCATCACCGATAAGCCGACAGCCCACCATCCCTGCGACTTTCCGGCTTTCAGGAAAGCCAAAGTGGTGCGGGTGCCCCGTGTGGCATACAGGCCGTAGCCTACGATGAGCAATTGTGACAACCACAGTATCACCCAGTCCAACAACCGCATGACAGGTGCGCCGAATATCCATAATTTTTATTAAATTGAGAACTTTGAATTTTCAGTTATTTTTGTAAAAATCCTATTCGGTGTTTTCTAAGTTGATGTGTCTTGGCCGCGCGGTAGTTTTTCCCCTTTGCGTTTGTCAAATCTTGAATTGTTCAGCCCAGAAAAATGCGGTGTCCTTGGGCCTCAATTATGGTTTTCAGAATCTAAATTCTCAGCGATTTAACAGTTTCTTCAGCTCCTTCAATACCGTTTTTTCTCCCGCATCCGGCTTTAAAATGCTAAGCACCTCTTCCTATCACGGCGTGGGTTTTATTTTTAATTACGGTATTCTGGCTTTTGGGGAAAGGACGGGAGGTTTTGTTTTTGCCACCTACGAATACAATAATGCCGGATGGAAAAACAGCGCCACCTTTCACAATAAAATTATTCAAAACCTGCGCTTTCGTTCAAATACCCATAAATTCTACTTTGAGTTTGGGGCTGACCTTCGTTTCATTTTTTTTTCTGCCTATACGGGCGTTCAGCTGACACAAGCCCGGCTTTTTGCTGAAAACCACTATCCCACCGGCAACGCCGGCATGTCTCTGGACAATCCGGTGAATGGGGTGTACTCCTCGCCCAATTTATGGACTGTGCCGTTCGGCCTTCGAACAGGCTTGGTGATGCGACGCACTTTGCGTTTGCCCGTAAGTTTTGAATACAATTTACCTGTGTTCAGCAATAACGTTCTTCTGAGGGATAAACTCATACAGGGCAACGACGGCTTGGAACCCTATAAAACATTTCCCTCGGGATTTGGGGAAACCATCCGTCAAAATGCCTTGAAAGGCTGGACCATTCGTTTTGGCCTGCTCATTACCATAGTATCCAAATGATGCGAAAATTAAAAACCCTCATGCGATGTCATAATTTCTTGTGGATAGGCTCCGCACTGGTTATTCTGGGGGTGGCCTGCAGCAAATTTCAAAAAGCCCGTAACCGACTGGAAGGCACCTGGCGCTACACGCGCTTTGAACTGTGGCAGATAGACAGCGTGGGCAATACCACTCTTCTTGTGGATTCTACGGAAAACCTTGGTCTCTTTAGGGTATCTCTTTCCCAGGACTCTAAAGATGCTTTTGAATACTCCTCGGACGTTTTCAATGCCCCGGCCGGCACATTTAAACTCTCCAGAGAGGGTTTAAGGTTATATTTTCAGCCGAGCGGTTTTGTATACTACATAAAAGAAATAAAGAACGACAGAATGATCCTCATACGGCATACCGAAACGCTGCCATCTCCTAGTGGTACAAATCATGCCCAGGAGCGCGTGTTTCATTTTAGCAAGAGCTTGTGAGCAGGAATCCATCACCAAATTCCTAAGACGGCAGTATCTAATCTAAGACGGTAAACATATCTGTCCGGAGCCGGGTTGGACAGAGTCCAGAAATTTTCATTATTGATATTTTTTTTCAGCTTGAGTGAATCGTTCCATATCCGGCCAAATGTGAAACGCTTGTCCCTCTCAAAAGATGGTGCGGCTTGAAGTTTCCGGGGGAGGGGCACGCGGCGGCCGTCCAGTGGCCAGACCTCCCCGGGCTTGAGAACATAACCTACACTATCGTAGGATTTCTGGGAGTAATACATCACCTGCAAGGAAACAGGCTGGGGATTTTCAATTTCAAAATGCACCTCGATCACCTGATTACAACTCCCCAAAAGCGCGCCTGAAAAGGCCAAAAGAAATAAAACCCTCGAAGGTCTGTCTTGTGCCATCACCCAAAAATAATCATTAGGTTTGTGGCGATTTTTTTCATGCGAACGCTTGTCTCTTTAACCTGTTTGTCCTTGTTGCCATTTTTTTCTCAACAACTTCTTCATGGCCAGGAAGAAGGCAACACCCCGGTGCCTGAGAAAAAGAAAAATAAAATATCTTCCACACCCCGGATGCAGGATCAAATTCTTTTGGACTTGCATGGCAGCCAGATACTTCGACAACAGGGCGCAGGTGTCTCTCCCAAATGGTATTCCTACGGGATCACTTTTGCTCTTTTCTACGATGCGCCCGTTCGTAAAACACCCTTGAGTTTTGCCATCGGCGCCGGCGTTTCCAATGAGAATTTCTTCTTAAACCGGGAAATTGTGCGGACGGCCAATGGTGAGGGGTCAGATTTTGTGGCCCCTGCTGCTGCCATGCGCCGATACAAATTCTCTACCACCACACTGGAAGTGCCTTTGGAATTCCGCATCCGCTTCAAGCCTGAACGCCGGAACACGGTGAAAATCAACCTTGGGTTTGCCGTAGGCTATCTTGTACAAAGCAAAACCAAACGCGTGGGCGAAGGAGAGCAGTATGGTCAATTTACTTCCAAAGCTAAAGTGAAGGAATACAACGTGGCAGGAATTGATAATTTACGTTTGACACCCTACTTGCGTGTGGGATGGAGCCGTTTCAACATCACGGCCCGGTATCAGGCTAACCCATTGTTTAAATCCGGCCGGGGCCCACAAGGCTGGCATCCGATTTCTATTGGTTTCAGCCTCACGCCTTTCTGAATCAGAAAGGGAAAGAATTACAAAACCGCGGTTTTATAATAAACAATCATACCGATCCACTGGGCTGCAAGGCCACAAATCCAGCCCAGATAATATTGATAAGGCCGGTGGGCTCCTAAAAGCAATCGGGAGAATCCAATAAGCCCCCCCGCCAGGCTGGCTATGGACAGAGGAATGGTAAAGTCCGTGGCCGTCACATGTCCGGCAAACAAAAACAACGCTACCAGCGCCCCGGCCGAGGCGCCGTGTACGCTGATTTTAAATCCAAAATTTATCATCATACACACCGCCAGCACACACACCCCGCCCAGACCCGAGGCTGGGAATACCGGGGCCAGCAAAGGCAACTGAATTAAATAGCGGACTGAAAAGGCCATGTAGATCATGCCGGCCAGATACATCAGGGGTCTTTCGGAAGGGCGGCTCAAGTCAAAAGAGCCCACCAGACCCAGCCATCGGGCAGCCAACAAGGTGAGAAATGGAAACATCAGAGTAAATACGGCCACGGTGAGGAGAAGTATCCCTGCATACACCCTACGGGCCAGAACCACCTCCGCCGATTGTCCCCAAAAAAGGACGGTCAGCGTCCCTAGAATAGGCAACGTCAGCGGGCTCAGCACCACTGAGATCCATCGGGCCGCCGGCATCCAGCGGGCCAGGCAATTTGTCATAGCGGCCGGGGCGGCGGATCCATTATCGCTCCGCACTGTGAACAAGTCCGAAGGGTAAAAGAACCGTAAAACTTTTCAAAAACGCGGCCAAAATCCGTTTCAATATTGTGTAAAGGGAAATACTCTTCATACAATTTGTGGTTGCATTGTTCGCAAAACCACAGCAGGCCATCTTTTTCCCCGGGATGACGACGCCGCTCCACCACAAGTCCCACAGTGTGGGCCGGCCGGCAGGGATTATGGGGCACTTTAGGAGGCAGAAGGAAAACTTCTCCTTCTTTAATGGGAACTTCCACGCAGCGCCCTTCTTCCTGAATTTTAACCACAATATCCCCTTCGAGTTGGTAAAAAAATTCTTCACCTTCATTGTAATGAAAATCTTTTCGGGAGTTGGGCCCGCCCACCACCATCACAATGAATTCGGAATCCGTCCAGAGCCGCTTATTGCCCACAGGGGGTTTTAGAAGGTGCCTGTGTTCTTTAATCCAGTTTGAAAGATTGAAAGGACGTGGAATCATAGGAAATATTTTTCAGGCCGTGGGAAGAAGAGCATCGGAAAGCGAAGGAATTTTTCGGGGGGCATATTTCGAAGCCAAATCTGCCAACCGCCGAATATGCTCCGGCGTGGTGCCGCAGCAGCCTCCAATAATGTTGACATCCCCATCCCTAAGAAAAGCTTCCACTTGTTCGGCCATGGCTTGGGGAGTCTGATCATAACCACCAAAAGCATTGGGCAGTCCGGCGTTGGGATAGGCGCTCACAGCACAGGTAGCTACGCGGGATAGGGCATGAATATAGGGCTTCATTTCGGCGGCACCCAGCGCACAATTGATACCCACGCTCAGCATGGGGAAATGGCTCACAGAGATATAAAACGCTTCAATGGTTTGACCGGACAGCGTGCGGCCGGAGGCGTCTGTGATGGTAGCTGAAACCATCACAGGCAAGGGCTCAGGCAATTGGTCCTGAAGGCGGGCTATGGCGAATAGAGCCGCTTTGGCATTGAGGGTATCAAAGATGGTTTCCACCAGCAAAATATCCACGCCTCCCTCAGCCAGGGCGCAAGCCTGTTCGTAATAGGCGGCTTCCAGTTCCTCGAATGTGACCGCGCGGTATCCGGGATCGTTGACATCCGGAGAGAGCGAGGCGGTTTTGTTGGTGGGCCCAATAGCGCCCGCCACAAAACGAGGCCGATCCGGCTGGCTGCGGGAAAACATATCCACGGCTTCACGGGCCAGCCGTGCAGAAGCCTGGTTTAGGTCAGGCACTTGGGCTTCCATGCCATAATCCGCCATGGAAATCCGATTGGCATTGAAGGTGTTGGTTTCAATAATATCGGCCCCGGCTTCTAGATAGGCACAGTGTATATCCCGGATGATGTGCGGCTGCGTGAGGGACAAAAGATCGTTATTCCCTTTCAACGGTCGAGGCCATGAGGCGAAAAGGTGGCCCCTGTAAGCCTCTTCGCTCAGGGCGTAGCGCTGTATCATGGTACCCATAGCCCCGTCCAACACCAAAATACGCTTTTGCATGAGCGCATTCAAGGCTGAAGTTTTGGAGGGCATCATTTTTTGAAAACTACCCCTTGACCCCGGCTTTTTTCAAAGCCAGCTGAAGGGTGTGGAGACGGGCTTCCTGCACTTCAATCTGTTCTTTCACCTGTCCCAGTTTTTGCTCATAAGGCTTTTTAAGGGCCTCCGCATTTTTGGCAAACTGGAAAAACTTTAGGTTGTTTTCGAGCTGATTCATCTCGGCTCTGAGCTTTTCAATTTTCTGACGCAGGCCCCGGACTTCAGCTTTGAGTTTGTCGGTATCCACGGCGCCGTTTTCCTGCATTTCCTGAATTTTGACACGAAAGCTATCGCGCTCGGCTTTTTTCCGGTCCGCTTGGAAGCGGGCCAAAAAGCGATCCACCACCTCGTTGAAGCGCTCTTCCAGTGAGGCTTTATCGGCAAGGGGCACATGTCCGATTTGGGAAAACTCCTGGCGCCACGATTTTACTTCCTGGAGCGCTTGATCGTAATGGAATCCTTCCGGCACCTCAAAATTTTCAATCCGGGATATCAGGGCTTCCTTGGCTTCTTTATTCTTCTGATAAATTTTAGGAATTTCATCAAAAAAAGCCTTTTTTTTCTGGAAAAAGGCATCCTGGATTTCACGAAACTTCTTCCAGAGTTCTTCGGATCTCTCCTTGCCTGCGGGTCCAATGTTTTTCCATTTTTCCTGGAGTTTCAGCATGTGCTGGGTGGCCTCTTTCCAGTTATCCGGTGACAACAGTTGCTGCGCTTCCTGAATGATTTTTTCTTTTTCTTCTGCATTTTTCCGGAACTCATAGTTGCGTTTGCGACGCCAGTCTTGCCACTTTTTATTCACCAGTTTCCGCGGTTCCGAAAACCGGTTCCACAGGCTTTCTGTATCCTCAAAAGAGGTACGTCCCACCTGCTTCCATTGATGCATCAACTCGTTCAGCTGGGCCAGGGCATCTTTATATTGGGCATAATTTTCAATCGGTCTTTCGGCCACTTCCATGGCTTTCAACACAAGCGCTTCCTTGGCCTCTTTATTTTTTTGCCAGATTTCGCGGAGTTTTTGCAATTCTTCATTGCGCCGGGAATAAATTTTATCCAGTACACTTTTGAAGCGCTCGAACAATTCTTTGGATTTTTCCTTGGGCACAGGCCCGGTCTCCGCCCATTTCTTGCGGTAAGGTTGTATAAACTGAACCGCCTTTAGCGCCGAAGGCATTTGTAACAAGGTTTCTAGCCCAAGGATGATTTTTTCTTTTTCAGCCAGATTCTTTCTCAGTTCCTCCTCGAAAAGCTCTTTGTCGCGTTCCAGCAACTGGGTGAACATTTGGTTCCAGTGCTGGTAATTTTTCCAGATTTCCTCACTCTTAGAAGCCGGCACCGGACCTGTTTCGCGCCAGCGTTGCCGCAGCTCGCCCATTTTTTTTATGGCTTCCTGCACCGGAAGATTCTGAAGGGTGAGGCGCATTTCATCCAGGATATCCTCCTTTTTCAGAAGGTTCTCCTGCAGCTCCCTTTCGCGACGCTTTTTAGCCTCACGCAATTCGCTTTCTGCGCGTTCCAATAGCTTCCGCGCTTCTTTTTCCTCAGCTGTCGGGGTGTATTCAAATGCATCATCCTCCTCGCTGCGGTTCTGCTGGAACTTTTCCTCGGCTTGTTCCCGGGCTTGGTCAAAAAGCTGGTGAAAGCGGTTTTTGTATTGATAAAATAAGGAAGGATTTTTTAAAAAGGCGCCCTCATGCACTAATTTTCTAAAACGTGTGAGCACCTGCGCCAGATCTTCGAAATACAGTTCCGGATCGGCCTGGTTCAGGTCGGCCTGCTGACTTTCAGATTCCTCGGATTCGGAATCCAGATGATTCAGAACACCGCTTTCATCATATTCCTCCGTATCGGAATGCCAGACTTCCAAAGAAGACGACCCGGTCACAGGACTGGTTTCTTCAGCCTGACCGGAAGGGGCTGGCTGGGCCTGAAAATCTTGGGGTGGTTCGGTAAGGTTCACGCGAAAAATAAAGGAATGCAAAGTTACATCAATTTTTTGTCGTAACAGGCAGGAAAAAGAGGGCTAAAGCGCTTGTATAAATTAGATGAATGCTATTACTTTGCGCGCCATTGAACCATCTATGAAAATCACCGTAATCGGCGCAGGAAATGTGGGCGCCACGTGTGCCAACGTCATAGCTCATAAAGAGCTGGCCAATGAAGTCATCCTCATCGACATCAAAGAGGGTATTGCAGAAGGTAAAGCCCTGGACATTTGGCAAACCGCCCCCGTGAATATGTATGACAGCCGTGTGAAAGGTTTCACCAATAATTATGAACCGACAGCCGGATCTTCGGTGGTGGTGATCACGTCCGGACTGCCGCGCAAGCCGGGTATGAGCCGGGATGATCTGATCGCCACCAACGCCGGTATCGTTAAATCCGTCACGGAAAATGTGGTGCGCTATTCTCCGGATGCCATCATCATTGTGGTTTCTAACCCGCTGGACGTAATGACCTATTGTGCCTATCTCACCGCGCGCACCGACAGCCGCCGGGTCATGGGCATGGCCGGCATTTTGGACACAGCCCGCTACCGGGCGTTCCTTGCTGAAGAGCTGGGCGTATCGCCCAAGGAAATACAAGCCATGCTCCTGGGCGGACACGGTGACACTATGGTGCCCTTGCCCCGCTACACCACCATCAGCGGTATTCCTGTGTCAGAATTTCTGCCGGAGGAGCGTATTCAGGCCATTGTAGAAAGAACGAAAAAAGGTGGCGGCGAACTCGTGAATCTGATGGGCACCAGCGCTTGGTATGCCCCTGGGGCCGCCGCAGCCCAGATGGTGGAAGCCATCGTACGCGACCAGAAGCGGGTGGTGCCGGTGTGTGCCTGGCTCACAGGAGAATATGGTCTCGAAAATATTTACCTTGGTGTTCCGGTTGTATTGGGGAAAAATGGCGTGGAAAAAATCATCGAACTGAAATTGAATGATGGAGAAATGGATCTCCTCCGAAAATCAGCGGCCGCCGTCAAAGAGGTGTGCGATGTTCTGGATGGTATGAAGCTTTTTGCTTAGTTTCCGAGCCAGGCTTTCAACACACTTTCCGAAAGTCGGTACAGACAGTAAGGATGGGATTTTAATTCCGCCATAGCCCGCGCAAAAACTTCCTTTAGTTTCGGTTGGGCCTGAATTTGATACCAAAAGGCATTGCGTAAGTGCTGCGTAAAAACAAATTGAAGTTTTTCCAACCTGGAGCGCTTCCAATAGCCGTCTTTTCTTTGATGTACGAATATGGTTTCCAAATCCTCAGCAAGTTCTGAAATTCCCAAGCCTTTTAGGGCGGAAACCGCTTTCACCTGAACGGGCATACCATGTGGCCGGGAGGGAAGAAAATTCAGGGCTTGTCGGATAAAAGACAGTGCCCGTTGGACAGCCGGATCTTCGGGATCCTCTGCTTTGTTCACGAGCACCATGTCGCACAGTTCCATGATACCCCGCTTCACACCCTGGAGGTCATCCCCCTGACCTGGAACATTGATAAGCAAAAGAAAATCCGCTACATAAGCCACATCTGTTTCCGACTGTCCCGTACCTACGGTTTCAATAAGGATTCGGTCGAAGCCAGCGGCTTCACAGAGAAAAATGGTTTCGAAAGTGTGGGGCGCCAGGCCTCCGTACAGGGTGCGGCTGGGCGAAGGTCGAATGTAGGCCTCCGGATGGGCTGCCAGGCGTGCCATCCGGGTTTTATCTCCAAGGATGCTGCCGCCTGATAGCAAACTGGAAGGGTCAATACTCAGTACAGCCACACGATGACCTCTTTCAATGAGTTCTAAACCCAGGGACTCTATGAGCGTGCTTTTACCGGCGCCTGGAATACCGCTGATGCCAATTCTGAAGCTCTGTTCCCCTTCGGGTGCAAGAATCTTGAGAATATCGGATGCCAAGGCTTTTTTTTCAGGATTCTGGCTTTCCACCAGTGTGATGGCCTGCGCAAGGGCTCTTCGGTCTCCCTGGCGGATACTCTCGGCCAGTTCAACGGCCTGCGCCGTTCCCGGTTTTCTCATTCCCAGGCTCTTGACTTGGCAGGTTTTGCAAAAGTGCGGACATCCTCGCCCGTGATCACTTTGTCGCAAAGAATCACCAACCGCTCCACCACATTCCTTAATTCTCGTACGTTTCCGTTCCAACGGATGCGGGTGAGCTCTTCGAGGGCTTCATTCGTAAATTTTTTAGGAGGCATATTCTGTTCCTGAAGAATTTCCTTGAGGAAATGTTGGGCCAAAATCGGTATGTCCTCTGGCCGGTCGTTGAGGTCCGGCACGTGAATAGGAATGACGGCCAGCCGATGCAGCAGATCTTCCCTGAAGTTGCCTTTCCGTATCTCGGCTTCCAGGTCTTTGTTTGTGGCGGCTATCACCCGCACATCCACCTTTATCTCTTCATCCCCGCCCACCCGGGTGATTTTATTTTCCTGCAAAGCCCGAAGCACCTTGGCCTGAGCGGCCAAACTCATATCGCCTACCTCATCTAAAAAAAGGGTACCGCCGTGGGCCAATTCAAATTTGCCTTTGCGTGTTTTGAGGGCTGAGGTAAAGGATCCTTTTTCGTGACCAAAAAGCTCGCTTTCAATAAGTTCTGAAGGAATGGCGGCGCAATTTACTTCGATGAGGGGCTGTTCGCTGCGTTTGCTAAGGGCATGAATGGCTCGGGCCACCAGCTCCTTGCCTGTGCCGTTGCTCCCCGTGATCAGCACGCGGGCATCCGTAGGCGCCACACGGGCTATCAATTCGCGAATTTTTTGAATGCTTTCGGATTGTCCGATAATTTCTTTGTATTTGGATCGGGTTACGGATTTTTTTAGACTTTTTGTTTCTCGAACTAACGATTTCTTCTCCAAAGCATTACGCAAGGTCACCAACAACCTGTTCAGATCGACAGGTTTGCTGATAAAATCGTAAGCTCCAGATTTAATGCATTCCACAGCCGTTTCTATGGTACCATGCCCGCTGAGCATCACCACGGGCGTTTCCGGATTGTGTTCCATCATGGCTTTCAGCAGTTCCACGCCATCCATTCCCGGCATTTTGATGTCGCAGAACACCAAATCGGGCCCTTGCTTTTTAAATAATTCCAGAGCCTGTGGGCCGTTTTCCGCTTCCAGAACGTTTAAGCCCTCATTTTTTAAAATTTCAGATAAAATATTGCGGATGCTTTTTTCATCATCCACAATGAGTACTGTGCTCATGGCAGACGTTTATTGTGCATCAAAGAAAATAAAATACCTTCTTTTATGGCAAAGTGACAGGTGCGCACTTCCTTAAAAGAGTTCATGCTCAACAAAATCAGAACCAACTGGGCTGCGGCCGGCAGCATTTCAGCCCGGAAGGCTGTGATGCCCGGCATGCGCAAGCGGCCTTCCAAATCACAGTCCAGCAGTTTCTCACAAAGATTCGCACAGGCGTTTTCCGAATACCCGGACCAGTTGCCTTCCCGGCGCATAAGGAGGCCCTGGGCTTCCAACATATCTTCGAAAGTATCAAAAGTGCCCGAGGAACCCACCAAAACGCTGGGCCGGTATTCCTGCACCACGGCCTGCAACGGCCTGAGTGTCTCCTGAAGTTTAAATTTCATTCGGTCCAGCGCGTCCGGATGCGGAAAATCGAAAGTGGCAAAGTCATCGGTGAGGCGGCTGACGCCGATTTCAATACTGGTCATATGCACCGGCGCTTTGTGCGCATACATGATGAACTCGCAACTGCCGCCGCCGATATCTACGATGAGTGCGGAATCCAAGTCGTCCAAAACGCCGCTGAACATTACCCCGCGAAAAATCAATTCCGCCTCTTGGGGACCGTCAATCACGTGCATGGGATGGCCCAGGTGTTGCAAACAGGCTTCCTGCACCCGGTAGCCGTTTCGGGCCGAACGGACTGCCGAAGTTCCGGAAATGTACACTTTATCTGGTTTGAGCACGCGCAGTTTTTCCCCAAATTCCTTAAAAGCTATCTCTGCTCTTTGAATGGCTTCTTCTTTAAGCTCACGTCCTTTTAGCCCACCTTTCCCCAATTTGACGGGAATTTTGGCCTGATGCACCACGCGAAATGTGCTCCCGGAAGGCTCGGCCACTAACAGATTAAAAGTGTTGGTGCCACAGTCCAAGACAGCAAAGCGCGCATTACCGGAGGCCGTTGCTTCCATGTTTTAAATTATTCTTTTAGTGAATTCCACGCTAAACCCGTCAAGAAGCCCATAAAACATCCGCCCCATTGCCGTTCCATTACATTTTCTGTGCAACAAAAAGCCAAAAATACTCCCGTGCATATGAGCGCAGGAAAATTTTTTCTGATCCCAAAAACATAAATAATTAAACCACATTCGAAAAGCCAAAGGATGAAGGGCACCCCCCCACCGCTTGCCAGAAAATGTAAAAACTGGTTGTGGGTATTCATGTGGAGCAACCCGGGACTTTTACCGGCATAGCAGGCATCCAGCCTGGATTGCACAGACGCCGCCCCCGCTCCTGTCCAGGGATTCTCTCGGAACACCTGCCAGCCGCATCGCCAGGATTCCCATCGTAAGGTGGCTGAATTGGGCGTCCTTTCTATCAACTCCTGAAACCTGGATTGAGGCCGCCACCACATCACTATCCCCACTAGGAAAAGCAATACCAATAACGGCAGGCGGGCCGATGGAGAAAACAGGATTAACAAAGGAAAAAGGGTCAGCAAGTGGATGCGGGTTTCGAGGGCCAGCAAAAGGCCGCTGAGAAAAATGATGGGCAGCCAACGCAAAAAATACAGAATCCGCCGGTGTATGAGAGCCTTGCTGTGTAAGAAAAAAACAATGGAAGCAGAAGCGAACAGGCCATAGTAGGGTGGATGCAATCCGGTGTGCCGGGCAAATTCTTCCCTGAATTTATAAGTCCAGGAATGTTCTGGCAGAAATCCTGCATCAAATCCATTGAAAACCACTATGGAAACTCCATATATCCCCACTAAAACTGTGCTCCAAGACATCATCAGAAAATATCTTTCGGGACGAAAAGATGTTTTTTCGCCAGCGTGTAGCATGAGCCAAGGTATTCCCAACGCAAACAAGTAGCTGGAGGAAAAGGCCCCCACTTGGAAGAGATCTGAACCATTCACCAGCCACATCCAGACCATCAAAAACATAAAAATCCAGAAAGACAGCCCAATCAGGGGGTGCTGAAACACAAATTGCGGCCTTAAGGAGAAAGTAAATAGGAAACCTAAAGCTAAAGGCAAAGACTGTAAAAAGAAAAATGAAGTGGGCACACAGCACGCAAGAACCATCAAAGCCCAGCCAGCTAAGAGAGGTCGTAAAGAGAGGAAGTTATTATAGACGCGCCCCCAAAGCATCCGGTAAACGTTCCTTAAGAAAAGCGCGCATTTCCTGAACAAATCTATCACGAGAAAAGCGCAGAACACTGGATCGGATGCTTTGTGGAGAGGCTGAAAAGTTCTTTTCAAACCGAGTTACTCCCTCCATAATACTTCGCACAGTCTGATGCTCAAAAAAACAACCGTTCACGCCCTCCTGCACGGTTTCCAAAGCCCCGCCGCGCGCCAGAGCCAGCACAGGAACGCCGCAAGCCATAGCTTCCACAGGAGCAATACCAAAATCATCCCGGGCCGCAAAAACATAGGCCCGGGCGCCCCTGAGCCAAGCCCGGTAATCGTGGCGGGACCCCATAGGCACCACCTCCACGTGAGATGCAGCCTGGGCTTTTAACCGAGGCACGGCCGAGGGCTGAGTAGCCAGAACAAGGCGTCGGCCTGGCATTTGATTAAAAGCCCACACAATCATATCCAGTTTTTTATAGGGGACATCCCGGGAGGATGTGAAATAATAATCCCGGCCCTTTTCGGCAGGTCCAGGGCAGAAATAGTCTATATCCACAGGAGGATAGATGACCGTGGATTCGCATCCATAAAATTCCTTAATCCGCCCTGCGATGTGCCTCGAATTCGCAATAAAAAAATCCACGCCCTGGGAGCCTCTTTTATCCCATTGCCGAAGCCTCTGCAAATGTTTTTGAACCACAGAGAAAAAAAAAGGACGGTAGAGTCCATAATCCTGTAAATATTCTTTTTCCCAAACCCATAAATACCTAGAAGGGGTGTGGCAATAGCAAATATGCAGTGCATGGGGGCCTTTCCGAAGGTTTTTTGCAGCAGAATGGCTGCTGCTGATCACCACAGGATAAAGTTCTGTCTTGAGGCCCGCCATGGCACTTGGGAAAAAGGGCAAAAGGATTTTGTGGTTTTTGCGGAACCAAGGCCAGCGGTTGAGCCAAGACGTATGAACTTTCAACGATGCCCCTCCAGGATCTAAGGCTTTCATGGTGGAGGGGCTGCTGAAAATGGCAAAGACATCCGGCTGAAGGGGCTGAAGGATTTTCAAGATCTGAACCGTCACTTCTTCAGCTCCGCCTCTTTGAAGGAACCAGTCGTGCACCAAAGCCACTTGTCCGGTTTGTTTCACAAGGCATTCAATTAAAAACGCGGACTACCATCCCGTCAAAAGAGGTGCGATAGTTGAACAAAGGCCACACAGAGGGCCCTTTTATCGTTTGTCCGGATAAAATGTTCCATTCGGAGGTGCAACAAGGGCACACCAGCTTTAGGCCATTGGGATCGGGTTGGGCTTTCCCACATGGATTATTCACATCCTGAGGACAGTGCAGATCAAAGGCCGCCACATCGTCCACATTCACGCGCACCACAATGATGCCACGGGATCCCTCATCGGGCAATACCACATACCCGCCCGGGACATTCAAAGCGCTGAATTGCGGATTTCCAAGATTCAAAACCACATTCACAGGAACGGATGGAATCATTGGATTCCGGTTACTTTTACACCCCGTCAGACCCGGCATGAGGCCTATCGTGAATCCCCCGATGAGAATTAGAAAATATTTTGTCCCTCTCACAACATACACAACATAAAAGAACGGCATCACGTTACAAAATTATATCCTCCTGATATAGAGCTATGCCACAGAGTCGACGCGGCCCTTTTCGAAAAAATGTAATATCTGGCCTAATCTTTCTAACAAGTCTTCTTTGGATGCCTTTAATGGCTTCAGCCCAATTCTCCAACAAGGGCGAGAAATCTCCGGCTCAGGTGAAAAAAGACATTAAGCGGGTCAAAAAAGAAAATGAGAAAGCCGCTAAGCGAGCGGCTGAGTACGGACGCAAAAGACATCTGGCCATCCAGGACAAAGCCACTCGCAAACGCATGAAAAAACATTTGAAACAAGCCAATAAAAACATGCGGAAAAAATGAGGCCCTGGACCTCTTTAATTTAGTGCCGTGAACTTTTTAAACCCTCATGCATTTTGCAAAACCCTATTCGGCTTGGCGCTGGCATGTGCTTTCGAATGGCTAGCGACAAGCGGGCTGCGGGCTCAGAATCCCTATCAAGCCGATGGGGCCGGGAAGGTCATCCTGCTGCCTGACGCATCTTCCCAAAGAGCTCTTCTGAAAATTTCGGAAGGCGAAATCCGCCAAAAGGGTTTCCGTGTTCAAGTGGCCGCCGAGTCCGGCTCGGGGTCGAAAGATCGGGCCCTTAAAGTGCGTTCCGATATCCAGCAAAAATTTCCCGGTATGCCGGTCTATCTCACCTACGAAGCGCCTAATTTCAAAATCCGCTTAGGGGATTTTCAAACATTTTTGGAAGCCGCTGCCCTGTGTCAAAAAATTAGATTGTGGTATCCTTCGGCCTATGTGGTGGAAGATCAAATATGGGTTGTGAGTCCAAAAAAAAACAGGGAATAACCCGGCCATGCACCTAAGATTTCTACGCAAAATGGGTTCATGCACCGTCATGTAAAATTATTCCAACACCACCTGGCGCCCACCAGTCCCGAGCCCATGATGTTGCACGTGGCGCGGGCCAAAGGAAGCTACTTAGTGGACATCCACAACCGTCGATACATCGACCTGATTTCAGGAATTTCTGTGGGCGCTTTAGGACACGGGCATCCCGCCGTGGCGAACGCTATCCGGCGCCAACTGCGACGACACCTGCATGTGATGGTGTATGGCGAATTTGTCCAGGCGCCGCAGGTTCAGCTGGCGGAGCGGCTATTAGCCTATTCCCCGCCGGAGATAAATTGTGTTTATTTTGTGAATTCCGGCTCCGAAGCCACCGAGCTGGCAATGAAACTGGCTAAAAGAGTCACCGCCAGGCCCCACATTGCGGCCTTTGGCCAGGCTTACCACGGCAGCACGCAGGGTGCTCTTTCCCTCATCGGTAGCCCCTGCTTCCAGGAAGCCTTCAGGCCTTTGATCCCCGGGGTGCGCCACCTGAAATACAACGACCTTTCCGAATTGGCCAAAATAGACAGGACTGTGGCTGCCGTTTTTGTAGAGGCTATCCAAGCGGAGGCCGGATGCCGGATCGGATCGGTGGAATTTTTTCAGGCCTTACAAGCCCGATGTCGAGAGACCGGCGCCCTCCTGGTGGTGGATGCATGTCAAACGGGTATGGGTCGCACAGGCACCTTCTGGGGTTACGAATCCTCGGGAATACAGCCAGACATTATTCTAAGCGCTAAAGCGCTGGGGGGAGGATTACCTTTAGGTGCCGTATTGGCTGCCCGCGACCTCCTGAAAGAACTTTCGCACCGTCCGGCACTGGGCCACATTACGACTTTTGGAGGGCATCCGCTCTCCTGCACCGCCGGCCTTGCCACTCTTAAAGTAATTGAAAAGGAGGGCTTAGTGCAAGAGGCTATACGAAAAGAAACCATAGTGCGGCATTTCCCCTGGCCACCTGAGGTTCGGGAAATCCAGGGCAGAGGCCTTCTTTTAGCGCTGCATCTGCCGCTCGGAACCAATGCCCCCCATTTAAGCCGACTAGCTCAGGAAGCCGGGGTGATTACCGATTGGTTTTTGTTTCGGTCAGATTGTTTGAGAATTGCTCCGCCGCTCAATATTCCGGATAAAATTTTAATGAAGGGCTTGAAAATTTTAGCCCAGGTGATTCAAAAAGAGACCCACAATCAATATAAAATGGAGAAAGGGATTTGATAACCCCTTATCCATGGTAATTGAATATTTGATAGCAGACAAAGAATATTTAGAAAATCTCGGAAAATCATTAAAGTAAAACATGATTCATCTATTTTTGCAGGTAAGAATAATAATTCCCATATGAAAAGTAAAATTTCCATTCTCGGTTTAATTCTACCTATTACTATTTTATTCGTCTCGTGGGCGCGGGCCCAAAATGTGGAATTTAAAAAACAAAACTTTCCCCAGGATCCTGAAGGCTTTCGAAAAGCCTACGAAGCCCTCACTCAGGGGGATGAGCAATTGTCCTTAGGTCCCAGCGGATTTGAGAAGGCGCTTCGGTATTACCTGGAAGCCTACCGTTTCAACCCCAACAATGCAGACCTGAACTACAAGCTGGGAATTATTTACAATGCTTTGGGACTCAAAGGCGAAGCCGCTGAATACTATGACAGGGCCGGCCAACTGGATAATAAATACAAAAAAGAAGCGCAAAAATTAACTGCTGAACTCCTGCATTTGGACTATCAATGGGACCGTGCAGCCGCCGCCTATGCCGATTATATTGCCACCCTTGAAGCCGAAAAAGGCAATACAAAGGACAAAGCAAGGATTAAAGAGATTGAACAGGAAATTTATCGATTAAGACATGCTGCCAACCAATGCAAAAATGGTAAAGAAATTTGCAAAGACACCATCCCGGTAGCTATTATCAATCTGGGTCGTAACATTAATTCACGCTATCCGGATTATTCAGGAATTTTTACCGAAAACTTCGAGCAAATATTTTTTACTTCACGGCGGCCCAACACCACGGGCGGAGGCATTCCACCGGGCGACGTATTTTATTTTGAGGATATCTACTACACATTCAAAGACTCCACGGGCAACTATGTTTCAGCGCGCCAGGTGCCAGGAAAAATCAACACTCCCAACCACGATGCCACAGTGGCCATCACCTCCGACGGGAAGCGCATGATAATCTGCCGTCCCAAAAGCGCTACGGACTCGGATTTATTTGAGGCCACTTTTAATGGGACGGAATGGTCGGACGCCCGGCCTCTGGAAGGTATTAACTCTAAATACAGGGAAACGCACGCCACCTTCCTTCCCGACAGAAAAACCATACTTTTTGTATCCAACGATCCCGATAAGGGCGCCCGGGGGCTGGATATTTTTATGGCGACTTTCAGCGAAGCCGAAGGTAAATATGTGAATATCAGGCCTGTTAACGAACTGAACACGGAATGGAACGAAGACGCTGTTTTCATGGATTTTGACGGCAACACCCTGTATTTCGCTTCAGAAGGCCACACATCCATGGGCGGCTACGACTTTTTTAAATCCACTTACAGCAACGGTGTCTTTTCAAAGCCTGTAAACTTAGGCTATCCTATCAATTCTCCCGGAAATGATGTCTTTTTTGTGGTATCACGCGATGGCAAAACAGCCATTTTCGATAGCAACCGTAGAGGCGGTTTTGGTGAAAAGGACCTGTATCGAATGTCCTTCTTAGACAAATTGGAAATGGTTCTTTTTGGTACTGTTTACGATACGAAAACGAAACAAGTGATCCGCGATGCAAAAATTAAATTGATTAACACCGAAGACCAGTCTCCGCTTTCTCTCGCCTCTAACGTGGATCCAGGGAATTATTTTACCCGTGAAGCTAAAGTTTCAAAATTCTACAAAGCCCAAATTTCGGCCAATGGCTACCAGCCCTACGAAGAAGTGTTCAAAACCGTTCTCACCAACCTGGACAGCCTGCAAATGCGCAAAGACTTCTATTTAGAAAAAGCCATCATGCTCACTCTGAAAGGAAGTGTTATTGATGTGAATACCAATAAAAAAGTTTCTGCAAAAATTGAACTGCAACGCACCAATGCCGATGAAAAAAAGACTCTGGACTCGGATCCTAACACAGGCTACCAGACGACTACTTCTCAAGGTGCTTCCTATAATGCACGCGTTGAAGCTCAAGGCTACCCCCCCGTTTCAGAGTCATTTACTGTAAACCTCGCGCCCGGTCAAACCGTTTTTGAAAAGAACTTTTATGTTTCCAAAGTCACCGTGGCACGCGGTATCCGCATATTTGGAACCATTTTCGACCGAAAAACCAACGAAAAACTTAATGGAACCATCAAAATATTAGATGAAAAGGGTAAAGAAATTCTCACTTTAAACAATAGCGCAAAAACTGGCTATTCAACAACCGAATTAAAAACTAATACTGTGTATTTCGCTGTGGTCAATTCAGACGGTTACAACACCGGTGAAGAGCGTTTTGAAATCATTATGGCTGAAGGCCAAACGGAATATGAAAAGAACTTTTATCTGGAAAAGCCTTTCTCCGAGAAGTTAGTGGCTGTTAAAAACATCTATTTTGATTTTGACAAGTACAACCTTAGGCCCGATGCTTTAAGGGATATTCAAAAGGTTCTCAAAATTTTGCAGGATGACCCAAATTCGAAAGTGGAAATGTTTGCCCACTGCGACATTATCGGCACCTATGAATACAATGTTCAGCTCTCCTTAAACAGGGCGCTCACAGCTTACAACTGGCTGTATGAACATGGCATCTCTAAAGATCGTATGAAGTACAGTTATTACAGCTTTACAAAACCGGCAGCACCTAATACAAAAGCGGACGGGTCCGACAATCCGGAAGGCCGTCAGTTGAACCGCCGCGTAGAATTCAGAATATACGAAATGTCTTCCCCTCAGAAAGAAGTGGATTCCCGACAGAAATAACCTAGCTGACCAAGCGCGGAATTAGAAAATGGAAAATTAAGGCTATTGTTGGAAGGGTATCTAGGACCCACATTCTGTGGCAGGGCAAATATTTCAAAAATACCGGCGGGATTATCAACCAGACAAATGCCACCACATTCATTGCAGCGCTCCATTGTAACCCTTGGTGGATGAAAAGTGGCATTCCCTCTAAAATCAGATAGAGTAGCCAGATGGCGTTGTAGAGCTTAATAAATTGCCTTCGGCCCAGCAAAACTGGCAATGTTTTGATGCCCAAGGCCATATCTTCAGAAGCCTGGCAGGCGTCAAAGGGCAAAATCAAGCCCAGCACAAACAAGGCTCTGGAAACCGTGTACACTAAACACAGATGCCAGGGCATGGCAGCTTCTAATGCCGGCAGGGTGAACGAGGCCCAGGCCCACACACCCGCTGCCCAAAAAGATTTTAGGAGACCGTTGGAGCGTAAAGGAATTCGCTTTCCTACCGGCCACCAGATGTACGCCACTGAGATTATGGCCAAAGCGCAAATTCCAGTTATCTGAAAAGGCCCCAGTTGGAGAAAAAAGAAAACTGCCAGCCAGAAAAACGTGGTCAGGAGCGCCGTCCACAGGATAGGATAGCGCCGATACACTGTGAAACGCACTTCTTCGGAGCCTTTTTGAAAGCTTCGCACCAGCCGTTGGCCGGCGTATGCAAATGCTGTGGCGAAAAAGAGAAAAACAGCGTAGCGCTGGTCCAGGGGCAAACGATATTGTACATTATTCAGCCCCAAGAAACTGATAGCTGCGATGCAGGGCAGGGCAACATCCTTGAAAAAAATGCATAGGGGATCCACGTTCAATTGTCCCTCGAACGCAGATACCGTATGGCCCCCAGCCCTGCAGCCATTCCTATGACACCGCCCAAAACATTATTTCTCAGTTTTATCAATTTAGCCTGTTTATTAAATCCATACCGGAAGTACTCGTTATCCCGGAGCGCTTCCCCGAAGCGCCGAATTCTATAATTGCCCACCCTGGGATTTATAGCCGCATCCACTGAAGCATACGCCGCCACGGGAAGTAATCCATACCAAGCCAGCATGGCGCCGCTGCCCAGACCAACCACGGCACTAATCAAAGCTGTGTAAGGCTGCCGGTAACGAGTACGGGCCGCCCGTTTGCCCAGAAATGCTGAATAAGCTTCCTGGACTTCAATGGTATCCAAATCTGTGATCATGGGGGTAAATACAATTTCCTGTTTCCCGTTTAAAAAATAAGAAAAAACATACCGTTCCCTGAAAAATTTTTCTTTGCTGTGTGGCCTGACAGGATTTTTATACCACACCAGCACACTGTCATACCGAGTGGCCTCCAGGCGCTTGATAGTGCCATTCATCATTTGGATGCGGGGAAAAGGGTATTGATCCTCTCCGGACTTTTTGATATACCAAATTTTTTTTTCAGGAATTTTTTTTATGATTTCTTTCCTTCCTGCCCATGGAATTACAATATCCACATAGGATTTATCCGCAGTAGTAATACGCCCCTCCAAAGTCCTGCCGTTGAGTAAATACACGGCATCTTGGCTGCTGGCATACAGGGGAATGAAAATGGAAAGTATCTGTAGGAAAATCCGAGATTTAGGAAAAAAAAGAATCATGCGTCGAGAAGCTTTTGGAGTTCTTGTTCGGAAAGAATGGGCACCCCCAGTGCCCGGGCACGGGCAATTTTTTCGGGCCCCGGCTTTTCCCCTGCTACAAGGTAAGATGTATTTTTGGTTACGGAGGAAAGCAGGCGCCCTCCCTGCTCTTCAATAAGCGTTTTAATCTGATCGCGGGACACGGAAAAGACCCCCGAAACTACGAAGGATTTACCTTGCAGCTTGCCATTACCGGAAGGTCTTTTGACATCCGTTTTCAGGTTAAGCCCAAAGGCACCCAGGTTTTCGACTAACTTTTGATTTTCAGGCTTTTTGAACCAGGCATACACACTTTCGGCAATCATGGGGCCCACATCTTCTGCCGCTTGTAAGGTATCTATATCGGCATGAGCCAGAGCTTGGATGGATCCAAAAGTCCGGGCCAGCTTTCGGGCCACCGTTTCGCCCACATAGCGGATTCCTAAGGCAAAAAGCACCCGCTCAAAAGGCTGCTTGCGACTTTCCTCAATGCCCCGCAAAATGTTCGCTGCCGACTGTTCTTTGAAGCCCTCCAGTTTTAAAATGTCGGATTCCTTGAGACGGTACAAATCATCGGGTGTGCGTACAAGTCCGGCATCATACAAGGCTTCCAGTGTTTTCTCGCCAAGGCTATGGATATCCATGGCCTTTTTTTGAACAAAATGTTGCAACTTGCCCAAAATGATGGGGCGGCAGCGTGACTCGTTGATACAGTACCAGGCGGCTTCCCCCGGCCTGCGCACAAGAGGGCTTCCGCATTCCGGACACTGTTTTGGAAAACGCACAGGCGCCGCTCCAGGCGGGCGCAGCGCGCGCAGGACACCGTTGATTTTGGGTATAATTTCGCCGCCTTTTTCTACCAGAACTGTATCCCCCACATGTAAATCGTGTTGAAGAATAAAATCCTCATTGTGCAGAGTGGCCCGCTTCACAGTGGTGCCCGACAAAAAAACGGGCTTCAGTTCGGCCACTGGCGTCACGGCTCCAGTGCGGCCCACTTGAAAGGTGACCCCCTGAAGGATGGTCTGGGCCACTTCCGGCTTATATTTAAATGCCACTGCCCAGCGCGGACTTTTGGCTGTGGCACCTAACACGTCCCATAAGGCCAGATGGTTCAACTTTACAACCACGCCATCCGTGTCAAAATCCAGTTGAGCCCTTTGCTCTTCCCATGCTTCGATGGTTTGAATCACATGCTGAATACCCCGACACACCTGGCGAAAATCATTGACTTTGAAACCCCAACGCTGGAGATACTCCAGATTTTCGGCGTGTGTTTCGGAAAAACGGGTTGGGCGGATAATGAAATACAAAAAAGCATCCAATCCTCTGCGGGCCACTTCGGCCGAATTTTGTAATTTTAGTGTGCCGGCGGCGGCATTGCGGGGATTTTTGAACAGCTGCTCTTCGATTTCCTTTTCAGAGAAGCCCTGATCTTCTAGTTCCTCTCTTTTTTTTTGATTGATTTTGAGAAATCTTGAGTTCGGCATAAAGATTTCTCCACGCACTTCCAGCAAATCCGGAACGCCTTTTTGAATCGGCAATTTGAGGGGCAAGGTGCGGATGGTACGAACATTTTCTGTGACCACATCCCCCTGGAGTCCATCGCCCCGCGTAATGGCCTGAACTAAGTTCCCCTTTTCATAAATAAGACTAATGCTCACGCCGTCAATCTTCAATTCGCACACATACTCCGGGGTGTCCAAGCCGCTGGCTTCCCGCACCCGTCGATCCCAGTCACGCAATTCATCAAAATCATAGGTATTGTCCAACGACAACATGGGCACTGAGTGGGAAGCCTGGGGAAAGCTCTTGGTGACGGCCCCTCCCACTCTTTTAGTGGGGGAGTTGGGGTCGGCTAGATGCGGGTAGGCTTTTTCCAGATGTTCTAATTCTTTATACAACTGATCAAACTCAAAATCACTGATTTCGGGAGCGTTATGAACGTAATACAACCGGTTGTGCCGCTCTATTTCCTCGGCCAGCCAAACCATGCGGGCCTGCACATCCCTTTCAGAATTCGGTTCGGTTGGGGTACTAAACAAGTCCATTATCAGCCCGTTGGAAACGTTTTGTTAATTTGCCGTTGACCTTCATTGAGAAGACTCTGGAAAACCGCCGCTTCAAATATAATCCGCACACCTTACAATATGAGCCGGTGCAGGATCCGCCCGCCGAACGCATATGGCGTGTCGGTCGGGTGGTGGCCGTGATATTTATGATTGGCGCTGCGGCCGTGTACATCGCCTACACCTTTTTCTCCTCCCCCGGAGAAAAAAGATACCGGCGTGAGCTGGAAGTGATGAAAGAGCAGTTTGAGATTTTGGAAGGACGGCTTGAGAAGGCTTCTTCCGTTTTGGCGGAATTGGAGAAAAGGGACACGGCAGTGTACCGGGCCATTTTTGAAGCCCCGGCCCCACAGCGGCTGCACTTTGCCGCGCTGCGGGATAGTGTACCTCCATTTTCTGGTCTTGAAAACAAGGTTTTGCTGGAGCGGATACAAACTAAAATGAAATGGCTGGAAGGACGTTTAAGAATCCAGGCGGCATCCTTGCAGGAATTGATGCAGCTGGTGCAACGCAAGGACGAATTTATCCGGTCGGTGCCAGCTATTATGCCTGTTAAGATAACCGATCTCCAAACCTCCATCGGGGGCTATGGGATGCGCACCGATCCGGTGTACCGAACACCCCGCTTCCATACAGGCCTGGATTTCATAGCCGCTTTAGGAAAGCCCATTTTTGCCACAGGCCAGGGCCGGGTTGTTTTCGCTGGATCCGATGGCAGTGGATATGGCCTTCATGTGGTGCTGGATCATGGATTTGGCTTCCGCACCCTGTATGGCCACATGAGTAAAATTCTTGTGAAGCCCGGACAGGAAGTGAAAAGAGGAGAGAAAATAGGATTAATAGGATGCACAGGAAAGTGCGTAGGGCCTCATGTGCATTATGAAGTGCATAAAAACGGGGCTCCCGTTAATCCCATTCATTATTTCTACGGAGATCTCTCCCCGGAAGATTATGAAACCCTGGTAAACAGCGCAGAAACCGGCGGACAGGCGCTGGATTAAACGTCTTGAGAATCTATTTCTGACAAGGCTTTTTCCAAGGCTTTGCACACCTTTACAAGTCCCGGCCCGTCCAGCTGGTCCAAGGTATCCCGTCGGGTGTGGTAGGTGGGATGAAGACGGCCCAGAGGCAACCCCACTAAGGTAGCGCTTCGGTAGCCGTGGCGGGCAAATGAAGCGCCATCGGTGGCGCCGATCCACAAAGGGCCTTTTCCGGTGGGAAGGCCACATGCTTCAAAGGAGGCCCGCAGCCTTTGAATCAGGGCCGCATTATGCCGAATCCAAATGCTGGGCTCTGCCGTGATAAAATTCAGGTGATTGGTAAGCAAAATTCCATCCAGATTGATATTTAATACTTCCGAGTCTGGATAAGCTTTCGCTACATGATGGCGAACATAATGGTCCGATCCTCTGAGACCCGTTTCTTCTGCGCCAAAAGACACAAAAACCAGACGTGTGTTGCGGAGGCTTTTATTGTGAACACATTGCCGGAAAGTGTGGAGGGCGCAGGCGATCCCGGACAAATTGTCCTGGGCGCCATCCACCACCCGCCGGCCATGAATAAAAATGAATTGAAGGCTTCCTAATAAAGCCAGGCTCCAGACACTTGGCACAGCGGTCTTCCACAATACACTGTCCTGAATTGGATTCCAAATCCAACCTAACAAAGCCACAGCCGGAAAAAGCATCAAAAGGGCCCCGCTCAATACCATCCATTGCGCCGACACGTGGCCCAACCTGTACCACCAAATAAATTCCGGTGTGCTATCTATATGACCAGATAGAACGACGGTGCGCCGCGGTGTGCCGTCGGGCGGTTCCCATACCGCTTCCACATTGAGGGAAGAGGAACGGGAAAATAAAAAATCCAAAATGTGGCGGTACGAAACAAAATGCAGAAAGAAAAAAACAGCTGCCAACGACGATAAAAGAAAACCCCACAGCCCATTCTGAAACACAAAAACCAAAACATAAGCGGCCCCAAACAGGGGCCAAATCAAACGGGAGGACTGAAATTTAGAGCGCAAAGGCGCCTGAAAAGGCAATTGCCGTACCCGAACTCCCTCCAGGGTGCTCAAGTAGTCCGCCAACCATTGCTGGGCTTCCTGTTCCGCCGCGCTGCCGGCCCGCCGGGGCCCGAAGCGCGCGAGGATGTGCCGAACGATGTCTTTGGGCGAAACCAGGGACTCATCCATGCAAACACGCCAACAGCCGTTGTACCATCCTGGGACTTCCTATATAAAGCGGACAGCGTTGATGTAAACCTTCCGGCACAATATCCATCACACTCCGCTCTCCATCACTCGCCATTCCTCCCGCCTGCTCGCACACAAAGGCCAGTGGCGCGCATTCATAGAGCAGCCTTAATTTCCCGTTCGGATCTTTTTGAGTGGGTGGATATAAATAGATACCTCCTTTCAAAAGGTTGCGATGAAAATCTGCCACCAGGGAACCGATGTACCGGGCTGAATGCACTTTACCGGCCGGATTGTGGCGGGTTTTGCATTCCTGAAGATAAGCCACCACCCCGGGGGGCATTTCCGGCACATTCCCCTCGTTCACGGAATAAAGGGCGCCCACCTCAGGGATGCATATATCCGCATGGGACAGGCAATATTCCCCAATGGAAGGATCCAATGTGAACCCATTCACCCCCTGACCCGTCGTGAACACTAGCATGGTGCTGCTGCCATATAAAATGTAGCCGGCCGCCACCATCCGGCGCCCCGGCTGAAAAAAATCCTCCATTATTACACGCTTGCCTGGCTCCACTCTGAAAACTGAAAAGATGGTGCCTATCGAAACGTTCACATCAATATTTGAGGAACCATCCAAAGGGTCCATGGCGACGATGTAGTGGGCGCCCCGTTGCCGGGCGCGGTCGAAGGTGAGCAGATGGTCCAATTCTTCCGAAGCTACGGCCAGGCAATGTCCACCGTTTTCCAGAGCGGCTATAAATTGCTCGTTGGCAAATACATCCAACTTCATCTGGGTTTCGCCGCTGGCGTTGGCTGTGCTTTCGCTGCCTAAAATATTGACCAACCCGGCCTTGTTGACCTCACGGTTGACGATTTTGGAAGCCAGGACCAAGTCCATCAAAAGACCGGAAAGCTCCCCCGTGGCTTGATCTGCTTCCATTTCCTGACGGCGAATAAATTCGTTGATGGTGATAATGTTCCGCAACTTTGTCGGTGTTTCCATAAAAGTTACCGCAAAACTATCCGCTCCTGCGAAAAAAATAATTTCTTTCCTACGGAAAGGGCTTCCCACCCAGGAAATATGTTTAATTTGTCAAGTCAAACCTAAGATTCATGGGGCGCGGAAGACGTTTTCTTTTCCTCCTGCTGCTCTTCTTGAGCGGCCCGGCACGGATTTTAGGCCAAATGGCCACGTTCACACCAGATAAAAACCGTTTTCTGAAAGAGGCCGAACAGGTTTTTCTTCCGGTGGACAGGGATAAAGGAAAGGAGCTTGTGGAAAAACTGGAAAAGGCTTTTAAATCCGGTTTTTTCAATGACGATGACGTGCAACGCCTCAGCGCCGGGCTGAACGAACTTCTCAAAAATCGCCTCCGTCCCTTTCCTCATCTGGATTTATACATTCAATGCCATTTTGCCCGCAAAGAATTTCAAGTGCCGGAAAGTGAGTTTGAAAAATGGGAAAACAGCCTGCGCTATTTAATTAAAAACAAAAGGCTCACCATCGGCGGGCTCACCGACTTCCTGGAAAATTCGGTTCAGCTGTTCGCCCGTCAGGTGTTTTATAAAACTTCCTCGGTGGAATGGTGTGCCAAAACACAAACCCCCTGGCAGTATGACTGGCAGGAAGGGCGGGACCCCGTCATTCGATTTCCGGCCCTTGATTTGGTGGTGCGCTCCCGCGGAGACAGCGGTATCATCTTCAAAACCCAGGGCATGTATGATGTGGTGAACGGATCCTGGAGTGGAAAAGGCGGCGATGTGTATTGGGACCGCGCCGCTCTGCCCCGCGAAAAAGTGAACGCGCGTCTGAACCGCTATCGAATTGACCTTAAAGCGCCTACTTACGAGGCGGACAGCGTGCTCTTTGTCCACACAGATTATTTCCCCAAGCCCGTGTATGGAAAACTGGAAGAAAAAGTGTTAGCCGGCGTGAACCCCGACAATGCCTTGTATCCAAAATTCACTTCGTATGAGAAACGCGTGAAACTTAAAAACGTCACCCAGGGCGTGGACTACGAGGGCGGCTTTTCCTGGCATGGCAACCGCTTAGCCGGCACGGGCGATGCCGAGAATCCCTCGCGCCTGCTTTTTTACCGGAAGGATAAATTATTTATGGTTGCGGCCTCCCAGAATTTCTCGTTCAGGAAAAACCAGGTGGCTTCCGATAGGGCTTCTGTCACCCTCTACCTGGATTGGAACGGCAAAACGGACAGCATCTACCATCCCGGACTAAGCTTCAAACTGCTGACCGACAAACGCGAGGTATCTCTTTTGCGCGAAGGCCAGGGCATGGTGCAAAGTTGGTATCGCAACTCCTGGCACGATGTGGACATGGATGTGGAAGCGATCTACTGGAAGCTGGATGAACCTTTCATCACCCTCACCTCCATTAAAGGCTCTGCCGAATCCAAAGCCACCTTGCGTTCCAACTTCTACTTCCGCGAACTTCAATACGACCGCCTGGACGGCGTAGGAGAGATTTCGCCCCTACACCTCATTAAACAATATTGCGATAAACACAAAACCCGCACCTTCACAGGCGCCGAAATGGCCCGACACTTCAAAGACGACCCCAGCATGGTACGTCAGTTTTTAATGCGCATCAGCGTGGCCGGATTGGCGAATTACAACGTGGATAAAGATGTCTGTGAAATGACAGACCGTTTCTTTCATTTTATCAACGCCCGCGCCCGGAAAACCGATTACGATATCATCGAATTCAATTCACTTACGGGCGACATTAACGGGAAACTGAGTCTTCTGGATTACGATCTCCGGATGTCCGGGGTGAATAAAATCATCATGAGCGACTCCCAAAGCGTTTTTGTATATCCCAAACGGGGCGACCTGGTCCTGAAAAAAGATATGGACTTCAGCATGGATGGCCAGGTGGCCTCAGGACGTATTATTTCGTATGGGAAAAAGTTTGACTATCTCAACGAAAAATTCAAAATGTTGCTGGAAAATGTGGATTCCGTCCGCATTCGCGTACCTTCCCGCGAACCCGACGAAAAAGGCAACCGCCCGCTCCGCAATGTGATCACTGTGATAGAACAAGTGAATGCCGACCTTCAAATAGACCGACCTGACAACAAATCAGGGCTGAAAGGCTTGGCCGAATACCCCATCTACACCAGCAAAAGACCTTCCTTTTGCTATTATGACCGAAAATCCATCGAAGGTGGCGTCTATCCAAGGCAAACTTTTTATTTTCAGCTGGATCCTTTTGTGATCGACTCCTTGGACGTCTTTGATACCGAAAAACTTGCCCTGGACGGCACTTTCGTTTCGGCGGGTATTTTTCCGGATTTCCGCGAAAAAATTGTCATCATGCCGGACTACTCTCTGGGCTTTCTCCGGAAAACCCCGGAATCCGGCATGCCGGTGTATGGCGGGGCCGGCCAATATTACAACGAAATAAGCCTGTCTCATAAAGGGCTCCGGGGCAGGGGTCAACTCAAATACCTGGCTTCCACAGCCCAGTCCGACGATTTTAAATGGTATCCCGACAGCATGAACACCCTGGCCAAAAAATTCAATATCGAGCGCACCACGGGCCGCGTGGAATATGCCGATGTGCAGGCCGAAGATGTGCAAGTGCACTGGGAACCCATGAAGGATAAATTCCTTGTGAGCATGACCGACAAGCCCATGAAAATGTTTAAGGGCGAATCCGAAATGCACGGCACCATCAATCTCACCAGCCGCGGCCTTACAGGCACAGGCCGCCTGGACATGGGTTCGGCTGAAATGAAATCCAACCAGTTTGTGTTCCGGGCAGACGTGACACGTGCTGATACCACCAGCTTTGCGCTCAAAAACCTGGAACAGGCTACCGGCGATCTTTCTTCCATGTCGTTCACCACGGAAAACGTGAAGGCCGACGTTTCTTTCACAGCGCGCGAAGGCCGTTTTATCAGCAATTCTTCCGAGTCGTTTATCAATTTCCCCATCAACAAATACAAGGCTTATATGGAAGAGATGATTTGGTATATGGACAAAGGGGAAGTGGACCTGAATACCCGCAAAGTAGAAAGTATTGACTTGAAAGGCGCTCTTTTCGTGTCCACCAAGCCGGAACAAGACTCGCTGAGTTTCGTATCTCCAAAAGCGCGGTTTACCCAAAGCACCAACACCATTTACGGGGAAGATGTAAAATTTATGGATGTGGCCGACAGTCGGGTGTTTCCTGACAAGGGAAAGGTGGTCATCCGCCGCGATGCCGCCATGGATCCACTGAAAAACGCACGCATTGATATGCCGGCTTCGTCCCCCCGATACGTCATCACCGACGCCGACATAAAAGTGGACGGCCGTTTCAAAATCAGCGGCACGGGAAAATATACCTATGTGGATGAGTCCGGAAAGGCCAACGTGGTGAACATAACTAAAATTGATATTGATACCGCCCGACAGATGTATGCCCGCGGAAGGGTCAATGAAGAGGATAATTTCACCTTCAATCCTCGCCTCAGCTTCAAGGGTGATTTAATGATCAACAGCCAGAAAGACGAAATCTTATTCGAAGGTGCCTGCCGGCTCAACCACAGTTGCGCGGCGGTGTCCAAAAGCTGGATGAAATTTCAGGCCCGCATCAATCCCAAAGACATATTTATTCCGGTTCCTCCCGACCCCAAAGATGAGTTGAACCGTCCCCTGTTCAATGGTTTTGCATACGCTTCCGACTCCAGTGGCATTTACCCCGTGATGTTTGCCACCAAAAAAGCTTCCGGCGACCAGGAAGTCATTCGCGTGAGCGGCCTCTTGCGTTACGACAAAAGCACCAACGAGTACAAAATCACCACCAAGGAAAAATTTGGAAATCCCGCGCTCCCGGATCCGATGATGATCTTCAATGCCGCCGAGTGTTCGGCCACCGCAGAAGGTGTGATGGATTTGGGAAATCGCATGGGGCAGGTTCAGGATAAAGCGGTGGGGCGTATCACCTATGATCCCAAAAACGCCAACACAAGCCTGGATCTGCTTCTTTTGTTACAGTTTCCCTTGGAAAATGATTTCGTGAACCTGATGCTGGAAAAAATTATGAAGGGCGAAAAAAATACTGCCGATCTCAAAGATGCCGAGTTCCAGAAAAACCTTGCCGCCCTCATTTCAGACCCAAGACGCCTCAACCGTTTTAAGGAAGACATCCGGGAAGGCGACGTGCGCAAACTGCCTGATGAACTGGAAAAAACCGTAGCTCTGAGCGGCATACACCTCGTATGGGACAAAGCCCGCAAGTCCTTGGTGCACAATGGCTCCGCCGCTCTGCTGGCGCTGGGGGGAAAACCCGTTCTAAAAAATCTTACCGTGAAATTGGAATTTTTCAGGCGTCGCGGCGGGGATGGTTTCCATCTGTATCTGGAGCCCGAACAAGGCACCTACTACTTTTTTGCCTATCGCAACAACGTGATGTCGCTTGTGTCCAGTTCCGAAGAATTCAACAAAAAGCTGGCCGAAATGGACCCCAAAAAACGTCAGGTGGAAGGCAAGGAAGGTCAGCCGCCCTTCACCCTGACCCCGGGCACACAGCGCCGCGCTCAGCAATTTGCCGACGAACTAAAATGATCACTTGGCAGCCAGATCCGGTGGCCTTTCATCTGGGGCCTCTTTCCCTGCGCTGGTACACCCTCTTTTTCACCCTGGGTTACGTTTTGGGCTATGGTCTCTTCAAAAAACTTCTCTTCGGGCAGAAAATTTCTGCCCGCCATGTGGATGTTCTTTTATTGTTAGCTGTTCTGTTGTCTATTGCAGGGGCACGAATTTTTCACGTGCTGTTCTACGACTGGGCATATTTTTCAAAGCATCCGGGAGAAATTCTCCAGGTTTCTGCAGGAGGTTTGGCCAGCCATGGAGGAGGACTTGGCCTTGTGTCCGCCGCCTGGCTGTGGTGTCGCTGGCTTCGCCGCGACCTAAAGCCAGAACTCGTAGTGGACCTTCTCACACTGCCCTGCGCCCTGGCTGACGGACTCATCCGCATCGGTAATTTTTTTAACAGCGAGCTGGTGGGAACGCCCTCCCACCTGCCTTGGGCCATCGTCTTCGCCCGCGTGGATGCCCATCCGCGCCATCCGGTGCAGCTGTACGAGGCGGTGGCTTATCTGGCGCTCTTCCTCCTGCTGTGGGGCCTCCACCAACGCCAGATTCCCCGCCTGGCGCCAGGCCGTCTGGGGCTCACGGGCCTCTTCCTTTTAGGCATTTTCGTTCCGCGTTTCCTCTTGGAATATTTAAAGGAACCGCCCGGGCTCACACCCTTCCTGGGGCCCTTCACCACCGGGCAGGCCCTCAGTCTGCCCTTCATCCTGGCAGGAGCCTTTTTTAGCTTCAGGGCCCTTCGCCGACCCTGAACCCTTCAAAGCTCCTTCTGCAGCCCCAGTATTGAGGGAATTCCCTTTACTTTGCTGCCCGATGAGCCGGGACTACGCCTCCGAAACCACCTCCGTCCAAACAGCCCAAAAGCTGGGCCTTCTTCCTGAAGAATACCAGCGCATTTGCGAATTGCTCGGACGCGCGCCCAACTTCACCGAACTCTGTGCCTTCAGTGGCATGTGGAGCGAACATTGCTCTTACAAAAATTCCATCAAATACCTTAAAACCCTGCCCCGCAAAAGCCCGAGGGTTCTGGCCGAAGCCGGCGAAGAAAACGCAGGCCTCATAGATCTGGGGGATGGCTGGGCCTGCGCTTTCAAAATTGAGTCGCACAACCATCCTTCGGCTATTGAACCCTACCAGGGCGCGGCCACCGGAGTGGGCGGCATCAACCGCGATATTTTCACGATGGGCGCACGGCCCATAGCCCAGCTGAACTCCCTCCGTTTTGGTGACCTGAACGAGCCGCGCGTGCGCCGCATCGTTCGCGGCGTCGTCAAAGGCATTGGCGACTATGGCAACGCTTTTGGTGTGCCCACCGTAGCCGGTGAAGTCTTTGTCCACGAATCCTTCTCACAGAATCCGCTGGTCAACGCCATGAGCGTGGGTATCCTCCGCCGTGGGGAGATTCTCTCCGCCACAGCCCGCGGCGTAGGAAACCCTGTCTTCATCGTAGGCTCCGCCACTGGAAAAGACGGTATCCATGGCGCTTCCTTTGCCAGCGGAGATCTCACAGAAGACAGCATCAAAGACTTGCCCGCCGTGCAGGTGGGCGATCCCTTCCAGGAAAAACTTCTTCTCGAGGCCACGCTGGAGCTGGCCCGCACGGGCAGCATCGCTGGCATGCAGGACATGGGTGCTGCCGGCATCATCTGCTCCACCAGCGAAATGAGCGCCCGCGGGGGGGTGGGCATGGATATTTGGCTGGACCGCGTGCCCACACGCGGAGGCCACATGCACCCTTTTGAGCTTCTTCTTTCCGAATCCCAGGAACGCATGCTCGTGGTAGTGCACAAAGGCCGCGAAGAAGAAGTGAAAAGGATTTTTGATAAGTGGGATCTCCATTGCGCTCAAATCGGCGTCGTGACGGAAGGTCCCCTCCTGCGCTTTTTCTTCAACGATCAAAAGGTAGCTGAAATTCCAGCCGAGGCGCTCGTTGTGGGAGGCGGTGCACCTCAATACGACAGGCCATTTAGCCGGCCGGCCTATCAGGATGATGTCGAAAAGTTCGATCCGGCCATCGTGCCCATACCCAAAAACTTGCGTGATGTGGCCCGCTTTCTCATTTCCCATCCCAACATTGCCTCCAAAAAGTGGATCACCCGGCAGTACGACAGCATGGTGGGCACGGCCAACATGTCCGCGGTCCATCCCTCGGACGCCGCCGTAGTCCGCCTGCACGACACCGGAAAAGCTTTAGCCGTCACGGTGGACTGCAACCCGCGCTATGTGTATTGCCAGCCTGCACAAGGCGCCCTCATTGCCGTGGCAGAAGCCGCCCGCAATCTGGCCGCCACCGGGGCCACACCTCTGGGCCTCACCAATTGCCTCAACTTTGGTAACCCCTACAACCCCGAAGTCTATTGGCAATTTGTGGAAGCCATTCGCGGCATGGCCAAGGCCTGCAAATTTTTCGGTATTCCCGTCACAGGCGGCAACGTCAGTTTCTACAACCAAACCCAATGGGCCGACCGCAGCATCCCTGTTTACCCCACGCCCACTATCGGCATGGTCGGCCTCCTGGAAGATCCATCTTGGCGCGTCACACTGCCCTTCCGTACAGAGGGCGATGAAATTTGGCTACTGGGGCCGGTCACCCATGACATCGCCGGTTCCGAATACGTGGCCTCATGGCATCACATTGTCCACAGCCCGGCCCCCCACATAGATCTCGAAGCCGAGAGTTCGCTGCACCACCTCCTCCGCGCCCTTGCCCGCGACCACATTGTTTCAGCCGCGCACGACGTTTCCGATGGGGGCCTCATCTGCTGCCTCTTGGAAATGGCCATCCACTCAGGTCTTGGTTTCGATCTCCAGGCACCACCTCCCGTTCGCCCGGATGCCTTTCTTTTTGGTGAAGGCCAGAGCCGCTGTGTGGTGGCCGTGCCTCCGCACCGCCGGGAAGCCCTCCTGCAGCAGGCCCATCGCCACGGCACGCCTGCGCTAGCACTGGGTGTAGTGCAAGGTCAGCACATCCGCGTCTGGGGCGAAGACTGGGGCCCCCTGCGCGATTTTGCCAACGCCTACGAAGCCACTTGGCCCCGCATCATGGGGCAGGACAACTTCTAAGCCGTCGGCCCTCGCGATCTTTTTGATGTATTTGGGCGTGCCCCCCGGCGGGCCGGGATTTAATGCTTTTCGGGCTGTCCTTCCAGTAGGTTCTTCCGATTCCTGAGTAGCCGCGCCTTCGCGGCGTACCGAAGGACCGCCGGGGGTCGGGCTGCTTCGGGCTCCGCGGACGCTCCGGCAATCCCTTCGCCCGCTGCGCGGGCTCAGGGCAGTGCCGGGGCCTGTGGCCCCGCCCTCCGCATCCCTCACGCACACCTCGCCCTTCTTAGCGTGGCAGCAGAACCCCATCAAAGCACATGAATTCCTCCTTCCGGTGCAGATTGTCTTACAAGGTCTGGCTAGGAAACGGAAGTGCATGGTGGTTCACCGGGCGCCTCCGGCGCTCTGTCGAAGCTTAGCGCTCTCGCATGCAAAAGCAGAACTCGGCCTGAAAAAACGCTGAGCTACTTTTTTAAAAGAAAAAATCAGTAGGGCCTTTTAAAAAAAATGACCTCATAGAGGCCACAGGATGGAGCGGAAAACGGGACTCGAACCCGCGACCCCGACCTTGGCAAGGTCGTGCTCTACCAACTGAGCTACTTCCGCATTTTAGGGATGGCAAAATTAATAAAGCCCCCTCAAAAATTCCAAATTCACTTTTTTAATTTCTGAACTAAAGCCTGAAGGGCTGCACGCGCTCCAGGCGACCACCAGTGGCGGAGGGTGTCGCCAAAGGTTTTTTCAAAACCGCCCTCCACGCTGCGGGCAAAAGCCTGTCTCAGATTGAGCTTGGTCTTCCGGAGTGTGTCAGGATCTAAATTTTCATAAACACGGGCGGTGTACAGAGCAGTTTCCAGCACCTGGGGCGGAGGCACCACAGCATCCACAAGCCCGGCGCTGAGGGCTTCGGCCGGCGTGAGGAGGCGCCCCTGCAAAAGGTATTGATAAGCCCGGCCTGGCCCCACCCATTGACTGTACAGCACATACACCGGCTCTGGCACCACAATGCCCACAGGCACTTCGTTGAGCCCAATTGTGTAGGGCCCCTCCGCCATAACGCGGTGGTCGGCACAGATGGCCAAAATGCATCCCCCCGCGGGGCTGTGTCCATTGATGGCGCACACCCAGGGCTTGGGAAACAACGCCAAAGTTTCCAACATGCGCGCAAACGCATACCAAAAGGTCTCGGACTGCGCCACATCATAACCGGCCAGTTCCACCACATCCAGACCGGCGCTGAAAAAATGCCCTTCCCCTGTCAATACCACAGCCCGCACGGACTCGTCATGCGCCAGGGCAGTAAAAGCCTCGGTGATTTCCTGAACAACGGAAAGATTCAAGGCGTTGGCTTTGGGACGTGACAAACGCAGCACCGGAAGAGCCGTACTGCCCTCCCTACGCAAAAATTGATAGACTCGCTCCATGGAACAAAGATGCAGAATAATGCGATGGAAGCAGAAGAAAACGCAGCAGGGAATTTCTTTGATTCCCTTCCCAAATCATGAATTCCTGTAAAGACTTTGAACCTCAAAAAGGAAATAAATCAAAACAATCCCTTTAAGATAATTATGAATACAATAACACATAGTTTAATTTTAACAAAGAACATTTTTTCTATAATTTTTTATGATTAGCTTTTATGCAGAGTGCCTACTGATATTATATTGAATTATTTATACGTATAATTTTAAAGAAAAAGCTAAAAATCCCTTCAAAAAATTCTGCTATTTCCCAACCGGAAATATAACTTGTGCTTCCCTGGGACTATTAAAATCGAGAACAAATTTACTAGGCCGCGCATCGGTGTTGTCAAAATGAGCGCTGTCTGCTCCTGCGATGGAAATAAGCAGCCGGTGTCCGGCCGGCACCGTGTAGGAAATGGGCAACAGGTCCATGATCACCCATTCCCTTTCCAAAGGCTTTACAGGTCTGAAGTTTTGAAGACAAAACATCGCCTGGGAAGCCGCCACATTGCTTTGCAGGCCCCCAGAAACAAAAGGCTGGCGGTGCGCAATGCGCAACATGCCTTCCGAAATGTAACGGACGCGCCCTTGTGGATCCTCCTCGTCCACATACACAAACACCTGAGGATCGCTGTTGTCGAAATACATTGGCAGTTGAATACGTATGTGGCCATCAATCCAAAGACTGTCACGTAAGGGCGCACTGCGAAAAGTGAGATATTTTTTAAGATGATCGGCACGATCGGGATATCCTGTATGTGTTGTGTAACGGTAAGCCGGGGTCTGGCTGTTCCACCGGCTGCCGC
Source organism: Flavobacteriales bacterium (assembly GCA_025055575.1). Taxonomy (GTDB): domain Bacteria; phylum Bacteroidota; class Bacteroidia; order CAIKAF01; family CAIKAF01; genus JANWWQ01. The sequence continues at coordinate 10,110 of JANWWP010000034.1, read as the reverse complement.
CACCTGTGTGGGCGCTGTAATCCACCCCATAATTCAAGCTGCCCGCCCGGCACAGCCAAAAATCTTGCTGGAGGGTGGAATCGGCGGAAAAAAACCAACGGGTCACACTATCGGCCACAGGCCAGCAGGAGGCCTCAACCCAACGTTCCCGACCAACATTAAAAAAACGCACTTTGGGCCAGGACAAGATGCCGCTGCTGTCGCCTTTGAGCGTGGCATCCAAAAAGAGCCGCACCTGTTCTAACACGTTTTCCTGAACTTGTGGCGACCAACCATACGGGCTGGCGGCATCCCTCGGACCATGATCCCAAGGGCCCAGCAGCACATACCGGGTGTTGGGATTTTGCCAAAGTCCCTTGACCACACTGCTGCTGAGGGCGCCGTCGTACCAGCCGCCAATCCTGAAAATGGGAACTCCAGATTGAATGATTTTCTCCAGGCGGCTGTGCACAGAAAAGCTGTTGAGCGGAAGACCCAAGGTGGGATGCAATTCATCCCGACAGATGACACGTTTCAGCTCAGAATACACATCATAATTGCCGCTGTGCTGACGCAAGGCCTCTTGCAACTGTTTGCGCCTTCGATCGCCTGTCACGGGATGTGCACCCCTGACAAACTTTTTGGCCTTCCCTCCAAAAAAGCTAAAATCGCTTCGGTCCAATGCCCGCGTCGTAGCGCCCCAAATGTCCACAAAGGGCCCCTGCCGCACACCGCCGGGGAACGCCATATCGGCATACAGGTCAAATATAGCCGACCTGGGAACGCACGCCTTAAGCGCTGGATGACCGGTAGCTAAAAGCAGCTCGGCTGTGGTGCCCAGATAGGACACACCCGTGGTGCCGATTTTTCCGGAACACCACGATTGTCGCACAATCCAATCCAGCACCTCGCGGGCATCCTCAAGTTCCTGTTCCGAAAAATCCATATCCCGCTTACCAAATGAGGCGCCCGAACCGCGTGCGTCCATAATGACGACAGCATAGCCGTTATCATTAAAATACCGGATTTCTTTTTCTGGAACCTGGCCAAAATAGGGGTCTTTGAGCCAGCGATACGGCCATTTCAACTCAAGAGACCGGACGTAACGCGTCAGATAAAAAACAGCCGGGACCCGTCCCCCATTTTTCCTCAAAATTTTTTTGCCCGGCAAGTGGACATCCACTGCCAATCGGGTGCCATCCGAAGCCGGAAAATAAAGGCTGCCATATAGATAATGACCGCGCTTGCGCCAACAGGGTTGAATGTCTGATTGAGCCCCTGCGCGATCACAGAAAACCAGCCAGAAACCAAAGAGAAAAATTTTCCACAAACCACGCATTACTCAGGGGTTTTGTGCAAAATTAAAACCCCTAATCCCCTGATATTCCGAAAGATTGGCGAAGAAATGAGTTTTAACTAAAGAATAACAACAGGACTATCAAAGCCGGTTCATGTTCCGGGAAGCGGCTTCCAAGGTGTTGCTCAAAAGAGTGATGATGGTCATGGGGCCCACCCCGCCTGGTACAGGTGTGATGGCTGAGCACTTAGGAGCGACCTTCGGAAAATCTACATCACCCAGCAACCGGTAACCACGAGGCGCTGTATTGTCTGGAACACGAGTGATACCCACATCCACCACAACGGCGCCAGGTTTCACATGATGGGCCTGAACAAAAGCCGGCTTCCCTATGGCCGCAATAAGGATATCAGCCTGCTGCATGTGGTGTTCCAGGTTTTGAGTGCGGCTATGACACACCGTCACAGTGGCGTTGCCTCCGGCGCCTGGAGCGGCCAGAAGGAGGGTCATGGGAAGTCCCACAATATGGCTCCGGCCCAGCACCACCACGTGCCGGCCTTCGGTTTCAATATGGTAATGGTTAAACAAGGTGATAATACCGCCCGGTGTGGCCGGTAAAAATCTTGGCCGGCCCAACGTGAGCCGCCCCACATTGTCCGGGTGGAAACAATCCACATCTTTTTCAGGCCGGATGGCTTCCGTCACGCGTTCCACGGAAATGTGTTTAGGCAAAGGCAATTGCACGATAAAGCCATCCACATGTTCCTGGTGGTTTAATTTCTCAATCTCCTGAAGCAGTTCCTCCTCGGCAATATCCTCCGGCAAATGCACGGTGAAGGAATGAATGCCACACGCTGCGCAGGCCTTCATTTTAGCGGCCACATACGTCGCGCTGGCGCCGTCATTACCTACCAAAACGGCCGCCAGGCCCGGCGGCCTCCCTAAGAGGGAAGTTAGGGTCTGGGCCTTGATTTGGATGCTGGCTTTTAATTGATCGGATGTTTTTTTCCCATCCAAAAGCACAGGATTCTTCGAATTGCCCATCACCGCCCTGGCATTTTAGGCATGTGGCGCATCAGCTTGGCCATTTGGCCCGGATCGCTCACCATTCGCATCATTTTGCGCATATCTTCAAACTGACGAATGAGGCGGTTCACTTCTTGCAGGCTGGTTCCGCTGCCCCTTGCAATGCGCTGGCGGCGACTTCCATTAAGGATTTGGGGATTGCGCCGTTCTTCGGGAGTCATAGAACGAATGATGGCCTCTACATTTTTGAATATATCGTCGTTGAGGTCCAGGTCTTTGAGCATTTTACCCATACCGGGAATCATACTCATCAGGTTCTTCATGGAGCCCATTTTTTTGATTTGATGGATTTGTTTCAGAAAATCCTCAAAATCAAATTTGTTTTGTATTATTTTTTTCTGAAGCCTCCGGGCTTCTTCTTCATCGTACTGTTCCTGGGCTTTTTCCACTAAGGAGACAATGTCGCCCATGCCCAGGATGCGATCGGCCATTCGATCGGGATGAAACACTTCCAGAGCCTCAGGTTTTTCGCCCGTGCCAATGAACTTCACCGGCTTGCTCACCACCGCACGGATTGAAAGCGCCGCCCCGCCGCGGGTGTCTCCATCCATTTTAGTGAGCACTATCCCATCATAATTCAGGCGGTCATGAAAAGCTTTGGCGGTGTTCACCGCATCCTGGCCGGTCATAGCATCCACTACAAAAAGTATTTCATCCGGCACCAGCACCTCTTTTAAAGCGGCAATCTCATCCATCATTTCCTGATCCACTGCCAGGCGACCGGCCGTATCCACCAGCACCGCCGTATGGCCATGTTGTCGGGCAAATTGCAGGGCATTCCGCGCGATGCTTAAGGGGTTTTTGTTGTCGGGCTCGGCATACACACGCAGATTCAGTTGATCGCCCAAAGTCTGCAATTGTTGAATGGCTGCCGGCCGATACACATCGCAAGCTACCAAAAGGGGGTTGCGGCCTTTTTTGCTGCGCAGATACAGCCCCAGCTTTGCGGTGAATGTGGTTTTTCCTGAGCCCTGTAATCCAGCCATTAGGATGACGGCAGGGTTGCCTTTCAGGCGAATATCAGTGGCCTGTCCACCCATCAAGGCAGCCAGTTCATCGTGTACAATTTTCACAAGCATCTGCCCCGGCGAAACGGCAGTCAATACATTTTGTCCTAGAGCTTTTTGTTTCACCATGTCGGTGAATTCCTTGGCCACCTTGTAATTGACGTCCGCATCCAAAAGAGCACGACGCACTTCCTTCAGGGTCTCCGCAATATTGATTTCAGTGATGCGCCCTTGGCCCCGTATCAGCTTAAAAGAGCGTTCCAGGCGTTCGGTTAGATTTTCAAACATGGTGTTCGTTTCAGTTTTGCAAAAGTAAATCCCGGTCAGGTCAAGGGACGGGGAAAAACAACAATATTGAGGAAAATGCTTATGAAGATAATTACTCGTATTTCACACACAAATTCATAAATAATACCTCTTTAAGATTATGATTTTAATATCAATACAAAATACATTACACTGTTTACTTTCAAAAAATTAAAGGTGTGCCATGTTTTTAATCAATCCGGCCATGAAAAGAGTCCTGTCTATTGAGCTTTACAGGAACTTTTATGGCTTTCTCCCGGCATTAAGGTTGCTTAACGCCGCCCAGGCAAGCGCAGCAGCACCATAGAACAAGGCCTCCGGATGGATGTCGAAGCGGGGGGTGTGCACGCTATGCCGATATTGATGTTCTGGACCTCCGGTACCCAATCTAAAAAGACACACAGGCATCTGACTTCCGTAAAAAGAAAAATCCTCAGAGGTCATTCGGGGCTTTAATTCCACAATTTTTTCCGCGCCAAACAAAGATGCCATAGCCGCACGAACATGGTGCGTGAGCTCCGGGTCGTTCACCAAGACCGGATATCCCTGGCGAATTTCGCATGTAAGAGACACACTGTGTGCGGCGGCCGTTTGCTCTGCAATACGGCGAATGTGTTGATGGGCTTCTCGGCGCCAGGCTTCATCCAACGTGCGGAAAGTGCCGGCCAATTCAACCTTGGAAGGAATCACGTTCGGGGCCCCCGGCGCCGTGCAACGGCCGAAGGAGAGAATGGTGGGCGTGGCCGTGGGGGCGCGGCGGCTGGCCACTTGTTGAAGGATAACCAATGTGCTGGCAGCGGCCAGGAGGGTATCTGCCGAGAGATGAGGCAAAGCCCCATGCCCGCCAGGCCCTTCAAAAGTGAGGTAAATTTCGTCAGACGATGCCATGAAAGGGCCTTCCGCAAAACCCAAATACCCGGCATCCAATTCCGGACTTACATGCAAGGCCGCCATGCCCAGGTTGGAAAAAGACGTAAAAAGACCGCTCGAAACCACCAGACTGGCACCCCCGGGCAACACTTCCTCCCCCGGCTGAAAAACAAAACCCACCTTTCCATGCCAAGACAATCTCAATTGTTTGAGAATATTTAAGGCGCCTAACAAACAAGCGCTGTGCACGTCGTGCCCGCAGGCGTGCATCACCCCAGGATTGTGGCTTACACAGGGTTTTTCTTCGTTCTCGTGGATGGGCAGAGCATCCATGTCTGCCCTTAGCCAGAAGACTGGCTCTTCCTCCCCGGCATCTTCCGATTTCAGAATCCCCCAAAGCCCTGTTTCAGCCACTGGGTGGCATTCAATGCCCATTTCTCCCAGCTTCTCGCGCAACCAGGCCTGGGTTTTATATTCCTGAAACGACAGCTCCGGATTTTCATGCAGATGACGGCGCCATTCTAAAAGTTCAGGCCATAGAGCCTTGGCTTTTTGGAGCACCGTATCCAATAAACTCTGGTTGTCTCCCATGTTCCCTACAAATCTGCGACTTTTCAGTTTGTTTTTGCAAATTTTTGGCTTAGACCGTAGGCACTGAGTCGCATTCAATTTTGGGCCGTTTCAGCGGGGTTATTTCCATAGGCTTCCGTCCACAGTTCAACCGAATCCGGACACCACATGTCAAGGGTGGCCTCTTCAAAAGGCAGCCGGTCGTTTAAAATTTTTTGTATTTCTAAGGCAGAAAGGCCTTTCCAGGTGTAAAATTCTTGGATTCTTCGGTTTCTGATTTCAGGCGTGGTATGGCACTTCAAGCGTCGCCACCCCTGACTTTCAGCCAGGTCTTGCAAGGCGGGATGCCCGGCAGCCACCCCCTCCACAATCCAAAATGTGTGGGGGGGCGCCTGGATTTCTATGGATTCTTCAGATGCTTCGCGTGAAGCGGACATGTAAGGAAATATTTTGACTGCCTTTCCTTCCAGCAGAAGATGGAGATCTTCCAGGAGTCGTGCGATTCCCAAACGTCCTGATACGTCCTGAGGGCGGTTTCTGATCGGTGCAATCCAAAAATCCAGCCAAAGACGCATCACGGGTAGCCCCCGTTTTTTCAAGACGTGGTGCAAGGCGCCGGCCAAAGTACTTTTGCCACTGGCTGGATGACCGAAAATAAGAATTCCTTTACAGCCCGATAAGTTTTTGGCCAGGGCCTCTACATGGTGCCAGTAGCGGTCATCGCACAGGAAGGAGACGGCCTCCGCCAAGGTGTTACAAAAAATATCTGGAGGCCATACCGCATCGCGACATCCAACCCCTGTACGAACGCCAATTGTAGAACACCCGGCGGCCCGTCCTGCATCGATATCGCGCCGGGAGTCTCCGATCATCCAGCTGGCCAAAAGATTCAGTTGGTGCCGCTCAGCAGCCTGAAGTATCATTCCAGGGGCAGGTTTGCGGCAGGAACATGGTATTTTTAGATCTCGATTTTCTTCAGGATAGCCGGCATCCGGATGATGCGGACAATACAGAAGGTCGTCAATCCATGCTCCCCGCTCTCCCAAAAGGACATCCATGCGATTGTGAATTAAACGAAGTTCTTCCCGCGAAAGCAGGTTTCGGGCCAACCCGCTTTGATTGGTGACCACAACCACCGGCCAGTGGCGCCTGTTCAAATGCCGGACAGCCTCGGCCGTAGAAGGCAAAAGCTCAAAATCCTGCCAGCGGGTCAAAAAACCTTTTTCCGGATTGATGGTACCGTCTCTGTCCAGGAAAACCGCAGGGCGAAATACCGAATAAGTAGCTTTTTCCAAAACTCCGGATTGTACATCGGCTTCCACCTGATGAAGGCGTTCTGGGGTGCCCATGTCTTTGATATATTCTATCGTGTTGTATCCCGCCACGCGAAGGCGGGAAACAAGATGTGGAAGAATATCCCGTCCAAAATCTGAAGGCACGCCTACCGGAATAAAAGGATAGACAGCGGGCGTGAGAACATACAATGCCGCATTCACCAGATTCCTTCGTGGCAGGCTGGAAGGGTCATGGGGTTTGGGAAAAACTTTGGTGATCCAGCCCTCCTCGTCCATTTCCAGCACATCGCTATCGAAGGGATGATCGTTGGGATGCACCACTAAAGTGGCATCGGCTTTCTTTTCCAAATGAAAATGAAAAAGGCGGGGCAGGTGGATATTGAAAATGACATCCCCATAAATAAGAACAAAAGCCTCCCGGGGTCGTTGGTCATCCAAAGCCAAACCTCCGGCCGTCCCGGCGGGAAAAGGTTCCTCAAAAAACCGAAACTTCAGATTGGTCCAGAGATTTCTATGGATCTCAACAAATTCTCGCACCTGATCGCCCATTTGGGCGATGTATAAGGTCACATCATGCAAACCCCACCGGGCACACCATTCCAGCTGCCATTGCAAAACGGGTTTGCCGGCTATGGGCGTTAGGCATTTGGGACGATTGCGGGCCTCCGCCTGCAACCGACTGCCTTTGCCGCCGGCCAAAATAATGGCCTTATGCAGGGCTGGGTGCATCAGAAAGCCAGAAGTTCTTTGATTTTTTGCTCAAGCCTGTTTTTGGGGAGGAAATTCCACTCCAATTCATGGGCGAACGGAACGGGGGTATCTAAGGCCGCGCAGCGCATGACCGGGGCATCCAGATGACCGAAGGCCGTTTCCTGAATAAAGGCCGCAATCTCAGCGCCGATGCCTCCGGTGAGGGTATCCTCATGCAAGATGAGAACGCGGTTGGTTTGCCGTACAGCTTTCAAAATTGCATCTCGGTCAAAGGGCAACAAAGTTCTCAGGTCTAATATTCCCACACGGCTGTATTCCGGTTTGCGCGTCAACTCCAAAGCCCAGTGCACCCCAAACCCATAGGTGATGATGGTGGCCCGGCTGCCGCGGTGCACCCAACGGGCTTGACCAATGGGCACAGTGTAATAACCTTTGGGCAGGTCTCCGGTAACACTTCGGTACAGGGCTTTGTGTTCGAAAAACATCACCGGGTTAGGATCTTCGAACGCAGCCAACAACAAACCTTTGGCGTCATCCGGAAAAGCCGGATACAAGATTTTAAGGCCCGGCACATGAAAAAACCATGCTTCCGTGCTTTGGCTATGAAAAGGTCCGGCATTCACGCCTGCGCCGGTAGGCATCCGTATCACCACATCCGCATTTTGGCCCCACCTATAGTGAATCTTGGCCAGGTTATTCACAATCTGATTAAAACCACAGGTCACAAAATCGGCAAATTGCATTTCTACCATGGCCTTCATCCCGCGAATACTCAAGCCCAGGGCGCAACCCACAATGGCCGACTCGCAGAGAGGCGTATTACGCACCCGCTCTTTTCCGTATTTTTCTACAAAGCCTTCCGTCACCTTAAAAACACCTCCATACTCTGCAATATCCTGTCCCATCAGCACCAACTCAGGATGCCGCTCCATCGCGAGGTCTAAGCCCTCCTTGACGGCGTCCACAAAGCGAATGTCCCTTCGAACATCGGGTTCGGGCAGATGAGGCGTCGGCGAAAAAGGGGCATAGACATCCCTGAGCTCTTCCTCCGTGTCCGGAACGAGAGGCGGAACGGCAAGTCCCTCCTCCACCTCGCGGTGGATGTGCTCTTTCAATTCTTCACGTATGCGACCTACATCAGCCACAGAAAGGATTCCTTCGCTCAATAAAAATTTTTCATAGGTGGAGATGGGATCCTTTTTTTCCCACATTTCAAATAGTTCTTTTGGGACATATTTTGTGCCTGAAGCCTCCTCGTGGCCCCGCATCCTGAAGGTAATACACTCCAACATAACGGGGCGGGGTTTGCTCCGGACCGACCGGGCGATGGTGCGCACCGCATGCACCATTTCCAAAACATTATTCCCATCCAGGACCACGGATTCCATAGCATAGCCGGGCGCACGATCGGATAGAAGGGCACACTTGAATTGCTCATGGCTGGGTGTGCTTAGTCCGTAGCCGTTGTTTTCAATGACAAATAGTACCGGCAAATCCCACACAGAAGCCACATTTAAAGCTTCGTGAAAGTCGCCCTCGCTGGTGGCTCCATCGCCGGTAATTACCAAAGTGGCCTTGCCTTCTCCCCTGAGTTTGGATGCCAGGGCAATGCCATCGGCCACGGCCATCTGGGGCCCCAGGTGGGAGATCATTCCCACAATTTTGTATTCCTGGGTGCCAAAATGGAATGAACGTTCCCTTCCTTTAGAAAATCCTTCTTTTCGTCCCTGAAACTGGAGGAACAACTTTTTGAGCGGCACCCCACGGGCTGTAAACATGCCCAGATTGCGGTGCATGGGCAACAGGTATTCATCCGCCTGCATGCCTAAGGCACACCCCACAGATATGGCTTCCTGTCCTATGCCGGAAAACCATTTTGAAATCCGCCCCTGGCGCAGGAGAATCAGCATTTTCTCCTCTATCAGTCGGGGGTATAGCAGGGCTTTATAAATATGGCGCAATTCTTCATCGCTGAAAGGCGACCTGTCAAATACTACGGGCCACTGGCCAGGATTTTTGGAGAGGGTTTCCGAGGATAGTTCCATATCTGGGAGGGGACGGTTTAATCTCCGAATGTTTCAAAAAACAAGTCGTTGTGCATCAAAGTGAGCACCGAGATACCTTTGTTTTCCCACACCTCAGTGCCAGGAATGCGCTGGAGCTTGATTGGAGACAACAAATAGCGTCGGCTTTCCTTTTCTAAACATTCGGCAGTCAGATGTCCATAATTTTCTAATACATCCATCACGTAGCACAAAATATCGTACGCACGAAATGCATAGAAATCGGGTTCGGTACCGAATTCTTTTTGACAGAAATTGTAAAAACGGTCAAACAAGGTGTCGCCGCGGGTGACAAAATTTTGAACCGGAATCCTTAATCGGACTTGGGAAAAAAAGTCTAAATCGGCAGTACTGAAAGCCAACCAGCTTTCATCACCCAGAACCGCCAAAGGAATATTTTTCTGCAGGGCTCTAAGCTGATTTAAAAAACTATTGACTGCCGTTTCGCGAGTGGAAGGATAATAAATCAGATTTTCAGAACTGGGGTCAAGAGCCGATCCAATTTCCTGAACCGAATTGACGCGGTAAAACACTTTTCCTGTGGGGCGCACCTTTTGAAGGGCTTTTTCCGTGGCTTCCCCCAGCGCTCTCACAAAGGCCGTGTCACGACCAGGGGCCCCGTTCACAAAGAGGATACGACCGAATTGATATTTCAGAGCCAAATAACGAGCGAGGGATTCCACGTAGGATGCCTGGGCGGGGGTGATGCGAATCTGGGGCGGTTCTGAAACTTGAGGGGGCGATTTTCCGAAGGGATTGAGCACCGGAATACCCAGCTTTGATGCATACTCTGCCACTGGGCGGAAAGCCGCGGCATACAGGGGCCCAATAATTACTTGTGCATCCTTCAGGGTGCCGGAATGGATCAGGTTTTGTACCGGAATAACAGCCGTAGAAGGACCCGTATCATAAATGCGTACCTCGAA
>JANWWP010000045.1 GCA_025055575.1 Flavobacteriales bacterium | reverse complement strand
GAAGGTGTGGGTTGGGCCGGCTCAGCCGTCCGGGATGTAGAAGGCTGCGGCGGAGGGGCAGTCTTGGATTTGGAGTCTTCGCTCGAGCCTCCAGCGGCCTGAGCCGCTGCTTCCAATTCAGGGACACGCACCTGGCGCGGGGCAAAGTTGATTTGCCGGCCGTAAATTAGTTTGACATCCAGCTGCTTTTCGCGAAAGGCCGGGATAGCATCTGCCACATCCAAAATTTTGTCGGCCAGCTCATCGGGTTTTTTCCGGTAGGTACAATTAAGTCGTGTGTAGTTGTCGGCAGCCACGATTTCCATTTCCCCACCAAATTCGCTGATTTCTTTAAGCTTATTACGCAGGTCCCTGAAATCGCGGTAGGTGCCCACGTTGTAAAAGCGCAATTCATACGGCGTACCTTCATTCACCCACCGCCCTATGTATTCTGTGAAAGTGGACAGAAGTTTTCCGGCGCCTTTGCCCACGGCATCGCCAATCCCCTGACGAAGAGCAGAAGCAGCATCTGAAGCGCTCCGACGGTCCGACTCCATCACCACGGTGCCCAAACCTTCGGCTGTGCAATTATCAAAAGCATGCACCTCCACAAGAGCCCGTGTGGAGGTGCGGGTGTCAAAGGCTTCACTACGCTTATCCGCGGTGATTCGGGCCACATGGATGATGAACTGAGCTCCGGAATTCAGCCCCAACCACTGAACGTAACTGATTTCGCTGGCATCCGATTCCAAAATTTTTAAGGCTTCTTTTTGCAAGGTCTCGAAACGACGGCGATCAATGTAACGGTATTTTCTTTCGGCTAAAAATTCATTGATTTTTTCGACCGCCAAATCATACATCGGCCGCTCCGATTCCGGCACCTGACGGGGATCGTAAGTCACCATAAAGCGGACGCCCCCCAAGGCCCGGGCCAGCAGATTAAAATCAGCCTTTAAAGGCGATGTGGTTACGGCCGCTTTCACCGTCACTTCAAAGCGGTCTGGAAAAGGCGCTTCCCGCACCACATTATAACTTTTAATGTAGCCGTGGGTGCGCGTGGCGATGGCATCGCTGATCACCATGAAATTTTCCACACGGGTTTCGCTGGAAAGTGTCACTCCCACGGCCTGTTCCACCGCGTTGCGCAAAGCCTCCCGTAAGGCATCTTCCCTTTTGAGACCCACGCCACGGGCTTCGGTCTCAAAAACATCCTGAGGACGTGAGGAAGTCGCTAAAAAAAGTGTCAGTGTGAAAATAAAAAGTCTCCGGATGTGCATGAGCATTTTCAAATGTATTACTCCTCAACCACTTTTGCTTGGGGTTTCATGTGAAAATTAAAGCAATCGGATAATAAACCGGCCAATATCCCGTACGGTATTAAACACCTTAGTCCAATTTATTTTTCCTTTTTGACCCGGGGCCAATTGCAATTTTCCACCACCGGAAGCCACCAGATCCACCACCTGCTCGCCCTGTTTCCAGCCAAATGTCTGGGTGGCATCCTTCGCGAGGTTTAGCAACTGTGGGAACCGACCTTTTTGAGGATCATAGATTTTTGAAAAGTCTAAGACGATATTTCCGCTTTCATCCGTGATAACAGGAAACATAGAGGGATTGAAGGCCTGGGGGTTTCGAATGTTGAATACAAAAGGATTGTAATCTTCCGGCCGGGCTTTACCATCCTGCACCGCTGCTTGGGGGTCGGCTCCCTCCGGAGCCCCGGCCTCTGCTCTTTTACTTTTGGGCTGCCCCCCTCCTTCCTGGACGTTTGGGGATTCCATCATCCCTGCGCCGGCGGCGCGACCTTGCAGGGTGCCAATTTCTGGGTACAGTATGGAGGCCAAACTTCCCTGGGCTTCGTACAGTGGCACCCGCAAACGCACTTCAATGATACCGTCTTTCTCAATGGGCTCCCCCACCATGCGGGCGCCTTTTACAGTGCCTTCCACACGACTATAAATATAGTCGCGGGTTGTCATCATGTCCTGAACAGTGGTTTCGCCAATCACTTGAACCCCTTTGATAATTTCAAGCAAATTCCGTTGGGCCACCACCACTGCTCCACGCCGTGCCATCAAGCGGGCCTGAGAGGGATTGGTAAATTTTTCATTGTCAATAACGGCCTCTCCTTTGGCTTCGATGTATTGTTCAGTCCAGTTGATGCTGCCATTTGTTTTTTCCTGAATAAAAGGTTGGCTTTGCCGATCCAGTTGCTGGATAAGTTCCTGAGGCAGCAGCCCCGTATTGCTACCCCGCCCCGTGGCAGCCGTCGCAGCCGCTGGCTGTTGATTAACATTTCGACCGCCGATTTGAGGGGAACGGGCCGGTGTGCCGGGTTCCGAGCGCGTAGGTTGATCGGGAAATCCGTTGTTCTGTTTTACGGATGAAGTTTTTGTAACACGATTGCCTTTTCCGGCCTGACTATTGCCCTTCTGACTGAAACCAGGACCGGCTATTAAAGCAAAAAAAAAGAAAAATGAAATGAAAAAGCGCATAAGCCAAGGTCAAAATCCAACTATCATGCCAAAACGCGAATCCTTCCAAAATCCTACTCTGGGAAATGTCCAAGTATACTTTCCATGAGTTGTTGAAAAAATCAAAATATGATTCCCCATCAAAATAGAGTGTCTCATATTCATGGAGTACTTTCGTGGTAAAAAGTTGAGCCATGGAAATCACCGGAAAAATCTATCGAATTTTTCAACCCATCACAGGCGAAGGCCGCAATGGACCCTGGAAAAAGCAGGAATTTCTATTAGAAACTCTGGACCAATACCCCAAAAAAATCCTCTTTTCGACTTGGGGCGATAGGGTGGACCTCAGCCGCTTTGCAGAGCAGACCATCGTGAAGGTGTATTTTGATTTGGAAAGCCGGGAATACAACGGCAAATATTACACCGATTGCAAGTGTTGGCGGGTGGATCCGGAGGGCGTTCCCAGCAGCCCGGCGGCAGGAGCCCCGTCTTACTCACCTCCTGCCTCCACCTCTTCCACCCCGCAAACGGTGGAATCCGAGGGCGGGGTCATGGCCTACGATGACGATCTCCCCTTTTAATCTAAGGGACTTACTCCCATGGCGCTGCGAGTCGAAAGCCGGAAGGAAAGTCCTTTTCAATTCCGGATTTGAGTGATTTCTTCAAAAGAAAATAGAAGCATCGAGGGGCGGGGCCCTGGTCGGCTATGAGGCGCGCACATCTCCGGGTTATTTTTCTTTTGATTTTTCATGGGCTTTCTTTATTTCATCCATATGGTGTGGATGCGCAAGCCTACACCCGCTATCTCACGGGCGATTCCTCGGATGTTGTAACGGCCCATCAGCAGGGCCTTGTACTGGCCGGTGGCGGGGCAGACAACGACCCGGCGATGAAGTGGATGCTACAACGAGCCGCAGGCGGAGATGTTTTGGTCTTGAGAGCCTCCGGCAGCAACGGCTACAACAACTACTTCTACAGCGACCTGGGAATACCGGTGAACTCCGTAGAAACTATTGTTTTTCATAATATTTCAGCATCCTACGACCCCTATGTGCTAAGGCGCATCTGCGAAGCAGAAGTGGTTTTTATTGCGGGCGGCGACCAGTACGATTATTACACGATGTGGCGTAATACTCCTGTGGAAGATACGCTGCGCCATGCCCTTATACAAAAACGTATCACCCTCGGCGGCACCTCCGCAGGCATGATGATACTCGGAGAAGCTTATTATGCCCCTTCCTTGCAAGGCGTGGAATCTCATCAGGCCTTATCCAATCCGTACCACCCTCATATGCAGGTGCTGGGCCTCGGAGATTTTGTCAACCATCCCTGGCTTCCCGACGTCATCTGTGATACGCATTTCGACGAGCGCGACAGGGCCGGACGCCTCAGTGTCTTCATGGCACGTATGGAAAAAGATTGGGGCATCAACGCACGGGGCATTGCCTGCAACGAAGGCACCGCCGTCTGTGTGGATTCTTCTGGTGTGGCAAGGGTTTTTGGAAGTTATCCCCCCGCTCCGGATTATGCCTATTTTTTGCAAAGCTGGTGCGATGTGCCCCAGTCACTTCCGGAACAATGCCAGCCGGGGCAACCCCTCACCTGGTCCCACGGAGCCAAGGCCCTCCTGGTGTATAAAGTGGTGGGCAAACCCAACGGCAGCAATTCATTTGATTTGACCACCTGGGAGCAGGGAACCGGTGGCCAATGGCAATGGTGGTATGCCGACCAGGGACAACTTTTCAAAACCCAAGGCGCATTTCAGCCGTGCAACCTAAGCGTACCCCCTCCAGAAAAGTCCGATGGCTTAAAAGTGTCGTGGTTGGAGGATACCTTTTTCATGCATGTCGATACTTCCATAATAGAACAAGGTCTTTTTATGAATATTTTGAGTTCCGATGGTCAGCTCGTATTTCAGACCACCCTTTCCCAACCCGGATTTATGAAGTTTCTGCCCTTTGCTCCCGGGATGTACATCGTGACACTATGGACACAGTCAGGACGCGTTGCACAAAAAAAAGTGGTGAAACCCTGAACAAATTGCTTTTTCGCGTGTCTGAAAATTGCTTTCCATATACATTTGCCCCCAACTAAAAAATTTTGTATGCCTGAAAATGCCAAACTCGTTCTGGAAGGTAAAGAATACGAACTGCCTGTTGTAACGGGCACTGAAAACGAAAAAGCTGTAGACATCACCCGCCTCCGCGACCTTTCGGGGTACATCACACTGGACAGCGGCTACAAAAACACAGGCGCCACAGTGAGTAAAATCACGTACCTCGATGGAGAAAACGGTATTTTGCGGTATCGGGGCTATCCCATTGAGCAACTGGCCGAACGCTCCACTTTCCTGGAAGTGGCCTACCTTTTGATTTACGGGGAACTTCCCACCCGAAGCCAGCTGGACGAATTTGATAACAATATCCGGCGCCACACCCTCATCCACGAGGATATGAAGCGCTTCTATCAGGCCTATCCCACCTATGCACATCCCATGGGTGTCGTGGCTTCTGTCACTTGCTCCCTGTCCACTTTTTACCCGGAGTCCCTGAATCCCAATCGGCCCTGGGAAAAAATCAACCTCACCATCACCCGCATTTTGGCCAAGTTTCCCACCATTGCGGCATGGGCTTACAACAATTCCATTGGCCATCCGGTCAATTATCCCAAAAACAAATACAGCTATGTGGAAAATTTCCTCCACATGATGTTTTCAAAACCCACCGAAGAATATGAACCCGACCCGGTGGTGGTGAATGCCTTGGACAAACTTCTCATCCTCCATGCCGATCACGAACAAAACTGCAGTACCAGCACGGTGCGCCTGGTGGGAAGTTCACAGGCCAATTTGTATGGCAGCATTGCCGCCGGATGCATTGCGCTCTGGGGCCCCTTGCATGGCGGCGCCAATCAGGCGGTGATCGAGATGCTGGATCAGATTCATGCGGACGGAGGCAATGTGCAGAAATATGTTGAAAAAGCCAAGGATAAAAATGATCCTTTCCGTCTGATGGGCTTCGGGCACAGGGTCTATAAAAACTTTGACCCCCGCGCCAAAATCATTAAAAAAGCCTGTGATGATGTCCTCAATAAACTTGGAATCCACGATCCGGTTCTGGATATTGCCAAAAAGCTCGAGGAAGTGGCGCTTCAGGATGAATATTTTGTAGAGCGCAAATTGTACCCGAACGTGGATTTTTATTCAGGAATTATCTACCGTGCCATAGGCATTCCAGTGGACATGTTTACCGTGATGTTTGCCCTCGGTCGTCTGCCCGGATGGATTGCACAATGGAAAGAAATGGTTGAAAATAAGGAACCCATCGGACGTCCGCGGCAGATTTACACAGGGGCTGCCAAGAGAGATTACGTCAATATTGCCGAAAGAGGCTGATAAGCTTTTTCACCTCACTGCAAAGATTTTCTGAATTTTAAAAAGGCTGTTTTTCCTAAATTTTCCATCTAACTCAAAGGAAACCGGAATTTTTGAGCTTCCTTCTTTTTTCAATAAATTTCTCTATTATCTTAAAATTCCAACCTAATAAGCCGTTTAGAAACGCCTTATTGGCCGGATTAAAACCGGGGCCAAAACATTCCGGCCTTCTTTTTGTATTCAGCGTAATCAGGGTATTTAGAACCGGAAATTTTTTCTGCAAAAAGGGCGCTGTTGTAAAATAAAAGAACCAAAAGAACACATCCGGTCATTGTCCAATGCAACCAGGTGCCGGAAGCCCAGGCCCCCCACAAGTAAAACACAATCCACACCAGCTGTTCCATGGCATAGTTGGGATGACGCACCCGGGACCAAAGACCTTCCATTACGAAACCTTTAGCAATAGCATCTGGAACTGGCCTCAGGCCGCTTTCCTGATACTTTTTTTTAGCCTGTTGAAAACGCCACTGTTGCTCATCTGATATGGTTTCCACGACAATGGCCGTCAACATGAGCGCCGCCCATAAAAAATCCATTGGCCCGAGTGCCCGGGATGCCAGAGAACCTGGAATGATGGGAAGCGTAAATGCCAAAATAAGGGCCATTTGATAAAAACTGATAAAACCCAAATTAAATAAACGCCAGATCCAAGGACGGTTCAGGGGGGGCATGTTCCTAAGAATGGCCCAGCGATAATCCTCTTCGGCTTTCCAAAAAGGCCAACGATAGCCCCCTTTACGGGCAAAATTAAAAGTGAGCCTAATACCCCATACGGCGACCATCCCCGCCATAAGCCCCCCGCGCGGGGAAAAATCTGTCCACACCCATACGAGCGCTGCATACAGAATAGGCATCAGGCTCCAAAGACGGTCCACCTGGCTGTAGTTCCGGGTAACTTCGCTCAGGATAAAGGCAAAAAGAGCGGCCCCCAGCATCACTCGAAAAAGCCGAACCGCCAGTTCCCATTCCTGGGGTTCCGGCCAATTCATGAAGCGCACGACGATTACAGGCAGCAGTGCCAATGAAAGCAATAAGGCTATGGATCGGAGAGCGAAAGCCCCGGAGCGCTTGGACATTCCAATGAATGAAGAACAGAAGCTTATTTGAAGTCCAGCAGCTCTACCTCAAAAATCAAGGTAGATCCCGGCTTGATGTTGGATCCCGGAGGCGGGTTGTTACCGTAAGCCAAATCAGCCGGAATGTATAATTTGTATTTGCTGCCTTTGCTCATCAGTTGAAGGCCTTCCGTCCAGCCTTTTATCACCTGGTCCAGGCGAAACTCAACGGGTTTGTTGGGCTTGGTGGCATCGAATTCGGTGCCATCGATCAAAGTGCCCCGGTAATAAACCTTCACGGTGTTGGTGGCTGTGGGCTTGGGTCCGCTGCCTTCTTTAATCACTTCGTATTGAAGTCCGCTGGGGGTTTCTTTGACTTCCTTACGCTGGCGGTTGTTGGTGAGAAATTCCTCGCCCTTGGCCCTTTCGGGTCCAGCTTCGCGGTTGGCTTGTTCCTGCATTTCCCGCATGCGGTCTTGCTGATATTCCTGAAGGGCTTGGGCCATTTCTTGTTCGGTCATCAGATATCCGGCGTTTTCCAGCCCGTGCCGAATCCCTTCCATAAGATATTCCAGATTGGGTTTTATGTTGTTGGACCTTAAGCTGGAGCCGATATCTTTTCCGATAGCGTAGCTGAGGCGCTGTTCTTTATTTTCCGGTTTGGCTTTGGGCTGATCCCCTTTTTGTCCTTGGCTTGTACAGGAAAATAAGATTCCTAAAGCAGTGAGTGTGAGAAATAATCTATTCATGAGTAAAATTTCGGGCCGCAATGATACAAAATTTCTCACTGGCCTTTACCCCCAAGCACCGTTTTCACGGTGTGGACAAGAATGCGAAAATCCAAGGCCAGGCTCATGTTTTCCAAATACAGGATGTCGTAGCGCATGCGCTGAAGCATTTCAGGAACGGAGGCGGCATATCCAAACATGACCATGCCCCAGGAAGTGATTCCGGGACGCACCCTGTGTAAAAAAAGGTATTGCGGCGCCGTCGCAACGATTTGGGCAATGAAATGTTCCCTTTCTGGACGCGGGCCCACAAGAGACATTTCCCCCTTGAGAACATTTATAAACTGGGGCAGCTCATCCAGCCGGTATTTCCGTAAAAACCGGCCTATAGGCGTGACGCGGGGATCGTTTACTCGGCTGAGGGCAGGACCGCGGGCTTCTGCATCCGGATGCATCGTACGAAACTTGATAATCCGGAATTTTTTTCCATGGCGCCCCACCCTTTCCTGGAAATACAAGGCCGGATGGCCATCCCGCCGGATGAGCCAAGCCAAAAAAATCATTAAAGGGCCCAAAATGGTGAGAACCATCGACGCCACCAGGAGGTCCAAAATGCGCTTTACAACTCTTTGCCAGTGGGGCATAGGCATCGGCACCAAATCTGTTAGAAGAGGGCCAAAAAGGGCGGTTTGACGTACTGAACCCAACAACCAGTCCTGATTTTGTGGGGGCATCCTAAGCCGCACGGAGGAGGGAAACAACCTGACCACTTCGGCATCCAAACGAAGGTCTGGATGCAGGATGACTTCTTCTACACCGTTTTTCAAAATATAATCGGCCGCACCATCCCAGGGCCCCAGCCACCGGGGACCGTCCGGCAATCCTTTATTGTCAGGCGAAAAAAATCCTACCACAAGATGACCATCCCGTTGTGGAGGTTCTTGAAGCAACGCCTGCCAAACACTGGCGTCGGCGGCAGGCATCAGGAGCACGGTGTCGAATCCCAGTTTTCCGGAAACCACAAGAGAATGCACCCAGGACAACAGCAAAAAACGGCCGCACACACTTATTGTAATGAAAACGCCCGAATACACGGCCAAATGATAGTAATACCAACGGTAGTCGGGCACAAGATCGTCCAGAAATAAAATTAAAAATACCGCAAGCGAACCCAGCGCTCCCAGAATCAAATTCAGACCCAAAGCCTGAAGCCGCGCGCTCCGCACCACGTCCTGATACAGCCCGGCCAGGTAAAAAAGAAACAGCCAACCCAGGCTGGTGATTGTCAGTCCCAACCAAAAATTTTCATCCGATTTCAGTGGGGCCGGTATGCCCATCAGCCGGCTTTCTGCCCAGATTTTCCGAGTCAGGAACAGCGTGGCCCAAGCCAAAACCGCGGCGAACAGGTCCGAGGCTGCGAGCGCCCAAACAAATCTTTTGCGCAGAGGCATACAAACGCGCTGCAAACCTAAAATTTTTGAGGCCAAGGGACAGCATGGCACAGGAATATAATTTTGACCGTGCTTCGATGGGCCCTCTGGCGCCTTATGGGTGTTGTGCCAGTGCTTTTTGTGCTGGTAATTCTGGCTTTTGGCTTATTGGCAGAAGCCCCCGACCATGAAACACTGGCCCAAGCCGGCGGTTTGGGAGGGGCCGAAGAACCTCCTTCCCGCCGAAGAGAACGCCTAGCTCAATGGCGGCACACCCAAGGCTATGATGTGCCGGTATTTTATTTTTCCATCGGGTCACAGAGTCTTCCGGACAGCCTTCTTCAGATTTCGGACCCGCAGGTCCGGCGCGCTGTAAGAATCCTAAGCCTGCACACCGGCGCCGGGGCGTACGTATGGCGCTTTCACAAAAGCCTTATGGCGCTGGAAGATTCCATTTTTTTCCGTCGTTTTCAAAAACCGGATGGAAGCATTTCAGAGGTTCCGCCTGATTTAATGGTCCAAGACCTGGCCCACGCAACACATCCTCAAAAAGTGGATTCTCTTTTGAATGTATTATCGAAAGAAAATTGGGGTTCAACCCAGGTTTTTGAAACAGTTCAAAAGGCCTGGAAACAAGTCCGCGATAACAGCCAGCCCTGGCGGCGTTGGGTGCCCAGGATAGCGTGGCATCCGGATTGCCGATTTCATAGATGGATTTGGGGAACAGAGAGGCAACCCGGCCTCCTGAAGGGACACCTGGGCTTTTCCCTCAGGGATGGCCGTCCGGTGGTGGGTATCATAACAAGCCGCTGGATTTTCACTCTGGCCATGAGCCTACTGTCTCTGGCGGTGGCATTTTTTCTGGCTTTACCCGCCGGCGTGGCCACAGCCTGGGCGCCCACAGCTTGGCAAAAAATCATTTTGACGGGTATTTATGCCCTGTACGCTACCCCCTCTTTCGTGATGGGCAGTCTTTTGATCCTTTGGTTTGCCGGAGGTTATCTATCCTGGTTTCCTTCCTACGGCCTGAGCTTTGGAAATGAAGGCCTCAGTGCCCCCGCCGCTTTGCAACAAGCCTTGGCCCACCTGGTTTTACCGGCTTTTTGCTGGACTTACGGCGGATTCAGTTATTTTTTTCTCCATGCCCGCCAATCGGCTCTTCAATCGCTTAATGCACCTTGGTTTCTGGCCTGCAGGGCTCGGGGGCTTCCATATGCTCGCATCGTGAGGCGCTACATTATCCCTCAGGCTCTGCTTCCTATGGTGGCTTTGTTGCCTCAGGTTTTCCCCGCGTTGATGGGCGGTTCCGTCATTCTGGAGGTGTTGTTCAGCCTTCCTGGTATGGGGGAACTCACCTACCACAGTGTCCTTTCCGGAGATTATCCGGTGCTGCTGGGGGTTTTGTTGTTGGGCGCAAGCGTAACGGTGTTTTTTTCATGGCTGTCGGATGTGTGTATGAGATTTTTAGATGCGCGCATCCGTCTTTCAAAAGAATGAAGGGAGAACGATGAGAAAATACTTTAAACAGCTCCGAGGGAAAGGCTATCTTATAGGATGGATAACATTTCTCTCCATGGCCCTTGCAGGACCCTTTCTTTCAGGTGCGCTGCCTCTGGTGTGGTGGGATGGCCACAACATACATTTTCCTTTACTGAAATACAGGTTTTTTCAATGGGGTGTGGGCTCTCCCTTCCCCCTCCAGGAGTTTCAACAGGAATTTCCATCCCCGGATTCCTGGGCTATCTGGCCGCCCAACCGTTTTGAACCGTTGCAGCCCGATTTCCTGCATATCCTTCGGCCACCTCTCACCCCTTCCGATCATGGCCGGATGCACCTGCTGGGGACCGATGCCCTGGGGCGGGATGTGCTGGCCCAGCTGCTCCATGGGGCATTCGTTTCTCTATCCATAGCCTTTTCAGCCATGCTTTTGTCTTTGCTTGTGGGCACTTTATTGGGAGGAATGGCCGGGTTCTTTGGGGATCATGGGTTTCGGATGCGTCTATTCACCGCGCTGCTCCTGCCTTTTCTGGGTGTTCTTTTATGGTTTGTCATTGTGGATGCCAATGAATTGCTTTTTTATTCAGACGTGTCCGGGATACAACATCCGTTTTTTCTAAAACTCGGGGCTTGGTCCGTTGGGTTGGTTTTAATATGTCTTTTCGGATATTCCCTTCAGAGCGTCGGCCGTTGGGTTCCTTGGCTCAGACGCCAGATATCCGTGCCCTTGGACACCCTTGTCGTGAAACTCATGGAAGGCCTGACCGCTTTTCCACGTCTCCTTTTGATTGTAGCTTTAATGAGCGGAATAGAGCCGGGCTGGACCTCGGTCGTGGTATTGCTGGGACTGCTTTCCTGGCCACCCCTTGCAAGGCTGTGGCGGGCTGGTCTTTTGCAGGCTAAGACCAGCGATTATGCCATGGCTGCCCGCGCCCTGGGATTCCATGAGACCCGTGTGATCGGGCGCCATCTTCTGCCCAACGTATCTGGACCGTTGGCCGTCGCGGTCGCCAATGGCTTGGCCTCTCTGATCATGGCCGAGGCAGGGCTCTCTTTTCTTGGATTGGGCCTGCCCATGGACATTATGAGTTGGGGCCGCATGTTAATGAGCGCCCGCCAGGCGCTGGAAGCCTGGTGGTTAATAGTGTTTCCTGCGGGAATGATTTGGGCTTTCGTTGCTTTATGCCATGCAACGGCCCGCCGGATCGAGGATGCCTATCTGAAAGAGTCGGCCCCCACGGAATTTAACAAAAACTCCGGCCGCTCATGAGCGGCCGGTGTTGGGATTTTTTATTTTTCTAATACCTTAATTTGAAGCTCTTTTTTCCTTTATCCGGAATATAATACCAACTGTGAGCAATGCGGCCCCGGCAAAGAATAACAACAATCCGATATAATTAAAAATCAAGGTCCATGGAAAAGTGCCAGACAAGGCCAAGGCAATGGAAAGCGCCAGACCCACGATACCAAAAATGAGGGCAGCGCCCAGGAGAATGCACCCAATAATGATGAACCTTAAACCATTCACTTGGGGTTTTTGTGGGGAAAGCCGACTGTAATCCGCTTTGGCCAAAAGGGGTGCCGCAAAAGGCAATTGGGCCATGGTTTTTTCGGCTTTATGCAGTATTTTTTCTGCTTTTCGAAGGGCTTTTGCTTCCTTATCGCCGGAACCCGTCAAAAGAATTTCTGTGGGAAAATCCGAACCGCTGGCTAAAGCCGAGAATTCCTCAGTCTTCGGCTGGGTCGAAATTTCCGCAAAGGCTTCCACCGTCACGGAAGGAAAAATTTCATCATGCAGCGGTGCAGCCTCCTGGCTGGCATGTTTCAATGGTTGTGATGAGAATACATGCCCTTCCGGCGTGCGTGCATGCTTCAGATGTTTATACCGCCTTTGGGCATGAACATTGGGAATCGCAGTGGTACATATTAGCACCAGGGTCAGAAGAAATTGAGTTTTCTTTTTCATAGGTTATTGGATTTGACATAGCTAAAGTAAAAATTCTTTTAAAAAATCACACCAAATCCAAACATCCCTGAAGATACAATTTCATGTGGGTGAAGTCCAGACCCACCAACCGGCCCATGCCCAGACGGTTGCGATACACACAGCCATTGTCGATACATACAAAACCGAATTTGGGATTGTTAAAAACCTGTTCAATAAATTCCAGACTCACCGGCACATGGCCATGGATTACCCTTCGACCGCCTGTTTTCACCGGGTCGAATTCAAAATCCCGAACCCAATGCATGGCATGAATATCCTCGTAAATATTGTCCAGAGAAAAGTTAAATCCGGCATGGACCACCAAAAACGCCTGGGACGAATAATAATGATCCATTTTTTTCAGCCAATCCAGGTACATATCAGGCACATGGAGAAGGTTATCGGTGCCGAAGGATTTCAAAGTTTCCTTTCCTCCCAATTGCAGCCACTGGTCCATGAGCGGATTTTTGGGTTTCCGAAAGAGTCCTTTCCGGGGCAGTGTGCGTTGGTTTTCCCAGGCAGACACCATCACCTCTTCATGGTTTCCCATCAGAGCTATGGTGCGGCAAACGTGCGCCTGAAGGTGCATGACATAATCCAGAACGCCTTTGGAATCCGGCCCGCGATCGATGAGATCCCCCACAAAAATGAGGGTGTCCTGCGCGGTCGGTCGAATTTGGTTTTCAATCAGCGCCTTCAGGCTTTTCAGGCAGCCATGCACGTCTCCGATGGCAATCTCGCGGCCGCTCATCGCTTTGCCTGGGCCGCCACTTCGGCCATTTTTTTCTCCAATTCTTCCTGGGAAATCAAAAAACTCTCGTACACCACTTTTAAATCTTCGGTTAATTCCAGAACGTAAGGAATGGCCGTGGGAAGGTTAAATTCCAGGACGCGGGCTTCGTCCCAGCCCAGCAGGTGCTTCACCAGGCCGCGTAAGCTGTTGCCATGAGCCACCACCAAGTAATCCCCCGGTGCATCCTGAATGCGCGGCGCCATTTCATGCTGCCAATAGGGCAGCAAACGGTGTATGGTATCTTTCAAGGATTCCGTGGCCGGTAAGAGCGGGGCCGGCACATGGGCATACTTAGGATCGCAGGCCGGATGGTAAGGGCTGTCGGTCGGCACCGGCGGGGGCGCCACATCGTAGGCCCGGCGCCATAGTTTCACCTGCTCTTCCCCGAAGCGGTCGGCCGTCTCGGCCTTGTTCAGACCCGTGATGTTGCCATAGTGTTTTTCATTCAACCGCCAACTGCACCCGACAGGAATGTACATGAGATCCAATTCTTCAAGGGCAATCCACAGGGTTTTAATCGCCCTTTTCAGATACGACGTGAATGCTGCGCGGGGCGAGAGGCCTGCCTCACGAATCAGCTGTGCTGCACGGCGGGCTTCCTGTTCACCTTCCACCGATAGCGGAACATCCACCCAGCCGGTAAAGCGGTTTTCTTTGTTCCATTGGCTCTGGCCATGGCGCAGGAGAATAAGACGTCGGGAGGCGATGGGCATACTGTATTTTGGAATTATTTTGGATGAATCATGTCTTCGGGACGTACCCAGGCATCAAACTGTTCAGGTGTGACATAACCCAGCTGCAGCGCGGCTTCGCGCAGCGTCAGGCCCTCTTTATGGGCTTTTTTGGCAATTTCCGCAGCTTTGTAGTATCCGATATGTGGATTCAGTGCGGTCACCAGCATCAGGGAATTTTCCAAATGACGCCGAATCACGGGATAATTCGGCTCAATCCCGGCCGCGCATTTATCGGCAAAAGAAACACAGGCATCGCCCAGCAGCCGGGCGCTTTGCAGCACATTGGCAGCGATCAGGGGTTTAAACACATTGAGTTCAAAATGCCCATTCATGCCGCCCACACTCACGGCCACATCGTTGCCCACCACCTGGGCACATACCATCGTTAAGGCTTCAGGCTGGGTAGGATTCACCTTCCCGGGCATAATGGACGAGCCGGGTTCGTTATCCGGAATAAGGATTTCGCCAATGCCGCACCGTGGGCCCGATGCCAGCATCCGGATATCGTTGGCCACCTTCATCAGGGCCACAGCGGCTTTTTTAAATGCCCCGGAAAGCCCCACCATGGCGTCATGGGCAGCTAAAGCTTCGAACTTATTGGGGGCGGTGACGAAAGGATAGCCCGTGAGTTCTGAAATGTAGCGTGCCACCAACACGTCGTAACCCTTGGGAGCGTTAAGGCCTGTGCCCACCGCCGTGCCGCCAAGCGCCAGCTGAGCCACCCATTCCAAGGCCTGTTCGATGGACCTTAGGGCATTTTCTAACTGCTGCACATATCCACTGAATTCCTGTCCAAGCGTCAGCGGAGTGGCATCCATGAAGTGGGTGCGGCCCGTTTTCACCACATCCATGAAAGTTTTGGATTTTTCCTCCAAAATGTTCTTTAAATGACGAATTCCCGGCAGGGTCACCTCGCTTGTGAGTTTATAGGCCGCAATATGCATGGCCGTGGGAAAGGTGTCGTTGCTGGACTGGGATTTATTTACATCGTCGTTGGGATGCAAAATTTTTTGCTCATCTTCCAGTTTACCCCCAGACAGCACATGAGCGCGGTAAGCAATCACTTCATTCACGTTCATGTTGCTCTGTGTGCCCGACCCGGTTTGCCAAATCACCAGAGGAAAATGGTCATCCAGGGCGCCGGTCAGAATTTCGTCGCAGACGCGGGCAATCAGGTCCCGTTTTTCTGCCGGCAGCACGCCAAGGTCATGGTTAGCCATAGCGGCCGCCTTTTTTAAATAGGCGAAGGCGTAAATAATTTCACGGGGCATGGAAGCCGGCGGACCTATTCTGAAATTGTTGCGGGATCGCTCGGTTTGGGCGCCCCAGTAGCGGTCGGCAGGCACCTGCACCGGGCCCATGGTGTCGCGTTCGATGCGGAAATTCATGGAAAATTCAGTTTTGGCGCGCAAAATTAGACGCCGGAGAGCATCTCAAAACAGGGAAACTGGCATTTCGGAGTCCACAGTTTAGCAGCCTTAGGAGCGGAGACCTCCCACTTCCCGAATGAAGGTGCCTAAAAACCTGCGGAGAGAGAGGGATTCGAACCCCCGGTACCTGACGGTACAACGGTTTTCAAGACCGCCGCATTCGACCGCTCTGCCATCTCTCCGCCGCAAAATTAAGACAGGAGGGAGATTTCAGGAGTGGAGTGCCTTCCTTAAGGCGGCTACAAAATCCTGAACGTGATGAAAACGCTGTTCCAAAGCCTGGAGACAGCCTTGCACCTGCAACGTCTTGGGCAAGGTCTGAGGCGGCCTGGGGAAAACCGGCAGGGTGGCAGCCTTCCTTAAGACTTTGAGGGCCTCCTTGGGTATGCGCCGGTGGGCCGGCATGGGGCAACTGATTTGCATCTGCAGCAGAGCAGCCGGATGGTCGGCCTTTAAATAGTGGGCTCCCGTCCAATACTCCCAGAGCACCAGCGCCAAACTGAAGATATCCCCGGAAGCGTTGTACAGATCCTTGTGTCCTAAAACCAGCTCGGGCGGCGCATAAACAAAACTATATGGCGCCCACCGGCGGCCTATGGGCGCCGCTGTGTCCAGGTCAATCAACCGCCAAGCCGCCATCCCCAAGCCACTTGTATTTATGATATTCGAAGGTTTCACATCGCCATGCACCCAACCGGCCTCATGAAACCGGGCCAGATCCTGGCCCAGACTTTCGGCCATAGACAGTATATCTTCCGCATCACGGGCCCGCCCCTCCCCTTTTAATAGGTTTTTTAAATC
The DNA here is from genome assembly GCA_025055575.1 of Flavobacteriales bacterium. Taxonomy (GTDB): domain Bacteria; phylum Bacteroidota; class Bacteroidia; order CAIKAF01; family CAIKAF01; genus JANWWQ01. Next base: position 1,895 of record JANWWP010000045.1, on the reverse strand, counting down.
CGTTCCTTCTACAAAAGTTTCAATGACCACTTTCAATTCCTTCCCGGCCTTTAATATTTCGCGTATCGGAGGGCACACAGCTGCAGGAAGTTCTTCTGAAACAGGAAAGTCGGCAGAACGTATTTTAATGCGGACCGCTTCCCCCGTTTCCATGCAAATCCCTTTGAAAGTGCGGCCAAAAGCCCCGGTACTCAGGGGCGTTTTTTCATCAAAAAAATACCTGTAACGGCCCCGGATTTCCATGGAATAATGATAACGGTATTTGGGGAGAAAAAACGCGCACTTGGCGGATTTTGACCCCGGATTTACCTGAATATTTTAATGAATTTTGACAATTATGAATAAAGAATTTCAATCCTTTAAATCAGCATGGAAATCCTTATTTTTTTTCAGACCACCCTTTAAATATTTAAATGGAACATTTTGAAATACCTAAAAATGTTCATAAAATCCGGGACAATTACCCGTTATCTTTTGCATTTTATGTTAAATTCGCAGAAGCAAAATTAAAAAGCCATGCGTTATTTCATAAAATTCCTGATATGTGTCTTTGTACTGGCCTCCTCAAAGGCTCAATCCCTGGAGGATTTCAACCTGCGCCCGGGCGCGAAACTGCATTTTAAAATCAATAATTCCACAAACTTTCTGGTGGAATTATTGGAATTGGGTGATCAGGTCCGTTTTGTGTGGTATAAAAACGGCGTGCGCGGCTTCGACATCACCTTTACCCCGGAAGCGGTCCAAAACGCCGTGCAACAACTCAACCACATCTACGGAATGGTGGGTATGCCACCCCAGAAATACGACCAGGCCACATCGGTTTTCTTCAGCCGCAAACTGTTTAAAGACCTACTCAGCCGGAACGACATCACCTTTTATCCCTACCCCGAAGGTTTGGAAAAGCCGGAAAAAATCCGACTGGTGAGCGACACCACCTGGATGACAAAAAAGATTCAGGTCAAAGACGAAAAAACCAGGAAGTATTACCGCAACCTGGATGTGGATTATTTGATGTTGCCGGCCTATGTGTGCCGCCTCTCCAACGGCAACCGCTGGGTGGTTCTGGACGCTGAGAAATTTCCACTCATTCTTTATATGAAACTGGATTTTGAAATTCGCCTGGAAGGTATTGAATAGAAGTGCACGATTTTTTTACTTAATTCATATTCAAAGTTTTCGGCATCGGGTTGAAAAATCTGAAACATATTTTCATTTAATCCTGAGAGCAAAAAAGGCCATATAAGACTAAATTCGCTCATATGAAACCTATTTCTGTCCAGGCGGATGCGTTGCCGGCCGAATACCATCAGATTTTTGAACCCGACCTGCTCCGGGAGATTGAAACCGAAGGCAAATGGTTTCTGGCCCGGGATGAGGACATCATTCTAAATTACGGCGACATTGTGCGCCACATGCCCCTGGTGGTTTCCGGCGCCATTAAAGTGCTGCGCCAGGATGAGGCGGGCCATGAATTGCTGCTGTACTTCGTGCATGCCATGGAAAGCTGCGCCATGACGTTCACCTGCTGTATGCAGCAATTTCCCAGCGAAATAAAAGCCATCGCCGAAGGCGATGTGCGTTTTGTGGCTTTGCCCGTGCGTTTGATGGACGAATGGCTGGTGAAGTATCCGACCTGGAAAAGCTTTGTGATGAAAACCATCCGCACCCGCTTCACAGAGCTCCTGCACACCCTGGATCAGGTGGCTTTCCAGAAAATGGACGAGCGCTTGGAAAATTACCTGCGCGCTCGCTCCGAGCACACCGGCAGCCGTCTGATTCAGCTCTCCCACGAAGAGATAGCCCAAGACCTGGCCACCTCCCGTGTGGTGATTTCGCGCCTCCTGAAAAAAATGGAAAACGACGGACGCCTGCTGCTGTACCGCAATCAAATCAAG
>JANWWP010000065.1 GCA_025055575.1 Flavobacteriales bacterium | reverse complement strand
TGTGGAACCGGCCCTTCGATACGGCTTGCGTTGCAAGCCTACTCAGGGACCGGGCGGGCGGTGGCTGAGCAGGCGCCTCTGGGGCAGGCCTCCGTGTCCCTCAAGCAAGTGAAACTATCCCAATTCTGATATTCTTAAGTGCTAAATTTAGTGGAGCCGAAAACCCGAAGTAATGTTGAAAACACCTGTGTGTTATACTAACGAAAATAAGAATCCGTCAGGCCTCATTGCATCATTTCCACTTCACCCATTATGGCCATATGGCCTGCATGCAGCGGGCGTGTACTTTTGCCCCCTGTGAACAGAGCAACCCATTACCGCAGCCACTCCTGCGGAGAATTGAGAGCCGCCCAGGCCGGCCTGGAAGTGACTTTGGCCGGCTGGGTGCGCCGGGTGCGCAAAATGGGCGTTTTGGTGTTTGTGGACCTGGCGGATCGGGAGGGTCTGACCCAGGTCGTGTTTGATGAAACGGTGCACCGAGAATTGTGGGAAGCGGCACAGGAACTGGGGCGGGAATTTGTGGTGCAAATTGAGGGTCAGGTGCGGCTGCGCGAGGCGCCCAACCCATCCCTCCCCACTGGAGAAGTGGAAGTGCTGGCCCGGAGCCTGCGGATATTCAATGCCTCCGAAGTGCCTCCTTTCAAAATTGAAGATGCCACCGATGGCGGAGAGGAACTTCTGATGCGCTACCGCTACTTGGACCTGCGCCGGCCGACGAACCAGAAGCGCCTGATGCTGCGACACGCGGTGGCAACGGCCGTGCGGCACTATCTGAACGCCCAAGGTTTCCTGGAAATTGAAACACCTTTTTTAATCAAAAGCACTCCCGAAGGCGCCCGGGATTTCGTGGTGCCTTCCCGCCTGCATCCAGGTCATTTTTATGCCTTGCCCCAATCCCCCCAAACGTTCAAACAGCTGCTAATGGTGAGCGGCCTGGATCGCTACTATCAGATTGTACGCTGCTTCCGGGACGAAGATCTGCGGGCCGACCGCCAACCCGAATTCACTCAGATTGACTGTGAAATGAGCTTTGTCAATCGGGAAGACATCCTTCAGATGTTCGAAGGCCTGGTGCGCCATGTATTCCGTGAAATCAAAGGCCAGGATCCGGGGCCCCTGGAACGGATAACGTATGAGCAGGCCATGCGCTTGTATGGGTCGGACAAGCCGGATCTGAGATTCGGAATGGCCATTGTGGAATTGAAAACGAAGGATGGACCGGATGCTTTTGCGGAAGCCGGCTTTCAGGTGGCTGACAAGGCCGAGTACATCGGGGCGCTCTGTGTGGGCGGGGGCGCTTCCTTCACCCGCCGACAGCTGGACGAACTCACAGACTTTGTGAAGCGTCCCCAGATCGGTGCTTCCGGCCTGATGTGGTGCCGGTGGAATCCGGATGGCAGCACCGCCTCCAGTGTGGATAAATTTTATGATGACCACCGCCGCCGCCAATGGCTGGAAAGAGCCGGCGGACGACCGGGCGACATTCTGCTGATACTGGCCGGGCCAGAGGCCAAAACGCGAAAGCAACTGGGAGAGCTGCGGCTGGAACTGGCCCGCCGCTTGAATCTCTGCGCTCCGGACACATTCCGCTGTCTGTGGGTCACGGATTTCCCTCTCCTGGAGTGGGACGAAGAATCAGCGCGGTGGGTGGCCATGCACCATCCTTTCACGGCACCCCTTCCTGAAGATTTATCCCTATTGGAAAAACACCCGGGCCAGGTGCGCGCCAACGCTTACGATATGGTGATCAATGGCACCGAGGTAGGGGGCGGCAGCATCCGCATCCACGAAGCCGGGTTGCAACAAACTCTGTTTCGTTTGCTGGGCTTCAGCGATGCAGAGGCCTGGAACCGCTTCGGCTTTTTAATGCAGGCTTTCCGCTTCGGGGCCCCGCCCCACGGGGGCATCGCCTTCGGCTTTGACCGGCTGGTGGCGCTCCTGGCAGGCACGGAAAGCATCCGCGATGTGATCGCTTTCCCGAAAAACAATGCCGGCCGCGACGTGATGATAGACGCCCCGGACCGTATCGAGGAAGCGCAATGGAAGGAACTACATATCCGTCCGAATTTTCCTGAACATCATGAGATCCCCTGATCCCAAATTCAACGTCCTGCTTCTGGGCGGCGGCGGACGGGAAGCTGCCCTGGCCTGGGCCATCCGACGCAGTCCAAGCCTGGGCCGGCTTTTCATCCATCCTGGAAACCCCGGCACAGCAGCCTGGGGCACCAATGTGCGTCCTGAAATAAAAGATTTTGAAGGCCTCCGGCGCTTTTGTCTGGAGCAGGATATCCGCTTTGTGGTGCCAGGTCCGGAAGCGCCCCTCGTGCAAGGCATTTACGACTTTTTCCAGGAAGACGCCGCCACTGCGCATATTGGGGTGATTGGGCCCTCCCGTACAGGGGCTCTTCTGGAAGGCAGCAAAGCCTTTGCTAAAGCTTTCATGCGACGGCACGGTGTCCCCACGGCCGGTCATTACGAGGTGACGCGGGACACTTTGTACCGTGGTTTTCAAATCCTCGAAAAAATGCAGCCACCTTATGTTCTCAAAGCCGACGGACTGGCTGCAGGGAAAGGTGTCCTTATTGTGGAGGATCTAGACGATGCCAAGCGCGAACTGGCTTTCATGATTGGAGAGCACAAATTCGGTGAAGCCGGAAGCCGTGTCCTGATCGAAGAGTATCTAGAAGGAGTGGAATGCTCCGTGTTTATTCTCACCGATGGAACCTCCTATAAGATTTTGCCGGAAGCCAAAGACTACAAGCGCATTGGAGAAGGGAACACAGGTTTAAATACGGGCGGCATGGGAGCCATCTCCCCGGTTCCTTTTGTGGACAAACATTTTATGCAGAAAGTGGAAGACCGGATTATCCGGCCCACGGTGGAGGGATTGAAAGCCGAGGGCATCATCTACAAAGGATTTTTGTACTTCGGGCTCATGCGTGTTCATGGAGAGCCCTTCGTCATAGAATACAACTGCCGGCTGGGCGATCCTGAAACAGAAGCCATCCTGCCACGCATTCAAACGGACTGGGTGAAGGCCTTTGAAGCGGTGACAGAAGGTCGATTGCATGAGCACCCCATCGAAATCACGCCCAAGGCCTCTGCCGCGGTGGTTTTGGCTTCTTTGGGGTATCCAGAAATATATGATACCGGTTTTCCCATCACTGGATTAGAGGCCATGGAAAATGTTCTGGTGTTTCAGGCCGGGACAAAAGCCGATGGAAACCGATTGCTCACAAATGGAGGGCGCGTGCTGGTGATCACCGCACAAGACAGCACACTGGAGGGCGCTTTGCAGGCTTGTTATCAGGCGGCTGAAAGGATTCATTTCGACAACAAATACTTTCGGCGGGATATTGGGCAGGATGTCCTGGAAGGCCTCTGAAACCGGTTTAAATGGATTCTCAATTACGCCCTGCGAAGCCGGGGCGAAAGAGGCGGCCCGGGAAATCTCAGAATTTATCCTCCAATGGGAAGACGCCGCCAGCTTGATTCGTTTTAAAACATCTGGCAGCACCGGACCTCCCAAAGAGATTTTTTTTAGCGCTGACCCCTTGAGGCAAGCCGCCGAGGCCTCCTTGGCAGCATTTAATCTGGCCGAGAAACAGGGAGGCTTTGTATGTGCATTGCCACCTGCCACCGTGGCCGCGCGGATGCTGGCTCTTAGGGCCCGACTTCTCCAACGTCCCGTATGGGTATTGAAGCCGGCTCTTAAAATCTCCCTCAACGCATTGCCAGAGGGTCCCATAGCCCAGATTTCACTGAGTCCGGCACAGATGTTTCAGCTTGTGCGAAGTGACAATATGCAAGCGATCCGGGCTGCGGGCTCCATTCTGTTGGGCGGCAGTCCCCTGCCTCAGCCTTTGGAAGATTACCTGAAAAATTCCGGGCTTCCTGTGCACATCACCTACGGCATGACGGAAACTCTGAGTCATGTGGCTTTGCGTTCGCCGGGGGATTCCTTGTATAAAGCGCTTCATCCCGACATTGCATTCGATATGGACAGCCGCGGATGTCTTCTTATTCACACCCCTTGGAACCCGGCACCCGTCATCACCACAGACCAGGTGGCCCTGGTGGATACCAAATCATTCTACTGGCTGGGCCGAACGGACTTTGTCATCAACAGCGGCGGCGTGAAAATTCATCCGGAGGAAGTGGAAAGCTTATTGTCCAGAATTATCCCGTCGGAAATGTCCTATTTCGTGGCCCCCATGCCGGATTCCCTTTTTGGTGCCGTGCCTGTGCTTTGTGTGGAAGGCCCTCCACGCCCCATCCCTTGGGAACAGAATATTAAAGAGGTCATCCCTCATAAACTTTGGATTCCAAAAAAGATTCTTTTTCTTCCTCAATTTTCCAGAACTTCCGAAGGAAAATTCCTACGGGCTGCCACACTGGCTACGCTGGCCCAATTATTTCAGGATGACCTCTGAAGGAATGGCCTTTACCCGGCCTCCTCAAAATCAAACGTTACATTTGAAGCACCTTGAAAAGATTTTTCATTTTTTCCGCGTTTTTTTTAGCAGTCTTCTTTTCATCGTGGTCCCAATCTTATTCGGACGTTTATTGGTTAGCCCGTCAGCGCCTTCGTGAGAAATTTATTTTTCCCG
>JANWWP010000051.1 GCA_025055575.1 Flavobacteriales bacterium | reverse complement strand
GTGCATTCACAGTTCCAGTCTTTCTTGCACGATGAAAGGCCGGCCACCCAGGCCGGGATAAACAAAAGGAAAAGGTATTTTTTCATAGGTTAAATATTTAGCATTGCAAATTTGAATATAAAAAACTTCGCTGATTATTCAAAGAACGTTATTTTTTTGACAATTTTTTTTATTCAATTGATTTTCAATTGTATATTATTTTTATATTTGAATTTAGAAAATCTCAATAATAAGTATAAATACTTATGTAACTATAAGTAATAATACTCACAAAAGGGTTGAAAAATTTCCAAAAGGAGCTGTATAAGGTCAAAAGAACAACCTTTCCATCGGTTTTCCGTCCACTCCCTAAATTCGCCGTCCCATGCAAAAAATCACAGCGGAGGTCCTGATCGCAGGAGGCGGCTTGGTGGGCTCTCTTCTGGCTCTGATGCTGCGCCGCCGGGGATTGGACGTGGTGGTGGTGGAACGTCGGCCCGACATGAGAACCACGGCCATACCGGCGGGTCGAAGCATCAATCTGGCGCTGTCCGACCGGGGTATCCGAGCCCTGAAGGCCGCCGGCGCTTTTGACGCCATTGCGCCTTTGTTGCTGCCTATGCACAGGCGCACCATGCACGCCGTGGATGGCACGCTCACGTATCAGCCCTACGGACGTCCGGACCAATGGATCAATTCCGTGGGCCGCGGGGCTTTGAACAAAATTCTGCTGGACCTTTCCGAAAAAGCCGGCGTACGCTATTATTTTGAGCAAAGGGCGGTGCAGGTGGATCCCGATTCTCATACCCTGCGAACCGACCAAGGCCTCACTTTCCAATACAAAAAGCTTTTGGCTTGTGACGGGGCTTTTTCAGCCGTGCGCCTCCATGCCATCACCACCGACCGCTTCAACTATTCGCAGACCTACCTGGAACACGGATATTGCGAGATCGCCATGAAGCCCGGTCACGACGGCCGATGGCAATGGCCTCATGACACCCTGCATATTTGGCCGCGCAAAAGCTTCATGCTCATTGCCTTGCCCAACCCCGACGGCAGCTTCACCTGCACCCTCTTTCTTCCTTTTGAAGGCCCCTTGTCTTTCGCGGAAATTTCCACACCCGAACAAGCCGCCCGCTTTGTGGAAACCTGGTTTCCCGACATCACAGCCCGGATTCCTGACTACCCTGAGCAATTTTCTTCGAACACCCGCTCTTCATTGATGACTGTCCGCTGCGCCCCCTGGAATCTCGGTGAGGATATTTTGCTTTTGGGGGATGCCGCCCATGCCATCGTGCCCTTCTACGGCCAGGGCATGAATGCAGGGTTCGAAGATGTGCGGCTGCTGTGCGAATGGGCCGACGCGCGCGGCGGCGTCCTGGCTCCCGGATTGTTTCCGGCTTTCGCCCGGTTCCGCCAGCCGGACGGCTTCGCCATCGCAGATCTGGCCCTTAAAAATTTTATCGAAATGCGCGACCTCACGGCCGACCCAGCCTTTCTTCTCCGAAAAAAGATAGAGGCCTGGTTTGCGGAAAAACACCCGGACCTCTGGATTCCGCAGTACACCCTGGTCACCTTCAGCCACGTGCCCTATCACCTGGCCTTAGAAATTGGTCGTTTGCAGGATGAGGTGATGGACCAAGTGCTAAAAGAAGCCGCCGATGTGGAGAAGGGGACCTGGAATCACGCTCTGGCCTCCGACCTGATGCGCCAGGCGGCCCAACGTTTTCCCCCGCTATCAGAAAACTAAGAAGCCCTCTCAAATCGGCTCTTTCAAAGGTTTTTACGGGGAATACATATTTGGAGCGTTATTTTGCCCTCTGCACACCCCCTCTCGTCTATGGCCAAAAATCTTGTGATAGTGGAATCGCCGGCCAAGGCCAAAACCATTGAAGGCTTTTTAGGAAAGGATTTCGTGGTAAAAAGTTCATTTGGCCATGTGCGCGACCTCTCTGAAAAGGGACTCTCTGTCAAAATTGACGATAACTTCCAGCCCATTTATGAAATCAGTCCCGACAAGAAAAAAGTGATCGAGGAACTGAAAAAGAACGTCCAAAAAGCGGATATCGTGTGGCTGGCCAGCGATGAGGACCGGGAGGGAGAAGCCATCGCCTGGCATTTGTACGAAACTCTGAATCTCAGCAAAAAGGACACACGGCGCATCGTTTTCAACGAAATCACCCCCAAAGCCATCCAAAAAGCCATCGAATCGCCGCGCCAGATCGATATGGATCTGGTGATGGCCCAGCAAGCCCGTCGCATTCTGGACAGGCTGGTGGGTTATGAAGTATCCCCTCTTCTATGGAAAAAAGTAAAGCCCAACCTATCGGCCGGCCGCGTGCAGTCGGTGGCCGTGCGGCTGATCGTGGAGCGCGAAAGAGAACGCGCCGCCACCCCGGTGGAAAGCTGGTTTCGGCTGTCGGCTGTTTTCCGCAACAGCCAAGGCAAAAAATTCAGGGCTGAAGTAGAAGAAAAAATTCCGGACGAAGCTCAGGCCTCCCGCCTGATGGAAAGCCTCTCCGAACGGATTGCCGCCTTTCCGGAAAAAAGCGCTTCCCAAGGCGCAGGTCAGGGTTTTACTGTAGAAACTCTGGAAGTGAAGCCCGCCCGCCGCAGTCCTGCGCCGCCCTTCACCACCAGCACGCTCCAGCAGGAAGCCTCCCGCCGCCTGGGTTTTTCCGTCACGCGTACCATGCGCTTGGCCCAGCAGCTCTACGAAGAAGGGAAAATCACCTATATGCGCACCGACTCGGTGAATCTTTCCGAAGACGCCCTGCAGGCCGCAGAAACCTTTGTTCGGTCGGCGTTTGGCGAAAAGTATCACCGCCGCCGTCAATTCACCACCCGCACCAAGGGCGCCCAGGAAGCCCACGAAGCCATACGACCCACCGATATCACCGTACGTCAGGTGGAAGGCGACCCTGCCCTGCGCCGGCTGTACCAGCTCATCTGGCAACGCACCGTAGCCTGCCAGATGGCCGATGCCGAACTGGAAAAAACCCGCGTCGTGATTGGCGCCCCCGGCTTTGAAAAAAAATTTATTGCCCGCGGCGAAGCCATCCGCTTCGACGGATTCCTCAAAGTGTACGAAGAAGCCCGCGAAGAAGAAGACAACGAAGACTCCGGCGACGACTCAACCCCCGACCAGGCCCTGCCGCTTCTGCAAACAGGAGACCCGCTCCAATTGGAATCAGCTTTGGCCCGCCAGCGCTTCTCCTCCCTGCCCCCGCGCTATACGGAAGCCTCTCTGGTGCGCAAACTGGAAGAGCTGGGCATCGGCCGGCCCAGCACGTACGCTCCCACCATCAACACCATTCAGCAGCGCGGCTATGTGGAAAAAAAAGACAGCGAAGGCGTGGAACGGCCTTACGTGGCCATCGAACTCAAGGAAGGCCACCTGCGCCGCCAGGAACGTATCGAAATCACAGGCGCCGAAAAAGGCAAACTGTTTCCCACCGATATGGGCATCCTGGTCACCGACTTCCTGATGCAAAACTTCCCCCGCATAATGGATTACGGATTTACGGCCGAAGTGGAAAAAGAATTTGACATCATTGCCGAAGGCCGTTTGGAGTGGACGCGCATGCTGGACGCCTTTTACCGGCCCTTTCACGACACCGTGCTGGCCACCGAAAAGAATTCCCAAAAAGTGAAAGGACGCCGCCTGCTCGGCACCGACCCCAAAACCGGCCAGAATGTCTATGCCCTCATTGGCCGTTTCGGACCCGTTGTGCAAATCGGCGATGGCGATCACAACGAAAAACCCCGCTTTGCCCCGCTCAAAAAAGACTGGCGCTTGGAATCGGTCACCCTGGAGCAGGCGCTGAGCCTCTTCGAATTACCCAAAATCCTGGGCACCCACGAAGGCCAGGAAGTGGCCGTCGGCCTCGGTCGCTTCGGCCCCTTTGTCCGTTGGGGCGGCAAATTCATTTCTATGCCCCGCGGATCCGACCCCCACACCTGCACCCTGGAACAAGCCATCGAACTCATACGCGCCAAGGCCGACAGCGAGGCTTCCCGCGTCATCAAAGAATTTGAAGGCAGCCCCCTGCGCATCCTGCGCGGCCGCTTTGGCCCCTACATCACCGATGGGAAAAACAATTTCAAGATTCCCAAAACCGTCTCCGATCCCTCCGCGCTCAGTTTGAATGAAGTCCAGGCTCTTGCGGCCGAAGCCTCCGAGCGTCCGGCCAAATCTGTGCGGCGTCGCAGCAAAAAATAATTAATTTTCAAGTTTTTGGGCGTGCCCCCGCCGGCCAAGAGGCTGCCCACTGAGCCGCCGGCGGGGTCGGCGTGGCTCCGGAGTCCGCTCTCGCTTCCGTGCTCCGGCCTTGCCAGGCCCGCGCACCGCCCGGCTGCGCCGGGCGTCCTCCGCCTGCCTCACGCAGCCCCCCCGGCCAGTGCCCGGAGCATCCGCTCGGCATTTTTTGCATTATTCAGCACTTCCGCAAACAATCGTTCGCGCTCCCCCCAATCGTCCCCCCGCCCCATCCCGCCCAATTCAAAAAGTTCGGCAGCCTGGCGGGCAAATTCTTCCACCCCATCCGCCACCCGCACGGCCATTTCAAGACCCGTGCCGGCCACCATGGGCCGGTTCGCCAGCACCGCCCGGCCACTGGCCAGGGCCGCTATCAACTTCAATTTCACACCCGTACTCTGAAAACTGGGCAACACATGCAACCGGGCCCGCCCGATCAAATCCTCCAGGTCGGCCAGGGTCACGTCTTCCCGCAGCGTCACCCCCGGTCGAGCATGGATGTGCCGCTTCAGGTGTGCCGGAGCGCCCTGGCCCGCCACCACTAGCGGCACCTTCCGCAGCTCGGGCCGGCTCCACACATGGCGCACCAGCCACAGCGCCGCCTTCTGATTTTCCTCCACGCCCAGGTGCCCGTGATACAAGGCAAAGTCTCCGGTCTTTCCGGGCCACTTCAAAGTGTGTGGATGAAAAGGCGGAATCCAAACCACCTTTCCATACCGCTCAAAATATGCCCTCTCGCCGGGAGAAATAGCAAAGAGACAACCGGCCGAACGGAGCTTTTTCTCATAATGATGAAGTTTTATGGCCTCGAGGCTGTAATACACTTTCTTCATCAACGGCCGGGCCGCGCAGGCCAGTCCCCGGTAATAGCGATGTTCCACATTGTGGGTGCGCACCGCGCGCATCCGTTCCTGCAAGGCCGGATGGTCCAGGAAAGCCGTGGTGTGCAGGGTATCAAAAAGGATCGGATGCGCTGTGCGCTGCAGGTCCTGCAATAAAGCCGCGGGGCGCCTTCCGGCCACGATAAAGGGCTCCAGGCTCAGAATCCGGGCCGGATTTTTATCTCTGGGATAGAGCCGCACCGAGGCACACAGCCGCTCCAGTTCGGGAGCGGGTTGCCGTCCGTAGGCAAAAGCATGCAGATGCACCCGCGCCCCCGCCTCCGCCAAGGCCTTGATTTTGAAAAAAACATCGATCAGGCCTCCGTTGTCCGGCGGCCAGGGCACATTGTGTGCCACAAGATGCACATCTTCAGCCCAGGTAGTCACGCAGAAAATTTAGCAAGGAGGCTTCTTCATTTTCACGACACAAGGCGCGGGCGGCGGCATCCAACCTTTGTTTCCAGCCTACGGCATCCCGGGCCAGCGCTTTTTCGAGCGCCATCACCGCCTCGGCCACAGCCTCTGGAGTCACCGCCCTGGCCACCACCCCCACACCATGTTCCAGCACGATCTTGGCGGGCTCTGGAATCGGACTCACAACCACCGGAATGCGCGCCTGGATGTAATCAAAAATCTTATTCGGCAAGCTGTAGAGATAGTTCAGGCAAGTGGGCTTATCTAAGGACAGGCCTGCCCAACAACGGGTGGTGAGCGCCATCAGTTGCCGGTACGGCAGCCGGCCCGTAAAGTGTACCCTCTGACCCAGATGCCGGCTTCGAACCCTCTGGATAAGGGCCTCCATAACGTCGCCGTCTCCTGCCACGATCAAATGGAAATTTTCAGGAAGATGGACCAAAGCTTCCACAGCTTCTTCAGCGCCTCGGTCGCGGTTTATGCCCGTGCCTTGCAGAATCAGGTAGTGCACAGAGGGATCCAAATTCAAAGTCGGCAGCGGCAGGCTGCTGAGGTCCAGACGGGGTGGTATGTTGCGCAACACGTGGAAATCCACGCCATAGCGCCGGCGGTACTCGGCCCGTATGCTTTCGCTCACCGTGAGGCCTACCGGCACGCGGGGCAGCAGCCAGCGTTCCAGCGCCCGCCAGACGCGGCGTGCCAGGCGGTTATCGGACAGCTCCGCCGCTTCTGAAAACAATTCGTGGCTGTCAAATATCAATTTGAAACGCCGCCACCTCCACGCCAAGTAGCAAGCCGGCAAAGTGTCCAGATCGTTGCTCACCACAACGGCGTAATCACTCCGGATAAGCAAATGAAAAAAAAGCCGCAGGTTATATTCTGCATAAAAAACCGCCTCCCGGTTGAACACATGTCGTACCAGACGCAGAGCCATTCCTTCCACGTGGGACGGAGGTGCCTCACGGAGCCGGAATTTTCGTCCGTACAGGGTCACCTCATAGCCCATCCGTGTCAGGAGCCCTCCCATCCGTTGCACCCTTTGGTCGTAGAGAACACTGCTCACCGCACACACCAAAGCTTTGCGCTTACTCATCTTTCCAGGGTTCATAGGTGCAGGTGTGCAAAATATTCAGGTAGTTCTCATAGCGCCAAAAAGCGATTTCGCCCTCCTCCACAGCCTCCCGCACAGCGCAGCCCGGCTCGTTTTCATGCAGGCAATCATGAAATCGGCATGTGTTTTTTAGAGCCAAAATTTCCCGGAAATAATCTCCCACCTCCTGCTTTCTCATGCGCACCATGCCAAATTCCTTGATACCAGGCGTGTCGATCACCCGCATGGCGCTGGTAATGAACATTTCAGCAAAAGTGGTGGTGTGCCGGCCCTTTTCAAATTTCCTGGAAATGGGTGCCGTCTTCAGCTGAAGATTGGGAAACATAGCATTCAGCAAACTGGATTTACCAGCCCCGGAATGGCCCAGAAAAAGAACGGTTTTTCCACGTCCGGCTTCCAGCAATGGCCCCAACGTCGCAGGCACGAAGGCCGATGTAAAACACACCCCGTAGCCCAGTTTTTTGTAGACTTCAGCCCATTCCTGAACGGCGCTTTGATCGGCTGCGTCCCATATATCTTTTTTGTTGAAAACCACAAAAGGCTCCACAGAATACGCTTCGCAGGTGGCCAGAACGCGGTCGGCAAAGCCGGTGGACGTGCGAGGTAGTTTATAGGACAACACCAGGGCCAGGAGGTCAATATTGGCCGCGAGAATATGGTACCTTTTGGAAAGATTGGCAGACTCCCGTAGAATATAATTTTTTCGAGGAAGAATATCTTGAATGAGTAGGGTGTGGGAGTCAAACACAACTTTATCTCCCACGGCCACCGGATTGGTGGCTTTAATGCCTTCCAACCGCACTTTCCCTGCCAGGCGGCAGGTGAATTGCGTAGTTCCGTCAAATACGGTGTAGAGCAGCCCGGCTGTGCGGAGGACCACACCTTCCTTTAAATCTGCTGAAAATGGTGTTTTTGTATCAATTGTCACGCTTTACAAGATGAAGCGCGTGTCTTCGAGGATTTTTTTGATCCCAGATTCAAGATCCAGCAAAGGTCTTCCAAGAAGTTTTTTCATTTTCGAAATATCTGGCATACGGCGCGTCATATCACCCTCCTTCAGCCGGGGCAGAAACTGAATTTCGGAGGAGGAGCCCGTCAATCGGAGTATGAGTTCTGCAACTTTCAGAATAGGATACTCCACATCGTTGCCAATGTTCACTACATCATTTTTATATAATCCCTTCTGAAAAGCTGTGTAGCACGCTTCCACATTGTCGTCAATATAGCAGAATGTGCGCGACTGCGACCCATCGCCGTAGATGGTTATAGGCTCGTTCTTCAGCGCGGCTGCAATAAATTTTGAAATTACAAAATCCCTGGACTGTCGCGGACCATAAGTATTGAAAAAACGAAAAATGGTGTAGGGCAGACCGTATTCCTGATAATAGGACTTCAGGAAAGCTTCCCCGACGTTTTTTACGATAGCATAAGGCAACCGGGAATTTAGGGGGGTGGTTTCTTCGTTTTGAGGAAATTCCACGGGCTCGCCATACACCTCTGAAGAGGAGGAATAAAAAACATGTTGCACGCCGGTGGTGCGCGCCAGGTCTAAAATATTTTCAATGCCCTTGATGTCCCGCAGCACGGCCACCGGGTTGCGCAGCGTGCGCTGTACGCCCACCACGGCGGAGTAGTGAAACACGTAGCGAAATCCGTATCGGTAAAACACATTCCGGATTTCCTCGTAATTATTGACATCGCACACAATGAGGCGCAGATTTTCTTTCTGCTTCAATTTTTCTTCGCTGCCGGTGCTCAGGTTATCCACCACCACCACAAAGGCATCCGGATCTTCCGCGAGTCTTTCGGCCATGGCGCTGCCAATAAATCCTGCCCCGCCGGTCACCAAAATATGTGTTTTTTCCATTTTCGGCCCTTCGCCTGCGGCCAAAAATACGGTATGCGGTCACATTACAAACTTTTAAAGCACATTTGTCGTTAATTATAGTCAAATAAAATGTCGGAGGGCCATCCAAATTGTGCATCACCATACTTTGTGGCCGGGCCTTGCAGCGCTGAATCAGAGAATCAGGTGCTCCATACAGCGCGGCAGTTAGCCAACTCTGGATTTTGCCATCTTTTCCGGGCCGGTGTGTGGAAGCCCCGTACCCGGCCGGGAACATTCGAGGGCCATGGTTTAAAGGCCGTACACTGGCTGCGGCGTGTAAAATCCGAAACGGGCCTGCCTGTGGCCACCGAAGCCGCCCACGCGGAACAAGCGCACATTCTTCTCAACCAGGAATTTGACGCTATTTGGCTGGGGGCCCGCACCACCGTTAATCCTTTCCTCGTTCAGGAAATTGCGGATGTCATTGCCGGAGCGCCGGTGACGGTGATTGTGAAAAATCCCATCAACGCCGACCTCAAACTATGGATAGGGGCCACAGAACGCATTCTGAAGGCGGCCCCAGCGCGCGTCCTGGCCGTACACAGAGGTTTTCAGAGTTACGATGAACGGCTATACCGTTATTCCCCGCGGTGGGACCTGGCCATCCAATACATGTCGGCTTTGCCGGAAATACCCCTGCTGTGTGATCCCAGTCATATTGCCGGTCGGCGCAGCCTGGTGCCTGAAGTGGCCCGAAAAGCCCTGGAGCTGGGCATGGCTGGCCTGATGACGGAAGTTCATCCCCACCCCGACCAAGCTCTTAGCGACGCAGAACAACAACTGACCCCGGAAGAATATGTGAAAATGGTGGCCGCTTGCAGCCCGATCTCTGGCGCATCGGCCCAGAGCATAACCGACAGCCGTCTGGAACGATTGCGTCTAATGATTGACAGCCTGGATGATGAACTGCTTACTTTGCTGGCCCGACGCCTGGATCTGGTGGACCAGATAGGTCATTTTAAAAAAGAAAACAATATTACCATCTATCAGCCCGACCGATGGGATGAACTGCGAAGGCTGCGCACCCGCATGGCCCGTCGTCTGGACCTGAGTCCCCAGTTTGTGGAAAATATTGTGGACGCTATCTATAACGAGAGCATCCGCCGCCAAACGGAAATTTTCCAAAAAGAAACCAAGCCCCTCACCGATCCCCGTCTGGAATCGGCGCTGCAAGAAATAAAACCTCTTCCGTCAGGGAATTCTTAATAGGCCACCAAGCGCAGAACCACACCGTGACGATGGCCATCTGTGCACATCAGAAAATATAAACCGGAGCCCGGCAAAAGGCCATCCAAAGGGATCCAATGGCTGCCCGCAGCCAGACTCAGGCGCTTGACGGCAAGGATCCGTCCTTCCAAACTCATGAGCGACAAACGAAAATCGGCCGGTTCCGGTACATCCAGGCGCACACGCGAATCCTGCCGCACCGGCTGCCCCTCGAGCGCTATGCGCCAACCGCCAATGGGCTCAAAAAAACCGGCATTTTCCAGATTTACAATCGGAAATATGGCAAAGTCCACTGGCAAGTTCCAATTATTGGCAATAGTGTTCCACAGTCCCTGCCACTTTTCCCAACTCATATTATTGCGCAGCACCTGGCCACTGTCCGAAGAATACAGGGCCACTGTGTCCAGAGGATGCATGTCTTCCAAATCGAAGCCGAAGGCATAGGCCCCGTTCACATAGCGGGCGGTATCCAACAACCACACCAGCCCAGCAGTACTCAATTCAGGACCGTGGGGTATCTGATCTACACTGAGGGGGCGTTCTTCATACCAACTGCCCGGGACGGGGGCAGGCACACCATTGACAGGCTGTATGCCATCCCGCCGGTACATCCGTAAACGGATCTGAGAAACCCCAACGGGTTGGGTGCGTCGTACGTATCCAAACCAATACACAGCTCCCAACACCAAATAACTGCTGTCGGCCAGAAACATTTGGGCTTTCGCTTGATCTCCATATCCGTTTGTACCATTCATGTAACCTCCGGTAGGGCTTTCGAAAAGGGTGGGAGAATAACTTTCAAAACCGTTATACAGGGTGTCCACTTGGGATTTCCCGGGGTGGTGCAGAGGCCAGCCTGTGGCCCCCCGGCGCCACACTTTTTGAGCAGAAACGCCCCCCGCCAACAGCAATAGAAAGAATAACAGGCTTAGCAGCCAAACACCCCTCAGCATGGCTGCAAATGTAGGGGCGCTGAACCTTAGAATTTTTTTTGATTTATCTTAAAAATTCCCCTAGTTGTCGAATTCTTATTCTTAATTCTTCCAGAAACACTAGCCAGAGGCTGGCTCTTTCTGTTGTTCCCGCTGATGGATACAAATTTTAAAAAGAAAACCCTGCGTTCAAACTAATGGCATTCGAATATAAACGAAGGATACTGCTTCCAAAACGCTGCACTTCGTAGCCCAATCCAAAATTAAGGCCCAGCCGGTCGTTGATGTAATACCGCACGCCAAGATTGGGGCTTAAATACAAGCCCACGCCCCGGAATCGGCTGTTGAGCGTGTAACCTATGCCAAAAGATGCATAGGGTGTGAAGCGGCTTTCCAGAAAAACCGCCCGGAGATCCAGAAACATTGGGAAGGACACAGAACCCCGATTGGCCCAAGAGGAATAATAATAACGCATTCCGACACCAAATCCGGTAATTAAAACCGGCACAAACTGGTACCCGTTGATGACATTGAGCTTGAAGCGATCGAGCGCCAAACCGCTGACGCCTAATTCCACCCCGGTCTCTACAAGTCCGCGATAACCGGCATCCACATCGGATTGCAGCGAAAGCCCTCCGGAACGGCCGCTGTTTCTCGCCCCTGAGGAACTTCCGGAATCCGAAGCCTTACTCCTGCCTGAAGAAGCGCTGGATCTGCTACTCCCCGAACTGCTTTTCCGCGGTTCCGACGCCACTTTATCCACCTCGTCCCATCGCACCAGCGTAGCCTCCTGATTTTGAGATTCTATTCGAATAAATTTTCCGGGTATGTTCTGCGTAATGGTGCCACGCAACACAGCGCCGTTTTTAAGATAAATGACATCTTCCATCACAGTCTGCCCTTGAGCGCTATTTAAATTTGCTACTAACCATATAGAAATTAAAAGGAAACACTTATTCATATGTAATTATGAATCCAGACAAAAATAAAAGTTGTAGTTTTAAATCAAGATTAATTACAATCCTAATTTTTTTCAACATTTTAACACAATCGACTGCATTGAGCTTTTAAAAAAACAAATACGTCGCTCGCTTGATAGCAATTAAGTAGCCTCTTTAATAAAAGAAAGTAAGAATAGATATCACTGGAAGCCATCCCTTGAATGTAACTAAAGTCTCCCAGGCCTCTTATTACTTTTGCCGCCCACCATGACCGAGTTCAAAAATCCGGAGAGTTGCCTTATTATTGGCGCCGGGCCGGCCGGCTACACGGCCGCCATCTATGCTGCCCGGGCCGCTTTACAGCCCATCCTTCTGGCGGGTCCGCAGCCGGGTGGCCAGCTGATGATCACCAACGAAGTTGAAAACTACCCTGGGTTTCCGGAGGGCATTATGGGGCCGGAGATGATGGAATTGTTTCGAAAGCAGGCCGAGCGCTTTGGCACCCGCATCCTGTACGAAACCGTAACGGAAGTGGATTTTTCGGATCCGAAAGCCCACAAAATCACGACAGATGGCGGCCGTACTTTGTGGGCCCAAACAGTGATTGTATGCACCGGCGCTTCGGCAAAATGGCTGGGGCTGGAAAGTGAACAGAGGCTCAACGGCCGAGGTGTTTCAGCCTGTGCTGTGTGCGATGGTTTCTTTTTCCGTGGACAGGAAGTGGCCATCGTGGGCGGGGGCGACACCGCCTGCGAAGAGGCCCATTATCTCTCTAAACTCTGCACCCGTGTGCATATGCTGGTGCGCAGCGATAAGTTCAGGGCCAGTAAAATTATGGAGCAACGCGTGCGCAATACCCCCAATATTGTGATCCATACCAACACCGAAACATTGGAAGTGCTGGGACAGGAAGCTGTGGAGGGCGTCAGGATTTTGCACAAAGACCGGGGCGAAGAACGTATTCTACCCGTAACCGGCTTTTTTGTGGCTATTGGCCATAAACCGAATACCGATTTTTTAAAGCCCTGGCTCCGTTTAGACGAAAATGGCTATGTGTTCACGCGGCCCGACTCCACGGCCACCGATGTTCCGGGGGTCTTTGTGGCCGGAGATGCCCAGGACAAAGTGTACCGCCAAGCTGTGACGGCAGCCGGCACAGGTTGCATGGCAGCTCTTGAGGCGGAGCGTTATTTGGCGGCCCTAGGGCATTGAACATTTCAAACCCTCTTATATTTGTGCATGATGCGTATTTCAACCATTCTTTTCATGACCCTCGCTGCGGGCCTCTTATGCTTTTTCAATGCCAAGGCCCAAACAGTCATCCTAACCTCGGCAGATTTTGCCGCGCCCGGCGATTTTGCTGAATTCCATGTAAATGCCTCGCCCACGGGGATGATGGGCGACACCCTGCCCGGCACACCCGGCGTGGTGGACGTGCTGGACCTCACAGGGCAGGCCGTCACCGATAGCTACACCCTCAATTTTGTAACGCCCGGCAGTCTGCCAGCCGGAGGGTCCTTCCCCACAGCTACCGTGGGTTACACCTCGCCCACAGGCGTCAGTTTCTACCTGGAAAATTCAGCATCAAGCCTTAAAATTTTAGGGACATCGGGTGTGTTGCAAGGCCAGCAACTGGTGGCTCAATTTTCCCCTGGCTACACCCTGATCAATTATCCTTGCTCCCTAGGCACATCCATAAATACAACATATTCTTTTGATTCCTTTCTTCCAATCAATTTTGATTCTCTTTACAACCTGCTGGGCACACCCGTCCAGGTCACCATCGACAGCGCCCATGTGAAGCGCAAAGCAACAGTGCGGGCCGACTTCCACGAAATCGTGCGCGTGTTGACCCCGGAATTTCCCTCCGGCACTCTCACGCTTAAAGCTTTTGTCACGCAAGATAACTACGACAGCCTATGGCTGAAGCTAGGGGCCCCCATCTCCATCCCCGCTTTTGGTATCAATTATCCGGCCGACTGGATTTTTGTGGACAACAATTTATACACCCTTCTGGTAACGGCCTTAGGTTATGATCCCGGCATTCAGTCCGGTCGTAATGTTTTAAAATCGGTAGAGTACTTCGCCAAATTCCGCCGGTTCCGGTTTGCAGGTGCAGAACTCAACCCCGATGGCTCCGTCAAGCGGCTGGAATGGATCAGCAACGTGAATAATATAGGACTGAACGAAGGCTTCTCAGAATTTCTTCAGATGGGCCCCAATCCGTTCCGGAATGTGCTCATTCTTCAAGGCAAGAGCGACACCCGCTATCAGCTGAAGCTTATGGATTTGAATGGCCGGCTTCTTGAAAATGTGTTTTTCTCTACCGGTGCGCAATTTTCTTTTGAGCACCTTGCCTCCGGCGTGTATGTGGCGGAGGTGATCCCTCTGGATGCGCCCGGTATGGCGCCCCTCAGACGCCTGCTTGTGAAAGAATAATTGTTTTGGAACAAAATTTGCCACCAATTATTTTGAAATAACTTTAAAATGAAGACTTTCTTTTATTGTCTGGCCTTCGGTGTCCTACCGGTCATGGCCTGGTCCCAGGGCGACCAAAAACGGGAAACCCAGCGCACGGCGCAACCTGCCGCTGTTCAAACAGCGCCTTCCGCGCCCCAGCGTCCGGCGGGGGGCGTAATAGGGCAGCCGGCGCCCGTCCAAAGGCCAGTGAATCAACCCATGACCTCCACACCTCATTCCTCAGAAACAGCGCAGCGTCCCGGCTCGGGTTCTAAACCGGCAGTCCGTCAGGTTCAAAAAATAGACATGCACAATGTGCGTCGGGTGCCTGTGGATGCGTCCGGAAAACAAGCCCTGAAAGAACGCTGATCAAAGAGGCAGCTTCTGATTTTCAAGGTACTGTTGCCAGAGCCAGGCGCTGCGCATCATGTCGTGCAACGTGTAACGGGGTTTCCAGGATAAAATTTCAGCGGCTTTTCGGCTGTTGGAATATACCGCCGTGACATCGCCGGGGCGCCGGGGTCCCATGCGCCAAGGGAGTTTAATACCATTCGCGGCTTCAAAAGCATGAACCGCTTCCAGAACACTGACGCCCGAGCCTGTGCCCAGATTAAAAATTTCCATCCGGTCCGAGGCCGCTTTGGTGGCATATTCCAGAGCGAGCACATGGGCTTCAGCGATGTCCATCACATGCACATAGTCCCGGATGCACGTGCCGTCCCGCGTGGGATAATCCTGACCATGAATAGTAAGTTCCTGTAACCGGCCCGCCGCCGTTTGGCAAATGATGGGCAGAAGGTTGTTGGGCTTTCCTATGGGCCACTCTCCTAATGTGCCATCCGGATAAGCCCCTACCGGATTAAAATAGCGCAGGGCCACCACAGGCCCCGTGAATCCCATGCGGCACAGGCCCTCCAAAAGGTCCTCTCCCATCTGCTTGGTGAGGCCATACACGGAGTTGGCAGGCCGCCGGGGTGTGGTCTCGTCCACAGGCAGTTGCTGCACTTCGCCATACACTGTACAGGAAGAAGAAAAAATAAAAACCGGCTTGTGCTGCCGATACACCTCTTCAAGAAACACTTGCATCTGGGAAATATTATTTTCTAAATAGAGAAAGGGCTTCTCCATGCTTTCGCCCACCGCTTTCCAGGCCGCAAAATGAATGACTCCGGCCGGCTTGTAAGTGTCCATGAGGTGGCGGATTAAGGCCCGGTCTCCCACCGCTCCTTCCACCACCACCGGACGAGACCCCGTAATTTTTTCAACAAGGGCGTAGCTGTCCGGCCGGCTGGTACTGTAATTGTCCAGAGAAATCAGGTGTCTAAAACCTTTCTCCATGAGAGTTACCAAAGTGTGGGAACCAATATAGCCCGCACCACCTGTCACAAGAATATAAGCGTCTTGTAATGCCATATCAGGCCATCAAAGAAACAAAAGAATCAAAGGCCAGAGACCAAATGAAACCGATCTGTTTAATAACTCAAATTCAAAAAGTAAGAGTTTTTTCCCAAAAAATGCCCATTAACCATGAAATTTTTATTAGATTATCTCGCCTATTCAATAATCAACGCAAAAGCGTGACGGTGCCTATCCGTACCTCTTCATCCAATCCTTTGAAGCGTAAGTCCAGACGGTACACATATACACCCAGCGGGCAAAGCTTACCTCCATAGGAGCCATCCCATCCTGCCTGGATATCGGAGGTTTCAAAAATAAGTTCTCCCCAACGGTTAAATACCATGAGGCGGTAAGTCTCCACGTTCTGACTCCACAATCCGTAGGGTTTAAACAGCGTATTGATACCGCCTGCTGGGTTAAATGCGTTGGGAATGAAAAAAGTGGGCGGATGCGTCAGACACACTATGTTGGAATAACTGCTGTCTTTCAATAAGAAAGGATTTCCAAGAGCCTCACGGGCCAGCACCCTGTAGCATTGTTCGAACAGATTTTCCTGAGGCAGAAGGTTGTAAACATCCTCCTCCACGCGTCCTGGGTTGGTGACGTACATATTCACCGGCCCTAATGGCATAAAGGAGGCAGTCAGCCGCTCCAGAGTGTAGGACTCCACACCGTTTGGCCAACCTTCATAATCATTCCAGAAAAGCGCATTCTGAAACTGACCGGCCGCCTGGCCTCGAAGCAGGATAGTACGGGCCACGTTGGACAAACCCGAAGGCTGATTGCAATGATCAATGAGCGCCACCCTGTACCTGTAACTTTCAAAAGCGGTCTGGACGTCTGTATCCAAATAACAAATCTGATTTGAGCCCGGAGCGCCATACAGTGTGGCTATGGTATCAAAAACCGACATTCCATCGCGGGCCCGCGTCAGGAGAATGCGTTTCACGCTGGCCAGGGTGTCATATATCAGACACAGATACACGCTGCCATCGGGCTGCACCGTGGCAAAGCGGATGTAGCTGAAGGAAGGAAGGCTCTGAGCATCAGACGTAACGCATACCGTATTGGAAGTCGAAGACGCCCCGCTGCCCGAAAGAGCCTGAATACGGTAACAATATTGAAAGCCTTGTTGCAATCCCTGATGGGTAAAACTTAGAACCGATCCGCCCAAAGTAGCGGCCAGCTGGTAGCCCCCCCCATTCTCAGAGATCCACACTTTGTACGCTGCGGGTTGCCAGCCTCCATAGGGCGTCCAGCTAAGTTTATTCTGGCCCTCACAGGGAAACATTTGATAACTTAAAAAGAGGGTGGTGTGCACCGCTGAGGTATCACTCACATTGCCACACGAATCCACCACCGCCAGGGCATAGGATTGGGGCCCATCCTGTGCAAAATGGCCGGTATCCTCATACCAGGTGACGGAAGCGCCGTTCACTTGAGCTACAGGCACATACTGGCCACCGCTGACGTGAAACAGAATATATGAGGCCGCATCCGGGGCTTGGGAAGGGAACCAACCGGCCACAATGCCGGCAGCCGAAGCAGAGACACTGTCCAAGGCAGGAGCCGGCGGGGGAATCTGATTTTGAAAATTCCCCTGAAAAAGATTGGAAATGTTGAGGCACCCCGAAGCATCCGGATTAACTACCTGGTAAAGTTTGGTGACAGTGCAGGTTAAAAAGTTGTCTTGATATTGAAGTGCAGAACCTTGATATAGCGGGGATAAAACTCCCGTCCCCACAGCCGAAGATAAGCTGTATTGACCGGAGTTGGAGGGGATTAAGGGTGTGGAAATGGCATTCCATTGCACATCTATCAGCGGAGTGTTGGGTGCCGCAGCGCTCACATAAATGGTTTGAAGGGTATCCCTGGGCGGGGCCACCACTTTTCCATAACAGCCCGAGCGCGCCACAATGAAGTAGTATTTGCTCTGGAGATGCGCTCCCGCGCCCGTGTGTGTGTAGGTGTTTTGGTTGATATTAAAGATGGAATCCACCTCCAAGAAAGGTCCGGTTGGGGATGGGGCTGAATAAATCCTATAGCTGTTGAAGGTGTTGGATGTATCCAAAGAAGGAATCCATGTGAGCTTTACATCCCCATTGGCCAGCACTTCCAGGCAACGCAGTTCGGGCGAGGGCACCACAGGCTTGGCTTTCACAACAATAGCCACGGTGATGCTTCGGTAGGAAGGCGCCGGGCAGTAGTTGTCACTGAAAGTGAGGACAAAAGTGTGCAGATTGTTCAGGGAATAACAACCCCAGGGATAGGAAATATGGTCGCAGGTGGTGGGCCAGATGAAATGCACCTGCATGGTGTTGGGATTGGCGGCGGGTGGGGCCGGCGATAGTACGGCACAGGGAGGATATGCGCATCCGCTGTCCGGGTTGGAAAAGTTGGCGCCAAACATACCTCCGGAGGCCGAAAGCCAGATTTGTTGGGGCCAGCCCGTCGGAAGAAATTCCGGATCGTGGGCCGTGATCAAAAAATCGACCGTATCGCCGACTTCTACGGTGTCGGTGAAAAGAGTGTACTGGCCCTGGGCATTCTGGAAAGGGGCGGTCACCTGAGGCGGATTATTAGCTCCGCAGTTCAGGATAACGATTTGAATTTCACGGAAAATTTCGGCGATCTTCACCCCGCATCGGTAGGATTCTACCTTTATCACTGAAACGAAGTTTCCGAATGTGTAAGATTGAAAGAAAAACTCCCCCGTATGGTGGTTGAGCGTCATGGGTTGATTGTTGGGGTTTTGGGTCTGGCTGGGCAGAGGGCTTGTGAGAGAATAGCCCGGAGAGAAGGCCAGGGGCGTCGCCGATGAGAAAGGCCCTCCGTTCATCCAGTTGAGGGAGGGCGCAAAGTTGTAGTATAAGGAATCCAAGTCCGGGTCGGAGGCGTTGTGATTGTAATAGAACGGGGAACCGCCGCAGATAACAATCGCCGGTCGTTGTTCAAACACCGGGGAGTTGTCAATGCACTGTCCGGGTTGCTGACCTGGCGCAGCATACATGACCGAACGCAGCGTCATACCATTGTTGCCGGGATCCACGAGATTCAAAATTGCGGCGTTGCGGCAGCAGTTATCAAAAGTGAAAACCCAGCCCTGAGGCGGTGGTAAGCCGGGCAGTGTCACCGGATTGGACTGGAACTCAAATTGCTGCACGGCGCCGGGCGTGGGAGGAAAAATAGAGGGCCCCGCGTTAGCACAAGAAATAGTGGGCCCGGCGCCATCGCACTGGGGCGAAATTTCGGTCATGGCCACAAGATTCATGGGAATCTGCGTGATCCCAGGCACATTGTGGGCCCGGATGGAGACCGGCAAAGGCATGGCAATGCCGTTACAATCCCTGTAAATACGCATTCTGAATTGATACTGCCCGTTGCCGAGACACTTCCACGTGATCTCGCCCCCCATCAGATGAGAAGCCATTAAAGGCTGGAGCCAGCCCATCCAACACATCCAAAAGAAAAGCCACCTTGCACCATGCAGCCCTCTCATACGACTTTTCATCTCCCTAAAACAAAATTAAGTTCAGAATTGCTTTTTTTTTTGAATATATTTAACTTAGTCCAATAATTCAGCTATTAAGCCTATGAAAAAAAATATTTACTCATGGGTTGCGCTTTACGCTTTGCTCTTACAACTGACGTTTTTTTCAGGCGGAACGTTGCAGGCTCAGCCCAGCCAGATTTTGGTATATTCTGAAGATTTTGAGGACGCGGTGGATCAGGTGACGCCCAACTTTGCAGGAGCTCAGACTGTTTCCTCCAATACTGGACGCAATCGCTGGATTATCAACTCTTTATACAACGGATCTCCGATTTATCCCAACACCATTAATCAAGATTCCACTTTTGGCGGCACCATCAATAACGCTCCTTTCAGTCGCTATTTACATATCCATGACTCTGTAGCGCTGGTGACCAATGGCATCGGTAATGCCAACTGGTCGCCTACGGAGGCTTCAGATCGCTTTGTGGTAACCCAGAATTTTTGCACTTTAGGGCTCACGGATGTCAAGTTTGTATTTTACTACATGTGCGAAGGTTCTCCTTCGGCATACGGCCAGGTGTACTGCAGCGTGAACAATGGCCCTTGGGTGCAGGTGGGGCCTTCCCAGCTCAACAACAAATACAAGTGGAAATACGAAGAGATCACGGATCCCATGTTCAATAATGTCCAGAATCTGAGATTCGGATTTCGCTGGGTCAACTCCACGGCGGCTTCCACCAATGCATCCTTAGCCATTGACGACATCCGCTGCGTGGGCACCTACGACCCGGCCCAGTATCCGGTGGACATCGTGGTGGACAGCGTGTCGCCCAACCCAGTGTGTATCAATTATAACCTGTACATTTACTATCATTTCACCAACCCATTGTGCGGTACGGGTAATTATGCCGTTCAAATCAGCACCAGCAGCAATTTTACCCCCGCCACAGTGATACCGGCACCCAACTCGGTGTATGTGCTCAACAACGCCAACCCCGGCATCGTGGCCCCTCAAATCCCCGTCACCCTGCAGCCCGGTTGCTATTATATCCGCTTCATCCGCACGGATGTGACACCGCCTATCGTGGGCTCGGCTTCCCAGTTTTGCGTGGACATACAGAATTGCCCGAACACCATCACCACCTTACAACCCGCTGTTCTTTCCAACCCGCTCGACACCATTTGCGTGGGCAGCGTGATTGATATCCCCTTTTGGAGCACCGGTGTTTTCACGAACAATACTTACGTGGCCCAGTTATCGGACAGCAACGGTGTGTTTCCCCCCAATCCCAACGTGCTTGGAACCTTTCCCAACTCCCAAACCTGGGATCCTTTGCTGGTGCCCAGTCCAGGTTCGGTAGGAGGTATTATCGAGCCGCTTTTTCATCCTATCCCGCCCGGATGTAATTATTATATCCGCATTGTGGGCATCAACCCCTACACTATCGGTTCCACTTATGGCCCTTTTTGCATTCGCCATTGCGACATCATCACCAACCATAAAATTGACTTGAAAGCCTGCCTCACGGATGTTTTAGGCTTTGATACACTAGTCCATGTGGATGTGGGCAACTTGAACCCTCCGGTGAACTTTGCTCCCAACAACCAGTTTGGTCTGCAAATTTTTAACTCTCAGTTTTATGCTCTTATTCCGCAGGCCAGTTATCCGAATCAACCCTACATTGGCACAGCGGTCAACGCCACCACGGATACCGTGATTCAGCTTCAGGTGCCACCCATTCCGGGTTTGGGCGCCATTGGCCTGCAGGCCGGAATGTATTATGTACGAGTGATTGGCACCCACAGTAACAATCCCAACGACCCTGTGGAGGGAACTCTGATCCGACTCACCATTGGCACACCGAATCCCCAGCCCTTAGGTATTTATGCTTTTCCCGTAAACCCACCTTACATTTACATTCCTCCTACACCAGATACCACTATTTGTCAAAACCAAGGTTTTTATTTTTATCCTACGCCTTACAATTGGCAATCTTCCTATCAATGGACGCTTAATGGCGCACCCTGGAGCAATGAGAGCGCCACAGGCATCATTTTCAATGGCACCGGAAGTTTCAACCTGAATGTGACCGAAACCAACTTTGGTTGTGTGGGACCGGGATCGGACACCGCTAAAATCACCGTGATTGGCCTGCCCAATGTGAGTATTTCCGGCCCTTTAAACGTGTGCCAGTTTGATACCCTGCAAATTCAGGTGCCTCTGGCGCCCAACACCTATTACGGATGGACCAGTACGCCCAACCCTATCATTGACACCGCCAACAACAAGACCACCATTTACTTTCCTACCGTAGGTAATAATACCGTGACGGTGACCGCGGTCAATCAATGCGGGTCCAAAACCGGCACCAAGCAATTTATCGTGAGGCCTTTGCCGGAAGCAGATGCCGGCCCGGACACCACCATCTGCCTGGGGGAAACGATCACCCTCAATGGTTCATCTCCTGGGGCTTCTACGCCCACGCCCCAGTTTCAGTGGTTTGCCGGAACCGCTTCCCTGCCTTCCGGCAATCCTCAAACCGTAAGCCCCTCGCAGACCACAACTTACGTGCTCCGGGTGACGCGTAATTATCCTCCGGCCCAATGTAAAAACTACGATACATTGGTGGTGACAGTTCTGTATGGTCCTTACCTGCCCCCGCGCGACACTGGCATCTGTCCGGGGCAGAACCTGGACCTCGAAGCCCGACTGCCCGGCGACGCCTATCTCTGGAATACCGGCGAAACCACCCAAAGTATCACAGTGCAGACGCAAGGCACCTACGTGGTCCGGATTTTCCTCCCTGGCGAAGCATGTCCGGCCCTGGACACCACCTTTGTCATACCCAAATACGGCGCCTATCCTTTTTCCTCTGACACGAGCGTGTGCGACAATGAAACGGTGACCCTGATACCCTCCTTTACCGGAAATTCTTATTTATGGAGCACGGGCGCCACCGATTATTCCATTGAGGTTGGCGACTCCGGCATATATTATGTGCAGGTATTTGTGGACACAATGGAATGTCCTCTTGTGGACACATTCCATGTATCCGTCATCAACTGCTTTGTTCCATTGACTCTGCCCAACATTTTCACGCCGGACGGAGATGGGCCCAACGACACCTACTTTGCCCTCACATCCAGCAAATACGACGAGTTTTACATTGAAATTTACAACCGTTGGGGGAATCTTGTGTACCGATCCACCGATCCTTTCTTTAAATGGAACGGCACCGGACTGTTTGGACAACGTGTTTCAGACGGGGTATACTTCTGGGTGGCCGGGTATAAGTACAAGGATAAATCAGGCAAGCTCAACGGTACAGTGACGGTGGCCACAAAACCTTGAATGAGAGCCTAGAAGGCAAATCTTTTACGGGAAAAGTTGAAGGTGTAGGGCCTGAGTCTGAAGCAGGAGCCTTTGAAACTCCTCGGCTGGAATTAAACGGGCGCCCACGCTGGCAAATACAGGCGTCACCATTTGGGTGTCCATCCAGGTGGCGCCACGGGATTGAAGATGCTGCACCAGAGCCATGAGCGCTCTCTTGGAAGCGCCGGTTTCACGATAAAACATGCTTTCACCGCTAAAAATTCCCTCCACGACCACCCCATACAATCCCCCGATGAGGGCGCCTCCTTCATCCCAAACTTCCACGCTATGGGCGCAGCCCAACTGATGAAGGCGGGAATAAACCTGAACGTAAAAGGGGGTAATCCAGGTTTCTCCCTCGCGCAAGGCGTGGTAGTGGCGACAAGATGTCACAACCTCGTCAAAGGCCTGATCTATCGTCACTTTCCAATCGGAACGGCTCACAATTTTTCGCCAGGATTTGGGAGGCCGAAACTCAGAAAAAAATAGCACCCCGCGCTGTGGAGGAAATAACCAGTCAACGCAAGGGCCAGAGGCATGAGGCAATGGGAAAATACCAGAACGGTATGCCTCCAACACACTTTCTACCGTGATTTCATACGTGCATCTCACAACACCTAATGCCTTTCGGTAATCTATGATTTCTTCAACAATGCGAAGGATTTCCTCATGCAGCTCACGGGAGTCTTCCCCATTTTCATAGATTAGAGATTCTTCCACAGGCATTTGGAAAAACAATTTAGGAAGTGGGAATAAATATTTTTGGACGAATTTAATTTTTATGAAGCATCGGGGAACAGTCGCCCTCACGGGCGCTTCCGGACATTTGGGAAGGGTGCTGGCTGAGGCCTTGCTTCAGGACGGCTGGCAGCTGCGCGCGCTGGTGCATAAGCGACGTCCCGACGAACTGAAGGACCCGCGCCTGACGGAGATACATGGTTCCGTTTTGGAACGCGAGGCTTTGCGTTCGTTGCTGGAGGGCGCCGATGTGCTAATCCACTGTGCTGCGGTCATTTCGCTCGAAGGCGACCCCGACGGACGGGTGCAAAGGGTGAATGTGGAAGGCACTCGCCGGGTACTGGATACGGCCCATGCCATGGGTGTGCCGCGGACTTTACATATTTCTTCCATCCATGCCTTTGATCCGTATCCTCAAGATAGCCCTCTCAACGAAACGCGGGCCCTATGCCCTCCGACGTCCTTTCCTTACGACCGGTCCAAGCGCGCCGGTCAGGAGTTGGCTTTGGCCAAGGCCAGGGAGGGCATGTCCCTAAGTGTCCTATGTCCAACTTCCCTGATAGGCCCGCCCGATTATGCGCCTTCACCCCAGGGCCAGGCGCTGCTGGATGTAGTGCGGGGCAGAGTGCCGGCCGTTTTTCCCGGGGGCTACGACTTCCTGGATGTTCGGGACGCGGCTCAGGCCATAGTCAATGCCATGACGGCTGCAGAGCCCGGAGAAGTGTATTTGCTGTCCGGAGAGTTTGTGACCGTGAAACAGTTGGTTCAATGGACGCAGGAAGCCTTAGGCCGCCGTTCCTTTCTTCCGACCTTGCCTTTTTGGTGTGGCTACGCTTTACTTCCCGTGCTTCGCACCGGCGCCCGGCTTCGCGGTAAAAAACCGGCCCTGAATTATGCCATGCTGAAAATCCTAGAAGAAGGATGTCGAACGGTGGATTCTTCCAAAGCCCGAACAGTTCTTGGGCTTAGACCCCGTCCCATCCGGCAAAGTATTCACGACACCCTGATCTGGTTCCGGGAAAAGGGGTATTTTTAGCCCGAAGACGGTCCATGGATTTGGAAATTTCCTGGAAAAATTACCTATGGCTGGCAGTTGTATGGCTGGCGCTGGGATTTTTTATTTTTATTGTATTACAATTCAAAACGGCCCCTTACGGACGCCACGCGCGGACGGACTGGGGGCCGATGATCAGCAACCGACTGGGCTGGATTATTATGGAAAGCACCGTACTGGTCGTGTTGTGGTCCTGGATCGGTCCGGCCTTTTCAAAAATGAGCCTTCCCGCCCGCCTGATGGCCTTGCTTTTCACTGTGCACTATGTGAACAGAAGTTTCATCTTTCCATTGCGGACGCGTACCCGGAAAAAGAAAATGCCGCTGGTGGTGGC
The DNA here is from genome assembly GCA_025055575.1 of Flavobacteriales bacterium. GTDB lineage: Bacteria > Bacteroidota > Bacteroidia > CAIKAF01 > CAIKAF01 > JANWWQ01. Next base: position 10,095 of record JANWWP010000051.1, on the reverse strand, counting down.
CCTTATGGCGGTTATATTCAACTTGGCCAACGGCTCCCTGTTTGGGATATATTTCGTGCATTTTGAGGATTATACCCTTGATTGGTTTAGGGACTTTAAATTCTGGTTTGGTCTTTTGATATTTCTCACCGGTATATATGTCAATTGGCGGGCCGATAATTATTTAATCCGACTCCGGAAACCTGGAGAAACGGGCTACCAAATACCACGGGGATGGCTGTTTGATTTCGTCAGTTGCCCAAATCTCTTAGGCGAAATGGTGGAATGGCTGGGCTTTGCCATTCTTTCATGGAGTCTGCCGGGCTGGGTTTTTTTCCTTTGGACCTGCTTTAACCTGATTCCACGTGCGGTGGCCCATCACCGGTGGTACAAGACACACTTTCCCGAATATCCTGAAAAGCGCAAGGCTTTCTTGCCTTTTGTATGGTGAGGAACTGCGGAATTTCAAGTTAAGGGGATTTATCCTTTGTATTAAATTTTTCAAATCAAACATTTGATGATTAGATAGTTATTAAATTTGTCCTTCTTCAAAAACAGCCTTATCCTCGCATGCGTCGCCTGGACTTTAATGTTTTCATTTTAGGATTTTTTGGATGTGTTCTTTGGTCCAAATTGCAGGCTCAGTCTGTGACGCGCGGACCCTATCTGCAATGCCCCACACCCCAGAGCATCACGCTAATGTGGCGTACAGATGTAGCTACGGATTCTAAAGTCTGGTATGGCACCGACCTCAACAATCTGAACCAGGAAACCTTAGTACCTGGATCGCGCACCGATCATGAAGTGACGCTCACAGGTCTTCAACCGGGCACTACATACTACTATGTAGTGGGTTCCTCAGCCACACCATTGACCCCCATCGGCGGGCAATATCGTTTTAAAACTGCGCCTCAGCCAGGTTCCCAACTTCCACTGCGCATTTGGGCCATAGGAGATTTTGGGAAAGGCAATGCAGATCAGGTGAACGTCAAAAATGCTTATATGCTGTATCCCGGCAGCGCTTCTACGGACGTGTGGCTCTGGCTGGGCGATAACGTGTATGACGACGGAAAAGACCAAGAATATCAGGATAAAGTATTTGGGTTGGAAGGCTTCCGGGATGTCTTTTCGTGGCTTCCTTTTTGGGCTGTTCCCGGCAATCATGATTACATTGAAGTGTGGCGTGCCAGTTCACTTTTGGGCATTCCCTACACCAACATTCCCTACCCCAACCACCAGGGGCCCTATTATGATATTATTCATGCACCGGCCAACGGGGAGGCCGGAGGCGTGCCTTCCGGCACCGAAGCCTTTTACTCCTTTGACTATGGGAATGTACATTTTGTAATGCTCAATTCAGAAGTATTTGATTTTACCCTCACCTACCAGAACTTCGACCAAATGACACAATGGCTAAAGCAGGATTTAGCCCAAAATCAAGCCACCTTCACAGTGGTCGTGGTGCACCAGGCCCCCTACTCCAAAGGTTCGCATGACAGCGACGGCCCCGTGGAGCTGGTGATGCGGGCTGTGCGGGAACGCATACTCCCTGTGCTGGAACAGTACGATGTGGACCTCGCGCTGTTCGGGCATAGCCATGTCTATGAACGCTCTTATCTGTTGCATGGCCACTATGGGCCTTCCTCCACTTTTAATTTTTCTACCATGGTGAAAAACCCCACCAACGGCCGCTTTTCCCTCGGACAACCTTACAAAAAAGACGACCGTCCAGAAACCCCAGACGGCACGGTGTATTTGGTCTGCGGCAACTCCGGCTCAAAAACCAGCGAGCCCGAACTCAACTACCCGGCCATGGTGTTCAGCGATGGCGGACCTCAGGGCGTTGGTTCAGTGGTGATAGACGTGTACCGCAACCGGATGGATGTAAAATATCTAAGGGCTTCGGGTCTAATTTGGGATGATTTCACCATTCTCAAAAAAAATCTGCGCGTCCCGCAAAATCCGCGCTACCTCCTCTTGTGCGAACCGGGAAGCGTCACTCTGGATGCCAGCTATACCGGCGGTTCCGATCAAGTGACAGTGCAATGGAGTCATACTCCTGCCACAGGACTTCAAACCCAGGTGGCCCCCACCCAAAACACTCTGTACACCGCTACGCTCTCCGATGCTCTCACCGGTCAAACTCTTTCTGTGGAATTTCATGTGGTGTTCGCAGGCCAATGGCAGCCTCCGATATTTCTCCTTCAGGATACATTATGGACTTTGCCCGGGTTCAGCTACCAGTGGCTCAGCGACGGACAACCCATCCCCGGCGCCACGCAGGCCTGGTACTTGCCCAATGGCCAAGGAAATTATTCAGTTCAGGTAAGTCAAAACGGCTGCAGCGCAGTTTCCCAACCTTTTCAGTACAACGTTTCCCTGAAAGCAGAATCCTCTCCAACGCTTAAAATATACCCGAATCCCGCCAAAGGACAACTTCAAATCCAGGCGCCGGCATCCTGGGCGGGCCAATCGTTCCGGATCCTCAATCCGCAAGGGAAAACCTTGTTGAACGGAAAACTGCAAGCCCCTGTCACCCTGGTGCCGCTGAATGAATTGCCCAACGGCGTGTATGTCCTTCAAGCCGCAACAGAAAAAATACGCTTTCAAGTGCACAAATAACACCCCTGCATTCTACTTTTGGCCGCAATAAAATCGGTTTATGCAATTTCCGGATCAACTATTGTACTCCAAAGATCATGAGTGGGTGCGCATGGAAGGCGACCTGGCGGTGGTGGGGATCACCGACTTTGCTCAAAGTGAACTCGGAGATATTGTTTTTGTGGATGTTAATACGGTAGGGAAACAGATTGAGGCCGGCCAGGTATTCGGCACGGTGGAAGCCGTCAAAACCGTATCGGATTTGTTTATGCCGCTCACCGGTGAGGTGGTTGAATTTAATACCAGCCTGGCTTCCAGCGCTGAAGTGGTAAATAAAGATCCTTACGGTGCCGGTTGGATCATTAAGGTGCGTCCTGCCCCCAGTGCCGACACTTCGCACCTTCTGGATGCGGCGGCATACCGGAAGCTGGTGGGCCACTAAAAAGCTTCTATGCTCCGGCTTCTTTGGTCGGCCCGCGTAGCCCTGTTTTTCACAGCTTTTATCTGGCTGCTGTGCCTGATGCCACCCAAAGATCTGGAAGTGCCGGCTGTTTTGAACGGAGATAAAATTTTTCATTTTCTGGTTTTTGGCATTTTATGCCTTCTCATGATTTATGCTTTAGTACGGCAGACCCGCTTCGATGTCTTGCGCCGCTACGCATATTTTTATGCTTTTTTGTATTGCGCTCTCAATGGACTTTGTATCGAAATCGTGCAGCACCTTTGGGTACCCCAACGCACAGGCGATTGGCTGGATTTTGTTTTTGATTCGGCGGGGGCTCTGGTTTTAGGCGCCTTTTATTTTCCCTTGGCAGGACGTCCTATCAGAAGACGTCCCCCGGCCGGAATATCCGTGTGAACATTTTTCATCTGTTTTTTAAAAAGTCATTTTCTCCAAAAAACAGATGATTTTTCCCGAAAGGTTCTCCGCGCACGTTGCCTAAAACTCTTTCTCATTTTTGAACGCCTTCTCCAACTTCGTGTACTAATAGTACTCCTCACCATGCGCCTTCGCCTTTTTCACATCTTCCTTTTATGCTTGTTCATCTGCCTCCATCCTCTGGATGCCCAGAAAAACCCGCCGCCCGGACCGGATACCTGGGACCGCGTGGAAGCCCTGCTGCGCGAGGGCCGTCCGGCCTCGGCGCTCCCTCTGGCGGAAAGACTCCTGGAATCCGCCAAGAAGAGCGGAGAGCCCGAAAGAGTTGTGAAAGCTTTGTTTTACGTATTCCGATCTAAAGAGGATTTCACAGAAGATTCATATTTAGAATTTCTCCGTCTAACGGACGAAGAAATCCGCACAGCCCGCGAACCGGTACGCCAAATTCTTTTCAGCCTTAAAGCGCAGCTGCTTTGGACCTATTACACCCAATATCAGTGGCAAATTGCCGGACGCCAAAAGCTGGATGATACCGCCCGGAGCGATCCCCGGTTTTGGGATAACAGCCGTTTTTTCTCGGAAATTCAGCTCCTCCTGCGGCGATCCTTGGACAACCCGGATCTTCTGAAATCCTTTCCGCGCGCGCGATTTGAGGACATTCTGGCCGGCGATCGTGCCTTATTCTACATTTACCCCACGTTATATGACTTTCTGGCCTGGCGGGCTTTGGACTTTTTTATTCCGCTTCATACGCCGGTTTCCAAAGGCTCTCTTCCGGAAATTCTGCGCAATCCGGAAGTATGGGGGCCCGCCGAGGATTTTGTACGACTTCCCATCGGCGCGCCGGATCCCGGCTCCCTGCCGGCCCAGGCGCTGTATCTGCTGCGCGAACTCACCGCTTTCCATCTCCGGGATGCCGATCTCAACGCACTGACCGCTGTGGATTTGAGACGGTTTGAGTGGCTGAAAACCTTCGGCGCCATGCCCCGAAAGCCCTGGCTTTACAAAGCCGCTCTGGCACGTCTGATTGCCGCACGGCCCACCACACGCCATACGGCGGAAGCGGCTTTTTTGCTGGCCCGGTGGTACCAGCAGGAAGGCGGTAGATGGGAGCCCGCATTCAATAAAAGCCTTGACTCCACCGCCTACTATTTGTACCAAGCCGCCCGGGTCTGCCAAGCCGCCGTAAAAGCTTTTCCGGGCACTCCGGGCGGGGAAAAATGCAAAGCCCTGTTGCTCCAGCTGAACACACCGCACCTGAGCCTGAACCTTCCCCGGCTCCTCCGTCCCGGACAGCCCTCCCTGGCAGCCTTATCTTATAAAAACACCGGACACATCACACTTCATATTTTTAAAACTTCACCAGAGGCTTATTTCCAATTCCAGGAAGGTCCCAATACTTACAATAGACCGGCGGTGCTCCGTTTCCTTTCCGGCCTACCCTCCGTGCACCGGGAAGAAATCCTCCTTCCGGCCGACAGTTTATTGCATCACCACACCACCTACCTCAAGATCCCCTCTTTAGAAAAAGGTTTTTACATCCTTGCAGCCGCCGCAGGCCCAGGCGACTATGCCCGCAACAAGCAACGGGACCTGTGCTACATGCCCGTGTATTGTACGGACCTTGTGTGGGCTTCTGACGTTCAAAACAACCTCTTTAGGCTCAGGGTTTGGAACAGCCTCACCGATAAAGTGCAGCCGGGCGTGCAGGTGAAACTATTCCGGCATGAATATGATTACACCCAGAGGAAGTCCAGAAAAATTCTGGTGGCTGAAGGGATCACCAACGCCGAAGGTCAGTACCTCGTTTCTCCAGACCAAGGCTACGGGAATGATTATTCCTTTGAACTCACTTGGGAAGGCCACATCCTCCACTCTGACCATTTCTACCTGCGTACATGGATGCCGCCCCAAACGCCTGAAGCCCGCATTCAGTTTTTCACCGACCGAAGCCTGTACCGTCCCGGTCAGACGCTGGAATTTAAAGGGGTGGCCACCAGCGGGGAGCCCCTGCCCCGCACCCGCCTTCTGCCGGACTACACCGCCGAAGTACAGTTGCTGGATCCCAACCGACGGGTGGTGTTTTCCGGCACTTATACAACCGGCGACTGGGGCAGTTTCTGGGGCAGCATACCGCTGCCTTCCAAAGGTCTCAATGGCATTTACACCTTAAAAGCCGGTACTTCAACCCACAGTGTCCGCGTGGAAGACTACAAACTGCCCCGCTTTGAAGTTACCTTGAAAACAGCTCAATCCGGCGGTCTTTTAGGCGAAGAAGTGGCGGTGGAAGGGGCCTGCCGCACCTTGGCCGGTTTTGCACTCACCGGCGTGCCGGTGCAGTATAGAGTGACCCGCCGCCCGGTACAACGCTGGCCCTCACTGCGCGGTGGTTGGCCGCTGCCCGTGCGGGGCGAAGGCGAAGAAGTGGCTTCAGGCCGCTTGATGCCTGACAGCAGTGGCGCATTCCGGCTACGCTTCAAAGCCGAACCCGACGAAAGCAACCTGGCCGATTCGGCGGCTGTGTACGAATTCCTGGTTCAGGCAGAATGCACCGATCTCACCGGAGAAACACGCGCCGCCGAACAGCGCCTGTATTATAGTTACAGTCCTTTTGCCATCAGCATCTCCGGCCCCTCCGTGTGTTTCAAGAACCGCGACAACCGGCTGATGTTTATGCTTCAAAGTCTCAACGAAGAGACTCCGGAATGCCGGGTCAGGCTGCGGGTACAAAAAGGGCTGCCCACCGGCCGCCTGCCTTTGCCCCAGGCGCTGCCCAAAGCCGATGTCCGGCTCATACCCCAGGCGGAATTCGTCAGGTTATTTCCCCACCAGCGCAACGCCGGCGAAACGGAAGACAGTCTGCTGCTGCCCGGCCCCGTGGTCATGGATACGGTGCTGCGCATTTCCGATTCTTTTTTGGTGACCGAAAGCCATTTAAAACCATTTTCTGAAGGCGTCTATTTTGTGGAACTCACCACCTTGCCAGTAAAGGGTAAAAGCCAAAAAACCCGCCGCACCTTGACGCTGGCCGAGAACGATCGGCAAAGCTCCTATGTTTTCGGTCCACCCCTCCTGGCCATGCCTTTGCAAAAACGCCTCGATGTGGGACAATCGGCCCAGCTCATAATCGGGGCGCTGAACCAGGCCCAGGTGATGGTGGAACAGGTGACTACGCCGCTTGGCACCGGTTTTCTGGAAACCCGGTCCTTCAATGCCAACCTCGCCCGATGGGAAATTCCGTCTCAACGCTCAGAACCCCCGGGATTCAAACTAATAGCCTACACCTGCCTGAAAGGACACATCCTCCAACAGGAAATCCAGCTGGAAGTGGCGGACCCTCAAAAAATCCTGCATTTGTATTGGTTAGACCGCCCGGACACGTTGGAACCCGGCAGAGAATACACCTTTCGGTTTAAAGCCGCCTTTCCGGACGGGGCCCCGGCCGCTGATGCCGAAGTGGCCGCCGTCATGTACGACGCCGCTTTAGACAAAATTTACCCCACCGAATGGCATTTTCACTTCCCCACGGCGCCCATGCCTTCGATTTTCAGCCGTGTGTGGAATGGGGAAAACCGCCATGGAATATGCCTGCAAGGCGAAATGGCGCCGGAAAAGTTCAGGAACTGGGAATTTCCCGTGTTGGAAACTTTTGGGTTTTACCTGGTGCCTTTTGATCAGAATGACGATTATGATGGGTACTTAGATGGTGTGGCTGCACGTCACGGCCCCGGCAGGTTAATGCTTATGGAGTCAGTAACAATTAGGGCGGGAGCCGGCAGGGTGTCTTCCCCCAAAAAGAGGGAGGAAGCTATGATGATGAACAGCGCACCTGAGGAATATCAAAAAGATGGAGAATCCCAGAGGTCCGAGGATATTCCGGCCGGTTTTGAAGGCGATTCCGGAGCCCCTCCGAAAGACCCCTCCGCACTGCGCAGCCGTTTTCAGGAGAGCGCTTTTTTCATGCCTTCAGTCATCACCCAGAAAGACGGCACAGGCGCCATCCGCTTCCGCACTCCAGACCAAATCACCGGCTGGACCCTTCGCCTGGCTGCCCACACCCGCACTTTGGCCACCGGCACACTCATGTCCCAGGCTTATAGTCGCAAAATGCTGATGGTGAATACCTTTTTCCCCCGATTCCTCCGAGAAGGGGACGATGTGGCCCTCACCGCCAAAATCACCAATCTCTCGGCCTCAGACGAAGAAGTGCGGGCCTCTCTGGAAATTGAAGACGCCGAAAACGGAGGCCACCTTGGCCGGTGGTCCAGCCCGGAAGCTCTCGCCGTGCCGCCGGGAATTTCCCGTCAGGCCCGTTTCTCTTTTTCCGTCCCATCCGGAGTGAAAAGCCTCCGGATCCAAATTCGGGTTCAGGGCTGCCGCGCCGCCGATGGAGAAGAATGGCTCCTGCCGGTGGTACCTTCAGAAACTTTTATTACCGAAAGCCTTCCTTTTTTCGTAAAGGCCGGAGCGTCTCAAACTTTCGATTTTTCCCGCCTCAGCGCCTGGCAGAACGGACAGCTGCCCCACATCCGTCCGGTACGCCTCACCGTGGAATACACCGAAAACCCTCTCTGGCTGGTGGTTCAGGCCTTGCCCTACATGGCTGAATTCCCCCACGAATGCGCCGAACAGTTGTATGCCCGGTATTTTTCTTATGCCGTTCTGCGTTTCCTGCTGCAACAACAGCCTGTGATTCAGAAAACGATCGAACACTGGTCCAAAATGCAGCCCGAGGCCCTGGCTTCAGCCTTAGAAAAAAATCCCGCTCTAAAAAATATCCTGCTGGAAGAAACCCCCTGGCTTCAGGACGCCAACGACGAAACCCGGCGCAAGCGCCTGTTGGTCTCCCTGGCTGCGGCCGTGCTCCATCAGTCCGAAGACGAAACGGTGGCCGCCCGACTGGCCGAACGTCAGCAACCCGATGGGGGATGGGCCTGGTTCCAGGGAGGGCCTTCCAGCTGGTACATCTCCCAACATATCCTCAGTGGTCTGGGCCGGATGGAACAGTTGGGCATCCTCCCCGCCGGCCGCCACCCCCTGGCCCGGCGCCTGCCCGAGGCCGTGCGTTTCGTGGACCGCGAACTCCGGGAAGACTATGAAAACCTGCGCCCCCTCCTGGCCCGCGCTGATAAGAATCAGCGCTGGCTCCAGCCCATCCACGCGCACTACCTGTTCACCCGCAGCTTCTTCCCGCATGTGGATATGCACCCCAAGACCCAGGAGGCCCGCCAATTCTTCCTTCGCCGTGCCCGCGAAGAATGGCTTCAGCAGAACCCTTACATTCAGGCCATGCTGGCCATCGCCTTCCACCGCCTCAACGAAAAAGATATGGCCCTCAAGATCCTCACTTCCCTGAGGGAAAGAGCCATTCGCAGCAACGATTACGGCATGTACTGGAAAGGCATGATGCAGGGCGGCTTTGCCTGGAGCGAGCATCCTGTGGAGGCTATGGCCATGCTCATGACGGCTTTTCGCACTATGGACGCCCCGGAAGAAGATCTTTCCGCCATGCAGCTGTGGCTGTTGCGCCATAAACAGACCAACCGCTGGCCCAGCACCAAGGCCACTACCGAAGCCTGCCTGGCCCTTCTCCACGCCAGCGGCCGCCTGGCTTCCGATAGCGCGCCGGAAGGCCAGGTGTGGGTGGGCGCCGTGGCCCTGCACGAAGCGCCTGGAGACAAAGAAGCCGGCACGGGCTACAGGCAATTTTCCTGGCCCGCCGGCCAATTTCCTGCCGGGGCGGGCACCCTTCGGGCCCAAGGGGGCAGCGCACCCCTTTCCTGGGGCGGGGTTTATTTCCAATACTTCACGCCCCTGGACAAAGTGGAGGCTTCAGGTACCCGCTACCTTTCCGTGGAGCGCCAGTTGTGGGCACAGCCGGCGCCCGGCCGGCCTCTTCAGCGCATCGCGCCCAACCAGGCCTGGCCGGTGGGCACAAGGGTTTTTGTGCGCCTGCTCATCACCTGCAGCCAGCCCATGGATTACGTCCATATCAGCGACCGGCGCAGCGCCACCATGGAGCCGGAAGACGTGCTCTCTGCCTATCGTTGGCAGGAGGGGCTCGGGCTGTACCAGAGCACCCGCGATGCCGCCACCCACTTCTTCGTGGAACACATGCCCCGCGGCACTTTTGTGCTGGAATATCCCGTCCGCCTCACCCACGCAGGTCTTTTCAGCGACGGTTTTGCCGAAGCCCAGTGCATGTACGCGCCGGAATTCTCCGCCCGCTCCGCCTCCGCGCGACTCCGGGTGTCCGAATAAAACTTCCCGAAGGCCTGGGCGGGCATTCTGCGGGCCAGGGGCAACCGCCGGCCCGCGGAAGGGTCGGGGTCCTCCGGGCTCCGTATTCACTGCGGCACTGTCCTCTGTATCTCTCACGCGTTGCAAAAATTAGCTCAAGGGATTTTTTATCCCAAAATAGTCAATAGAGAAAATTTTTATGGCGGTAATTAGAGATTTTATGATGTAGATATTGTATAGTGAGAATTTAAAATTGGTTTTTAGACCGAAATTTTGAAGCGATTTTACGTAAAGAAGCTCCACGGAAAATGCATTTTGAATTTGAGTTCAACTGCATCATTGCCGCACGCCTGCATGCTCCTATACAACAAATGCTTGCCACGCACAAGACCTAA
>JANWWP010000063.1 GCA_025055575.1 Flavobacteriales bacterium | reverse complement strand
TTTTCGATTTCGGCTCGTGAGGGTTGTTCGGCCGCGCGCATATCCATCAAGGCGACGCTTTGTGGCTTTCCTTTCGATCCCAACACAAAATAATGACAGCCTTCGCCACTGATAGTTCCCTGAAATTTTCCTGAAAATAATTCCATGTTTTTGATAGGATACCTGCGCCACCAATCTCTTAAGGCATAGTGTCGGAATTTTTCTTCTACATGTTCATCCAGGGCCCCCACTAAAATATGTTGGCCCGGATGGTTCTCCAGGTGCAGCATGGCATCCAACAAAGCCGAATATAAGGAAAGTGACTTGTGACAATACGTGAAATTATAGCCCGTGCATTGGAGCCTCAATGCCAATTGCCCACCCACGCTGTTGTGGGTGGAAGAAATAAAAAATGTCGGCGCGGAAGCGCTCTCCTCACTGTCCAGCATCACCTTCAAGAAATTCACCGTATCTTGAAGGCAGCCCAGGCCCGATCCCGTAATGATGGCATCCGGCCTTTCTAAGCCGGCCTGCTCCAGAGCTTTCTTCGCGCACCAAACCCCCATTTTCATACTGCGATTCATCCGCCGTATTTCCACCGGCCCAATCACACCCTTGTAATCTGGCTCCAAGGCTGTCAAAGCCAAGGTGTCATACTGCACCGGATGCTCGGGCAAAGGGTCCGTGATGTAACTTCCCTGCGGCGACAGCGAGGCTTGTCCAAGAATGAAAATCGGCTTCATGCGTCAGGTTGTACAAATACCAAAGAAGTATTGTTACCACCGAAACCGAAGGAGTTGGAAACGACCACAGATACCGGCCTCCTGACGGTGTTTAATAGCGGAACCACAAAGGGATCCTCCATGGGTTCCTGAAAATTGAGGTTAGGCCATAAACAACCCTCCTGTATGGACAGAATGGAAAAAATTGCTTCTACCGCTCCGGCGGCGGCCAACGTGTGCCCGGTGAAAGGTTTGGTGCTGCTGAAAGGCGGCATGTTTTCCCCAAATAAGCGCAGCAAGGCCCGGCCCTCGCTTTCATCGTTGTTGGGCGTACCTGTGCCGTGGGTGTTCACATACGATACGGAGGCCGGCTGAAGCCCCGCCATGTCTAAGGCCTGGCGCATGGCCTCCCATGCGGCCGTTCCATCCGGTGAAGAAGCCGTCTGGTGAAAAGCGTCGTTGGTGTTGGCATAGCCAGCCACACGAGCCAATGGCTGAACGCCGCGAGATCGAACGGATGCAGCGCTTTCCAACATCAAAAAAGCCGCTCCTTCCCCAAGGTTAAGCCCTTGCCTGTTTTTATCAAAGGGACGACAGGGTACCTTTTCTGTAAGCAACAGGGAATGAAAACCATTCAAAGTGAAACGGCTGAGCGCATCAGAACCGCCACACATAGCGCGTTCGCACAGGCCGTGACGGATCAATCGTGCCCCCAGCATAATGGCATTGGCTGAAGAAGAACACGCTGTGCTGACGGTGGTGCAAAAATCCATGATACCTAGAGCCTGAGCAATGTCCCGGGTGCTGTCCCCGCAATCCAATTTATCAATCCAAACCTGCGTAGCGGGAGTGGTTTCATATGTATAAAAATATTCTTCTGTAGCCGTCATGCCCCCCACGGTGGTGGAAGAGATCAAAGGGGTTTTCTGCAAATCGGGAGCTGTCAAACCGCAGGAATGGATGCATTCTTGGGCAGCCAATAACCCCAAAAGCGCTGTCCTTACCATGGGCCCTATGAGGGGCATTCCGGCCAGGGCGGCTAATTCTTCATCCGTAAACGGTACCTCACCCAAAGGAAGATGGTGGCGGGTTTTGAGAACCTTGGGCCAACGGATGCCTGATCGGCCAGACTCCAAGGCCTCTCTCTGGGCTGCCAAACCCATGCCCAGGGCGGTCACAATGCCCATGCCGGTCACATACACCGCATCCCCTTTCATTGGGCCCTATGGCGCAAAATGTAATCTGCCATGGAGGAAATGGTAGAAAAAATAGCCCGGCCTTCCTGAGGATTTTCTATTTTAATTCCGTACTCCTGCTCCATCAGCACGATCAATTCCAGAGCATCTATTGAGTCCAAGCCCAAACCTTCAGCAAAAAGTGGCTGGTCGTCGGCAATATCGGCAGAGGTCATCCCTTCCAGATTTAGCCGCTGAATGATTTGATTTTTTAATTGCTCACACAGTTGATTCTTTTCCATAACAAGAGAAAAAGGAATGGATCAAAAAATTATTCCGCTTTTTCGCAAATAAACAAAAACGCTTCCACATGACCCGGCTCCACGACACACCACGCGGCTGCCAGCGGAGCTTCATTTCCCTGCTTGTAATGTCTTTCTACGGCATTTAAAATCAGATTTTTATCCGCTCCTTGTACAATGTGACATTGACACCATCCCTTCCAGCCTGAAAGGATACTCCATTCTCCCACTAAAATGTTGGGAAGTGTGTACACAAAAACCGCCGGTGACGGCATTCCTTGAGAAAATTGCTGAATATGTTCCTCATCGGCCATGCGACAGCCGCTGCTCGTGAACAAGAGAAAACCGGAATCCTCTGCGCGGGGTTGATTTTTCATGTATTTCAAAACGGGCAAAGCACAGAGAACACCGGCTTTGCAGAAGGGGTCCATTTTAAAAAATCTGGGATAATCAAAACCGCCCAACTTATAGAATGCATTGAACTTTTCGTGGAGTGATTCTCCTCCCCTTTCCTCAAGGGATATCAAACAACGGCCATCTACCAGGAGACGGGATCCATTCAATTCAACGGTGTGGATTATCCGATACGCAGGGTTCACCAATCCATGATTTCATTCGGACGACAATTCAAGCACCGCCAGATCCTGGGCAGCGTGGCGCAGCAAGGCATCTACGCCTTCTACCCGCTTGCCACCGGCTGTGGCAAAAAAAGGCTGGCCTCCGCCACCGCCCTGAATGTGTGGGGCCCAATTGCGCACCAAAGTTCCGGCGTTGAGTCCGCGGGCCACCAAATCATCCGACACCCATACGGCCGCTACCGGTTTGCCTTCCTGAACGCCGGCCAAAACTACTATAGCCTGGCGCAGGTCGCGTTTGAGAGAAAAAGCCACTGACCTGAAATCCTCCGATGAAAAATCGTCTGCCCTGCGCACACCATAGCGCAAGGAACGGCCCTCCACAAGTCCCTCCCGAAGAGTACGAACCAACAGCTCCCGTTCTTGCGCTTTGACTCCTTCCAATTTTTTCTCCAAAACACGGAGCTTCTGCAAAAGCGCCTCGGCCTGACGCAGAGGGTCATCAGGGGCTTTCAGGAGCGCTTTCAGCCGCTCCAACTGGGCGGCCGTACGGCGCACCCAAGCTTCGGCGCCTGGACCGGCCACCGCCTCCACACGGCGCACGCCCGCCGCCACGGCACTTTCCGCTAAGATTTTGAAAAAACCTATCTCCCCGGTGGCCTGCACATGTGTGCCGCCACAGAGTTCCGTGGAAAACTCCTGCCCAAAACGGATCATGCGCACGCGCTCTCCATACTTTTCTCCAAACAACGCCATAGCGCCGGCTTCCAGCGCTTTTTCCAGAGGGATATCCCTAAATTCCTCCCTGGGCAAATTTTCACGAATGCGCGCATTTACTTCCGTTTCCACGATTTCCAATTCCTCCTCAGTGAGCTTGTGGGGATGGGAAAAATCAAATCTCAGATATTCAGGATGCACCAGAGAACCGCGTTGCTCCACATGGGCGCCCAGCGTCTGGCGCAAGGCAGCATGTAAAAGGTGGGTGGCGCTGTGATGGGCTGCCGTCCTTCGCCGGCGTTCTTCTTCCACAACGGCTTCAAACAATTCCGCCGGATTGTCAGGCAGTTTATCCACCACATGAACGATTAAATCATTTTCTTTTTGTGTGTCCAGGACTTTTAATTCTTCCTTAGTGCTCCGCAGCCAGCCGCAATCACCCACCTGGCCGCCGCTTTCAGGATAGAAAGGGGTGTTGTTGAGCACCACCTGAAACTGCGCTTTTTTATTCACTTCCAGCGTGCGGAAACGCAAAATGTGCGCAGGTGTCCGCAGCAGGTCATACCCCACAAAACGAGGCTTTTCGTAGGGATGCACTTCCACCCAGTCGCCTGGTTTCACCTCGGCAGCCCGCCGGGACCTGGCCCTTTGGGACTCCAAGGCTTTTTCGAAGCCTTCCTCATCGGTGGTGTAGCCTTCTTCCCGGGCAATCTGCCGGGTGAGATCCGGAGGGAAACCATAGGTGTCATACAGTTCAAAAACGGTTTCTCCGGGCAGCACTTTGTCCCGCGCCTGTTTGAGTCCCTCCAGCAATCGGCCCAGTCCGCGTTCCAGAGTTCGGAAAAAGGCTTCTTCCTCCTCCCGGACCACTTTTTCAATAAAATCCTTCTGAGCCCGCAATTCAGGGAAGGCTTCGCCCAAGTTATCAGCCAGTATTTCCACAAGTTTATACACAAAAGGCTCTTTAAACTGCAAATGTGAAAACCCATAGCGCACGGCGCGCCGCAAAATGCGCCGCACCACGTAACCGGCCCCGGTGTTGGAGGGCAACTGGCCGTCCGCAATGCAAGCCCCCACAGCTCGAACATGGTCGGCAATGGCCCGGAAGGCCACATCCATGCGGGGATCCCGGCCATAGATAAAACCAGAAAGTTCCTCCAGCCTGTAGATGTAGCCCGTAAATAAATCGGTGTCATAATTACTGCGCCGTCCTTGAAGCACCATACACAGGCGCTCCAACCCCATCCCCGTGTCCACGTGCTTTTGCGGTAAAGGGCTCAGGGCGCCGGAAGCGCTTCGGTTAAACTGAATAAAAACCAAGTTCCACAATTCTATGACCAACGGATGGCCAGAATTCACCAACTGCTCTCCCGGCACCTTCTGGCGGTCCTCATCACTGCGAATGTCCACATGAATTTCCGTACAGGGGCCACAAGGGCCCGTATCCCCCATTTCCCAGAAATTATCTTTCTTGCTGCCGGGCAAAATGCGCTCTTTGGGGAGAAATCGTGCCCATTCGGCGCGGGCTTCCTCGTCCGGCGCAAGATCTTCGGCAGAATCGCCGCGGAAATAAGTGGCATACAGCCGTTCCGCCGGTATCCTGTACACCTCAGTCAAAAGTTCCCATGCCCAACCTATGGCTTCTTTTTTAAAATAATCCCCAAAACTCCAATTGCCCAGCATTTCAAAGAATGTGTGATGGTACGTGTCCAGCCCCACGTCTTCCAGGTCGTTGTGCTTGCCCGACACGCGCAGGCATTTCTGCGTATCGGCCACCCGTGGAGCTTGCGGCTTGGCCTGGCCCAAAAAAACATCCTTGAAAGGATTCATGCCCGCATTGGTGAACATCAGCGTCGGGTCGTTTTTTTGCACCACGGGCGCCGAGGGCACAATCAGATGCCCTTTTTGTTTAAAAAATTCCAGAAACTGCTGCCGGACTTCCTTGGAGTTCATACCTGCTTTAAAACCCGCAAAGATAGGGAGACTATTTGCTGCAAATGTTCAATACCAGTTTAATAATTATAGAATGAAAGAAAAAAGTAGATGATTTAAACCTTGCGGATCAAAATCTTTATAATTTAGCTTCCTAACTAATAGATGAGCTTATTCAGCCAAAGACGTTTCGGGAGTTGGAGATGGAAAGTCAAGATGATTTAAAAAAATCTCGTTAGAAAAAAAGCTTTAAAATTATTATTGTATTTTCAACTAGTATGTTTTTTGGGAATAATATAAATTTTTAAACTTGCAATAATAAATATAAAAAATATGTATTAAAAATACATCTAGAAAATTACATAAAAAGTTTCGGACCTGCCTTTCTCAGAATTTCCACTCCTGTAAGCCGAGACTGCTAAGTTCCAAAAGGTAGGCCTCCGGAGGAAGCTGTCTCTTTTTACACTGGGCCAGAGGCGTATGGACCAGCTGCCCCTGCCGAATACCCAAACCCATCCCAGAAAAGCCCCTGGACAAGGCCAGAACCGCTTCGCGGCCCAGTCGGGCCGCTAAAATGCGATCGGCGGCCACGGGCGGGCCTCCCCTCTGAAGATGCCCCAGCACCAAGCTGCGCACGTCCAGTTGAGGAAAGCTGGTGCGCAGGTTGCGGACCAGATCCTCCCGCCCCACTTCGGACTCTCCTTCAGAATATATAATAATGATGGGTCGGCGGCGCATTGCGCCCTGGTAGCGTTTAAAAAATTCCAGCAAGGCCGGCACTTGATGGGGCACTTCCGGAATGAGGACAGCATGAGCGCCCGCAGCAGCGGCCGTGTTGGCCGCAATATGTCCGGCATCGCGGCCCATCACTTCCACCACAAAAACGCGGCCATGACTTTCGGCCGTGTCCATCACTTTATCCACGGCTTCAAGGGCAGTTTGAACGGCCGTCTGAAAGCCGATTGTATATTCGGTGCCCTCTAGATCATTATCAATGGTCCCGGGGAGTCCCACACAAGGAATTCCGGTTTCTTCCTCAAAAACCGCGGCGCCACGATAGCTGCCATCGCCTCCTATTACCACAAGTGCTTCCAGGCCCTTCTGGCGGCAATGTTCCGCTGCCTGCTGCCGGGAATCTTTCTCCAAAAAGCGCGGGGACCGCGCAGAACCAATAAAAGCGCCGCCATGCCGGGCCAACCCGGCCACAGCCTCAGGCAACAATGGCGCGGTTTGATTGTCTATTAAACCATCAAAGCCAAACAAAATGCCTTCCACCTGTGCCCCCCCTTCAGCCGCTGTGAGCACGACCGCGCGGAGCGCCGCATTCATGCCGGGTGCATCCCCTCCGCTACACAAAACCCCGATTTTCATCGCTCAAGGATATCAAAAATATTTCAGTTATTTGGCATCGCAAAAGCTGAGGTAACGCATGATTCTTTCAGGTTTGGAAATTAAAAAACGTCTGGGCTCCACCTTATTCATTGAGCCCTTCGATGAAAAACTGCTCAATCCTAACAGTTACAATCTGCGTCTCCATAATGAATTGATGGTGTACACAGGTCGTGTGCTGGATATGCGCAAACCTAATGAGGTGCAGACCCTTCGGATTCCGGACTCGGGGCTGGTGTTAGAGCCAGGACGTCTGTATCTGGGCCGCACGCTGGAATACACCCGCAGCGAGGGCGTGGTGCCCATGCTGGAGGGCCGCTCTTCCGTGGGCCGTTTGGGCCTCTATGTCCATGTAACGGCCGGTTTTGGCGATGTGGGATTTGCCGGCTATTGGACACTGGAAATGCACTGTGTGCACCCCATCCGTATCTACCCTGGAGTGCCTATCTGCCAGATATTTTATCATGAAATTTTGGGAGAATACGTTCCCTATCGTTCCGGGAAGTATCAGAACAATACGGGCATTCAGCCCAGCCTTCTGTATCAGGATTTTGAAAATGAACCCAAGGCGATAGAAGAAGCACCCCTCGTTTAAAATTTCTCCGACCAACGCACAATATGCGGCACAACATGGAAGGCGCTCTGGCCGAAAGAGTGCGCCTTATGGGGGAAAGCGAAACCCTTGCGATGGCGCGCATGGCCAGAGAACTGAAAAACCAGGGACGCCACATCATTAATTTGAGCCTGGGAGAACCTGATTTCGACACGCCGGAGATCGTGAAGGAAGCAGCCATCCAAGCTATTCGTGACAATTATTCACATTACACCCCCGTACCTGGCTACCTCGAGCTTCAGGAAGCTGTGTGCGAAAAACTCTGGCGGGATAACGGGCTGCGCTATGAACCCCATGAAATCGTATGCACCACCGGCGCCAAGCAGGCCATCGCTAACGCGGTGACGGCGCTGCTGAATCCCGGCGATGAGGTGCTGCTGCCCACTCCCTATTGGGTGTCGTACCGCGAAATGGTACGCTTTGCCGGAGGACGCTGCGTCTTCGTAAAGGCCGGTCCTGAGAGCGGTTATAAAACTTCGGCTGATGCGCTTCGCCCCCATATCCACGAGCGTACCCGGTTAATTATTTTCAGTTCGCCTTGCAATCCTTCGGGGGCCGTATGGAGCGACCAGGAACTGGAAGATTGGGCGGCCCTGTTGAAAGAATTTCCTCAGCTTTTTGTGATCTCGGATGAGATTTATGAACACATTTATTTCACGCCCCAACGTCCGGGATCTCTGGCTCGCTTTCCGGAAATACGCGACCGGGTCATCACTGTAAACGGTCTTTCCAAAGGCTTTGCCATGACGGGCTGGCGCTTTGGCTATTCCGCCTCCCACAGCGCCATAGCCAAGGCTTGCGTAAAAATCATGGGGCAGTACACTTCCGCCACGTGCTCCATCACTCAAAGGGCAGCCATCACAGCCCTCCGCACTCCCCCTGATAAAATAGTGAAACCTATGACGGAGGCTTTCAGAAAACGCCGGGACTTGCTAGCCGAGCTTTTAAAGTCTATTCCCGGCCTGAAATTCCTTAAACCGGAAGGCGCTTTTTATATTTTCGCAGATGCATCTTTTTATCTGGGGACCACGACCTCCCGCGGTGCACAGATCCGCAACAGCCAGGATTTGTGCATGTTTCTGTTGAACGAAGCCGGGGTGGCCATCACGCCTGGAACGGCCTTCGGAATGGATGACCATATCCGCTTTTCTTTTGCAGCTTCTGAGGCGGATCTGGAAGAATCCGTGGGACGGTGCCGCCACGCTTTGGAAAAACTACCGCTCTTAAAATAAAGTTTTCTTTCCAACTGAAAGCTTTCAAAGCAAGCCCAGTGATTTTTTGGGGAAGCTTAATGTTCTTGGGCTAAAATTCCAGTTTATGAGACTAGTTTTTTAATCTTTTGAAGGGCTTGTGTCGTTTTTTTAAACTTCCAAATCTAATTGAATTGTATGCCAGAGGAACATTACGCACGACACATTTTTTCCTTGCTTCAAGTGGCCCAAAGCCTCCAAAAAACCGTGGCCGAAAGATACCGGCGCACCTACTGGGTACGGGCCGAGCTGCTCCGGCTGAATTTTTACCGCCAATCGGGTCATTGTTATCCAGATCTGGTGGAGAAAAAAGAGGGGCGGGTGGTGGCACAGATGCGGGCCCATATTTGGAGGGAACATTTCCAGCGCATCAATGCCCGCTTCCTTCAATGTCTGGGCCAACCGTTGGGAGATGGCATCAAAATACTGTTCGAAGCGCGCATCGTATTTGACCCTGTGCACGGAATGTCGCTGGAAATCCTGGATATAGATCCTCACTTCACATTGGGGGATCTGGCGGCAGAAAAGGAGGCGACTCTGCGGCGCCTGAAAGCCGAAGGGCTTCTGGAGGCAAATAAAGGGCTGCCTTTAGCCTTGTTACCCGGACGTCTGGCCATCATTTCCGTGGAAAGCAGCAAGGGCTATGCCGACTTTTGCCAAATAATGGAAAGCTGTTCGGGGCGGTTTGCGCTTTTTTATATGCTCTTTCCTGCCCGGCTTCAAGGCGCACATGCCGTCCAGGATATCGCTTTGCAACTTCGGCGGATTCGCCGGGTCATGCACCATTTTGATGCGGTAGCCATTATACGGGGAGGCGGCGGGGAAGCTGGTCTTTCCGCTTTTAATCAATATGAACTCGCCCGTGCTGTGGCCACCTTTCCCCTTCCGGTGCTCACCGGCATTGGCCATGCCACCAACCA
The DNA here is from genome assembly GCA_025055575.1 of Flavobacteriales bacterium. Lineage (GTDB taxonomy): Bacteria > Bacteroidota > Bacteroidia > CAIKAF01 > CAIKAF01 > JANWWQ01. The sequence goes on along the minus strand of JANWWP010000063.1, from coordinate 75,360 downwards.
CACTGTCGTGGAACAGGTGGCATTTTACAACGCCATTACACCTACAAAACTGGCTGAATTTATTATAGAAAAATATCAGAAATTTGATCAATCTCTCTCGTTTGCACGGACCGTGGTCATCCAAAAGCCCCTACTTTTCATTCAAGATGAGCGATTCCGATTAAACAATGAAGGACGACTCCTGAGAAGCGCCACCCGACGCATTACCCTCCAGAGTCAAGTGGTGATAAAAACACTTAAAAAAAGCCTCCACACCTATGCCGCACAATTTTTAAAAAATCAAAATAACGGCCTGGCTCACCTGCGGCATCGTACCGTAATCACCTCTCTCAAAAAAATAAGCCGGCAAAGAATGGCCCTTCAAAGCTATTACCACATGCTCCCCAAAGACCTGCGCTTCTTTTTGCGTCAACAACTCCATGCCCTGGAGCAACTTCAAAAGCAGCTCACGAAACAATTGTCTTTGCGATTTTATAATGCAAGGCAAGCGCTGGATCAACTTGAAAAAAATGTGCGACTTTTGAGCCCGGAACAGGTGCTCCGGCGCGGTTACAGCATCACCCTGAAAGGAGACCGTGCTCTCACATCAGCGGATAAGGCCCGGTCCGGAGACAGGTTGGTTACGCTTCTTTACGAAGGTCAGATTCAAAGTGTCGTCATACAACCAGAAAAAAATATGGAATGAATGAGGAACTGAATTACTCCCAAGCTTTTCAAGAGCTTCAGAAACTGGTCTCAGAAATTGAGGATGGGCAAATTTCGGTGGATGATCTGTCCGCCAAGGTGAAACGCGCCGCATTTCTCATCAAAATTTGTCAAGCCAAACTGAGCGCCACTGAAGAAGATGTCCACACTATTTTAAAGGAATTGCAGGACAGCACAGAGGGGGCCCCCGATGATGACGAGGTGGACCATGAGGAACAATTCAATGATAGGTGAGTTAATACGTAGTTCGGATAGCGGCGGTGGAGGATTCGATCTCGGACCTTGAATTTTAGGATGGCCCGACAGACTTGGCTTGGATCTCTGGAAAGGTTTCCTTCAAAAGATATTGCAGCGTGAGGTGCATTTCAGGAAAGTAATCAGACACTTCGGAAAGTGGTACCAGACGCACCTCCTCAATGTCTTCCTCCACCTGAGGCAAAGCCCAATCCTGGGACGAGCGCATAAGAAACCAGGCGGTGCGCTTCACAAACTTTTCCTTTTGCATTACGAAGGCGTGGTAGGTGTTTCCCGCAAACCGGTCGATGGTGGCATCCCGGATATTGCACTCTTCAGCCACTTCGCGAAGCGCACAGACGTTGTCGGGCTCGTTGGGTTCGCATTTTCCCTTGGGCAGATCCCAAAATCCCCAACGGCGAATCAGCCATAGCCCGCTGCCTGGCCCCAGAATCAAACCGCCGGCCGCCCTGGAATAGCGAAACCCGTATTGTTCAAGTATCGAAGGGAACTCTTCCGGATCCAGCTTCACCCGCACAATATGGTCCTTGCCGGCCGGTTTGCGCAACCAGGATTCCAGCACCTGAAACCCTTCCTCCGGCGTCAGGCCATAGGCGTCTGAAAATACTAAATGCGAGCGGCCCACAAAGAGCTTGATTTCCTGCGGCATATCAACCGAACTTATTTTTTTGGAAAAGTTCATTAGAACTTAGAAGCGACCAAACGGCCAGCCATAGCCAAAAGGTCGGCGTCCGAGCGGCGCGGTCCCATGATTTGAAGTCCACACACCGGAAAATCCCCGGCACAAGGCCATGGAAAATTGAGCGCCGGATGGCCTGTGAGATTGGCCATGACCGTAAACTGGTCTTCCAAGTACATTTTAACAGGATCCGCACTGCGCTCTCCAAATCGGAAGGGAAGACCCGGCGTGGTGGGCAGGAGTAGAAAATGCACTTCATTGAAAAGGTTTTCAAGGCGACGACAGAGCAGAGCCCGTGCTTTGAGGGCCTTGGAATAATAGGCATCGTAGTATCCCGAGCTCAACACAAAAGTGCCCAGAAGAATGCGCCGGCGCACTTCGGCGCCAAACCCTTCCGTGCGGGTATTCACCTGCATTTGTTCCAGCGTTTCCCCATGGCTGGAACGGTAGCCGTATCGAACCCCATCATAACGGGCCAAATTGCTACTGGCTTCTGCTGTGGACAACACATAGTAAAGGGGTACTAGCCAGGACCGCATGGGCAGTTCAATCGGTTTAAGTACGCATCCCAGGATTCTTGCTCTTTCAAGACAATCCTGATAAGCCTTACGAATGGGTTCCTCAATGTCAGAACCTTCCAACAGTTCAGGAAAAAAACCTAAGGAGACAACCCTTTCTTGTGCCCCATGTTCAGACTTTTGAAAGGTGAAGCGAACATCACTGGTGGCATCATAGGGATCGGGCCCTGAGATCACTTGCATGAGCAAGGCGGCATCCTCGGGGCTGGTGGTCATAGGCCCAATCTGGTCAAAAGAGGACCCATAAGCTATGAGACCATAACGGGACACTGCGCCATATGTGGGCTTCATACCCCACAAGCCGCAAAATGCGGCCGGCTGGCGGATGCTGCCGCCGGTATCCGAACCTAAGGCCGCATCGCAGAGGCCTGCAGCAACAGCCGCTGCGGACCCGCCCGAGGACCCGCCCGGAACCCGCTCCGGATCCAGCGGATTCCTGACCAGGCCATAATACGATGTTTCATTGGAACTGCCCATGGCAAATTCGTCACAGCCTGTGCGGCCAATAACCACTGCATCCGCTTCCAACAAGCGGTGCACCGCGGTGGCGGAATATGGGGCTTCAAACCCTTCCAAAATTCGGCTGGAGGCCGTGCAGCGGTGGCCTTTCATCAAAATGTTGTCTTTGAGGGCCACCACCATCCCTGCCAAAGGCCCTAAGGGGGCTCCGGCCTGGCGCCGGGCATCTATGTCTGCCGCCCGCTCCAGGGCGGATTGCTCGAAGACCTCCACGAAAGCGTTCAATGCCGCTTGCCTGGCGATTTTTTTTAAAAAAACTTCCACCCGTTGGGTGAGGGATACACCCTTTGCCCAGTCTTCAAGCCATGGGGAAGGCGCTGCAGCCCGACCGCTCATGGTCAATTTTTGGAAGGCGTATTGGATTCCCCGCTTTGGGTTTTGTCCTCGTTCATTCCTTTTTTAAACTCCCGGATGCCTTGGCCCAAACCCCGCATCAGTTCGGGAATTTTTCGACCGCCAAACAACAACAAGGCAATGGCTACAATAAGGACGATCTGCGGCCATCCAATCTGACCAAATATTAAGGCTGCAATAGCCATGTGTAAGTACATGGGTACAAAATTAACAGTTTCGGAGGACCCGGTCTCTAAATCCCCTAAAATCAATAAAATTTATATCTGTAATCCCGCACTGAAGCGTAGGATTTGAGCGCCTCCTGGGCTTCACCGGAGCGGTAGCCGGCCATAATACTCATTTCCCTGACTTTGGCAGGGAGCTCCTGAGCTTCTGGGGCTTTACCCGGCGTCACAGAGGTGACCTGAATTACGTACACGCCGTTATTTCCGCGGAAAGGCCCGTATAATTTGTCCTTGGGGGCTCCGGAAACCGCGCCCAGAAAAGCAGGTTCGTAGCCCACGCCCGGCACAAAATACGAGGAGAAATTGAGTGCAGAGGCGGTGAGAACGCTGGTTTGCATCTTGGACGCCACGTCGTCGAGGGTGTTGGAACCGGAAAGGGCAGATTGAAATTCTTCTTTAAACTTTTGAGCTTTTTTGTCACGTATGGCCAAGGGCCTGAGGTCCTCCTCAATTTCATTGAAGGCCGGGACCCCGGCAGACTTCTTTTTCGTGAGAATGGCCACCACATATTTATTCCCAAATTTTTCGATGGCCGACACGTCCCCGACACGGCTTTCGAAAGCCCAGCGCACCAGCCGGCGGCTGTCCTCCAGGCCGGCTACGAGCCGCGAATTATCGCGCACATTAAAGTCATCCCGCACCATCACGGTGCCCTCTTTCTGCGCTTTTTCAAAATCTTCCTTTGTTTTGGCGGTGGCTGCAAACTCACCGGCCTTCGAATAGACTGCATTTTCCGTGGCTTTGCCGGGCACAATCTCCCGGTTAATGAACCCTACCAAAATTTTCCGGGTCGGTTCGGACTTTTTATCTACCCGGATGATGGCGATCGCGGCCGGAAATTCCAATTTCAGCACTTGGCCTATGGGTGCTGCAAAGGCTGAATCATACAAAAGGTTTTGACCGGGGGGCGTTTCTTTCACCCATCCGACGCTCCCACTGTCTTTTTTGGTTTGTTGGTCGTCGGAGAATTTTAAGGCCATTTCTTCCAAAGACGCCGCACCGGACCGTATCACATTGTACACGCTGTCTGCCAATTCCTTGCCCCCGGGCCGATCTTTGCCATCCTGCATTTTTGTGGCTATCAACACAGCTTTGAATTGCACCGAATCCGGACTTACCTTTTCCCGGATTCTTTTGGCGAGTTTAAAAGTGTCCCCGTCGGCGTATGGCCCCACCACGGTCCCGTCTTTGCCGCGCCAAAGGGTGGAGTCCAGCAGGGCGGTTAATTGATTCTGGCGAAGATACATAGGCTCCCGTCGGGCATCCGAATTTTGTAGTACAAAAAGGGTGTCCTCTGTGGTTTGCTCAAATTCGCTGCGCAGGTTAAAAAGTTCGTTGTACAGATTCAGACGATCCTCCGGAGAGGGATTCACCTCAAAAACGGCATATTTGATGGCACATGAGGCAAAGTCTGTCCGAAAACGCATTTTGTATTTGTCGTAAGCGGCTTTCAGATCGGCTGGTTCCACCGAAACGGCGGAGTCGGGAAGAGCCATAAAGTTTTTGGCTACATAGCGCACATCCACCGCCATGGAATTTTCCAGATTCTGGGCCACCACTTCTTTTGAAGTCACATACATGGCCTTGGCAATCAAATTGTTATATTTATTACTCAACCGATCCCGCAACACAATATTTTCAATCTGACTCCATTTCAGCCTTTCGGTGCGCCAGTTGGCCAGTTGATCTTCGCTGATGGAAGCTTCATCCAAAATATAATTGTTGACGTAATTCTGAACAAAGTTTTTGTCGAACTGGCCTGTCTGTGGATTGGTAAAATACCGTTTGATGATGGGGTGAATAAACTCCCCCGTGAGCATATCGGAAAACTCAGCCTGTCCCACACGAAGGCCTAAGCGGTCGTACTGCTTGAGCGTGAGATTTTGGTAAATTAAATCATTGAACACTTCATCCAAGATCTGGTCCCGAAGACTGTTATCCAGGGTTCCCTGATTGTTGATAATCATGTAGTAATTCTCTTTTTCTTTTACCAGCTTATCGAAATAATCGATGCGGATGCGCTCGCCATTCATCTCAGCCACCAGCCCACGATCCCCGGAAAAGAAAAATCCCGCGCTGGAAAGAAAATCCCCCAGGATAAAAGATAGCATTGCTACACCTACCAGCACCACCAGGAGGGTTCCCATGCGGTTCCGAATCTTACCAATAATTGCCATACGTCGTTGAAAATTTAAGGCTGCAAAGGTAGTTTTTCCATGAATTTTAAAAAATATTCTCCAAATTCAATAATCTCCAACCCAAGCCCATGAACTTTTCAGCTCCCGGTACATCGCTATCATTCCTAACAAACACCCGGCCTAAAGAATTTGAAAAATGAGTTTGGTCAGGGGGGGCTTTCATTTTCAGGGCCGATTAAATATTGCATTTTCCTAAAACCATGTAGAATTCTCGTATTTTTAGATTTAAAGAGTATTAAAAAGAGCTCCCAATCGGCTGGCTATCTTTTAATTTGTGAGCTTTTCCATCGCTCCTTACATGTCCCGAACAAAAACAGTTTTCATCACCGGCGCCACCTCCGGAATAGGATTGCACACAGCCATTCAGCTTGCACAAAAAGGATTCAGGGTCCTTTTCACAGGTCGCGATATTCAGAAAATTGAAGCGGTTCGGAGGCAATTAGAAAACATTACGCCGGCCGGCCACGTGGGATACCCGGCCGAGCTGACATCCATGCGCGAAGCCTCTCAGGTGGCGGACGCCGTGAGGCAGGATGCGAAGCATTTGGATGTCCTCATCAGCAACGCCGGCGGAGTATACCAAAAACGCGTGGTGACAGAGGAAGGCCTTGAAGCCACTTTTGCGCTGAACCACCTGGCGCCATTCGTTTTGATCCGGCGCTGCATTCCGCTTCTGGAAGCGGCTGCCCCCGCACGGATTGTGGTGGTGTCTTCCCATTCCCACTACAGCGCCCGGGTGGACTGGAGCGACCTGCAATGCGAAAAAAAATATCAACCCTTGCTTCAATATGCCAACACCAAACTCATGAATATTTGGTTTTCCAAAGTGCTGGACGAACGGTTTGCCGGAAAAGGCATCCGGTCTAACGCCCTGCATCCGGGCGTGGTGCGCACCGGCATCGGATACAAAAATACCAACCTCCTGGGACGGGCCGGATGGTGGCTTTTCACGCGAATAAAAGGCATAGAACCAGAGGCCGGGGCCACAACGTCGGTTTTTTTGGCCACGGAACCCCAAGGCATCGAGGTGGGTGGTAAATATTTTTCTAACTGTCGCGAAAAACAACCTTCCCCAGCCGCCCTGGACGGTGTCCAGGCAGAGAAACTATGGGAAATTTCTGAACACCTTGAAAACAAAGTTTTTCAATAAGTTTTATAATATTGTGCCCAGCCCCACTAAGAAATGAGAAAACTCTCCTTTTTTACTGCCCTGGCAGCAGGCCTCGGTCTTTTTTACGCTCCTTCTGGCCATGCCCAAACACACAATGACTTCGGATCCATCCCTGGAGATTACATCGTGGTGATTGACCATCGCCAGGATCCTATGCAGGTCCTACATATCCTGAACGAAAAGGCTCCTGTTCCAGGGCATGCATGGCGTGTTGAAAGAGTGCTTTCTGAAGACTTTAGGATATTTCTACTCAAGCATCAGGCAGGACCCGACCAATTGGAAGTGTTAAAAAAAATACCCGGTGTGTTGTTGGCGCAACGGAATCACCAGGTGCAGTTGCGGGCCACTCCCAACGATCCCAGCTTTGCCACACAGCAATGGAGTATGAACAACACGGGCCAAAACGGTGGCACACCGGATGCCGATGTGGACGCCGTGGAAGCCTGGGACATCACCACGGGGGGATGGACGGTTCAGAACGACACCATTGTTGTGGCCGTGATTGATGGCGGTTTCCAAATCAGCCATCCGGATCTTCAAGCCAATATCTTCCGTAACTGGGGCGAAATTCCTGGAAATGGAATAGACGACGACCTGAACGGTTACGTGGACGACGTGAACGGTTGGAATGCCTATACTAACTCCGGCACATTGCAAAGCGACAACCACGGCACCCACGTGGCCGGCATCATAGGCGCGGTGGGGAACAACAACACCGGAGTGGCCGGAGTCAACTGGCGCGTGAAAATTCTGCCTATTTGCGGGTCTTCCGGTTCGGAAGCCACCGTGGTGGCGGCCTATGCCTATGCGGCAAAAATGCGTCGGCTGTACAATCAAACTTCAGGCGCAAAAGGGGCTTACGTGGTGGCCACGAATTCGTCCTTTGGAGTGGATTATGGGCAAGCCTCCAATTATCCGGTGTGGTGTGCTTTTTATGACAGTTTAGGCGTTCAGGGCATTCTCAGCGCCGGAGCCACGGCCAACCTGAATATCAACGTGGATACTCAAGGGGACATTCCCACCACCTGTCCCAGTCAATTTTTAATTGGAGTCACCAACACCGACCGCAATGACAACCGGAACAACGGCGCCGCCTACGGGTCGGTGAATGTGGATCTGGGCGCCCCCGGCACCCAGATATATTCCACCGTCACAGGCAGCAACTATCAAAACTTGACCGGCACGTCCATGGCCACCCCCCATGTGGCGGGCGCCATTGCCCTGATGTACGCAGCGGCCTGCACCCAAACCATCACAGAATCCAAGCAAACGCCTGCGAATGTCGCTCTTCAAATGCGCCAGGCCTTGCTCGCAGGTGTGGATGTCATCACCTCGATGAATGGCTTCGTGTCTTCCAATGGCCGCCTGAATGTTTTCAAAGCCCTGCAAAACGTGCAGGCCCTGCCTTGCGACACCACTCTTCCGCCTGTGGCCTCCTTTTCTGCTTCCCAGGTGAGCGGATGCCCGGGCCTCACGGTTACATTTAACAATACGAGCACAGGCAACAACGTCAGCTTTCTTTGGACTTTCCCAGGCGGTACCCCGGCCACATCCACAGCATCCAATCCCACCGTCACCTACAACAATTTGGGAACCTACTCTGTGACTCTGGTGGCCACAAATCCCTACGGAGCGGATACCCTCATCATGCCAAACTATATTAACGTGAATAATAATTCCACCACCACCATCTGGGAAGAGACTTTTGAAAACGGCACCTTAACCTCTCAAGGTTGGACCGTTGTAAACCCCGATGGACAAAACACCTGGGATATTTTCACCGTCGCCGGGAATACACCCGGCACTAAGGCCGCGGGAGTCAATATTTTCAACAACCAAAGTGCCGCGCCCACTGTGGATGCCCTGATCTCGCCGGTCCTTGACTTATCCAACTACACCAGCCCTGTGCTCAGCTTCCAGCATGCCCATCGGCGCCGTGTGCAATCGGTGCGGGATTCGCTCTGGGTGAGCGTATCGCCAGACGGAGGCCAAAGCTGGATTTCCGTTTTGAGAAAAGGCGAAAACGGCCAGGGCACATTTGCCACCAACTCTATCACCAACAGCAACTTTGTGCCCGCTTCCGGCAGTGATTGGTGCTTCATTGACAACACACCAGGTTGCTTCAGTGTGGACCTGACTCCCTATCAAGGATTTTCGAACGTGAAAATCCGGTTTGAAGTTCAGAACAATGGCGGTAATAACATTTACATTGACAATGTCAAAGTGACGGGTATTTGTTCTGGCTTTTTGCCGCCCACCCCGCCAACCGCAGCTTTCCAGGCCGCCAAACAGGAGGTGTGTGCAGGCCAGACCATTCAGTTCACAGACCAAAGCACAGGAAACCCAACGGCCTGGAGTTGGACCTTTCCAGGGGGCACCCCTTCGTCCAGCACCCAGCAGAACCCCACCGTCACCTACACCACACCGGGCACGTACGATGTGTCGCTCACGGCCACCAATGCCGGCGGTTCGAATACCCTAACACTGACAAATTATATCACAGTGCATCCCAACCCAGCTCCACCGGTGATCACCCAGAGCGGCACAGCACTGCAATCCAGTTATGCCACCGGGAACCAGTGGGCCCTGAACGGCAATTCCATTCCTGGGGCCACGGGATCTACTTTCACCCCCACAGCCTCCGGCAATTACACCGTCACCCACACCGATGCCAACGGATGCAGCAGCACATCTGCGCCTTTCAACTTTCAAACGGCGGGCCTCGAAGCGGACCATGCGTTCGGAAGTATAGAGCTTTTTCCCAACCCGGCCAGCCATACTTTGTGGTTGAAGACAGAAGGGACCCTCCAACCAGAAACTTTAGAAATTGCAGACATCACAGGCCGGGTGGTGGACGTTCGCCGCTGCACCGCTGCTTTCATGAATCTGTCCGTGGAACACCTGTCCCCCGGCCCTTACACGCTCACCCTGAAGGCTAAAGGCCAACGCTTTACACTGCGCTGGATCAAGAATTAATTTTTGGCAAGGACTTGAAGCAGTTCCTTGACCAGTTTTTAGGTCTTTTTCTAAAAAAAGAACTTATAAAAGCACGTCTCTAATAACATGCACCGGCAAATGGACGTTTCCTTTAAGTAAGACATTGTCTTCGCTCGTTTCCCAGACGGTGGTCTCCACGGCTTTGAGGCCTTCCAGGTCTTCGAACACCAATGTCACCTTCACCTTGTAACCATTACCCAGAAGCATCGCCTTGTGCAGCTTTTCGAAACGTTCTTTCCTGGATTCCCCATCCGGAAGAACATCATGACGGGGAAACCGAAGGTGCGCAATGGACTCTTTGGGAACGACAACAGGCTTCATAATAGAAAACTTTATTCAAATATACACATCCATATCGCGCTTTGCGCCAATTTTCAACCTAATTTCAAGATATTTCAAAAACTAAAAATTTCTGAGGAATTCTTTGAAAATTCTTTAACCCAGTGCACAGTTTTAAACCTCATTCAAATGAATTAAGCCTGCACCTGGTGCAGTACTCCCCAGAAAAGCAAGCTTGGATTTAATTCATGAACAGCAAGCTGGATGTAACTTTGGCCTGTGATTTGTTTTTTCCGAAAAAGAATTTATGAAACATTCCAAAATCGTTTCCTTTTTACTTTTAATAATGGGGGGCTGCATTTTGACGCTTGGGCCCTTGGGGGTGAGCTCCTGCGAAAAAGCCGGACTCAGCGAAGCTGAAGTGGCTGCCGCCTTGAGGGAAGCCCTTAGGGTGGGTACAGACTCCTCAGTGAGCCGGCTTCATAAAACGGACGGTTATTTTGGAGATGCCTTGGTGAAAATATTCCTGCCTCCGGAAGCCCAAGGTGCGGCCACAGTGGTGGATGCCATCATTCCGGGCCTGTCCGATCAATTAATATTGAAAATCAACCGGTCAGCAGAAGCCGCTGCCATCAAAGCCAAACCCATTTTTGTGGATGCCATAACCACCATGACCATCGAGGATGCCTTTGGCATATTGCGCGGGGCTCAAAATGCGGCTACCACATATCTGCGAAATAAGACTTATACCCAACTGGAGACGACATTCCAGCCGGATATTCAGCAATCCCTGGAGTCTGTGGGGGCCCAGCAGTTGTGGCAGCAGTTTACTTCGGCTTACAACAGTCTGCCTCTCGTTAATCCTATTCCCGACAACCTGGCGGTTTTTACTACCCGCAAAGCTTTGGATGGGCTGTTTGTGTACATTGAAAAACAGGAACAAAAAATCCGAACCGATGCATCGGCACGCGTCACAGACCTGCTGAGGAAGGTATTTGGTTAATTTGGCTCAGCCCTTGACATTTCTTTACCCTCTTTTTTTCCTGGCCCTGGCCTCCCTGGCCATTCCTATAGTCATTCACCTTTTCCGATTTCGGAAGTTTAAAAAAGTCCGCTTTTCAGATATTTCATTTTTACGCAGAGCGCTCACGGAGTCGCAGCGGCGGTCCCGTCTCCGGCACTGGCTTTTGCTGGCCTTGCGTCTGGCAGCCTTGGCGTTGCTTGTGACCGCATTTGCTTTTCCAGTGAAAAAAGGAGAAAACCTTGTATCCGGACGTACCAACGTGTACGTTTACCTGGATAATTCTCTCAGCATGGAAGCCTCCAGCGGAACCGGGACCCTCCTCGACGCGGCCCGCGAAAAAGCGGAAGCGCTGATGAAAGCTTTTGGGGAAGCCGGTCGTTTTCATGTATTGTCTTCCTCGCCGCTGGCGGGTGGAGGACGAGAAACATCCCTTCAGGATGCCCTGAATCAAGTGGCTTCCATTCCGGCTGGCGGACCCTCCAAAAACCTGAGTTCAGTGGTGCGCCGTGTGCAGCAGGAAATTTCTTCCCGGCCAGAGGATAAAGCCGCAAACATTGTGGTGTTCATCTCAGATTTTCAGAAACATGTCTCAGATTTTCAAACTATTACATGGGCGGAAGGAACCCCCGAAAAGTGGCTCTGGGTGCCTGTGCAACCCCGCCACCGCATGAATGTGACTGTAGACTCAGCCTGGGTCCAGCCAGCATTTCCCGGGCCCAATCAAGCTGTGAATCTCAGCTTCCGGCTCCGGAACTATGGCAAAGAATCCGCTGATGAAGTGCCGGTGGAAATATTTGTGAACGGAGAAAAGAAATCTGGATCCATGTTGAGGATCCCTGCCGGCGGAACAACTGAGTTTGCATATGCCGTCACGCTCCCGGCCCAGGATGATCTGGGCGTGGAGTTTCGGCTGGAGGACGGAGCCGCCACTTTTGATAATCGTTTTTTTGTATGCCTGCGTTCCGGCATCCGCCGCCGCGTGCTGGTGTGGTATGACGACCCGGCTACACCCGTCATCCAGGCATTGGCCACCGAGCCCGCTTTCGATGTCACCGCCGTGCCAAAGGGCCAGGCGGATTATTCAAGTCTGTCCCAGACCGATGTCGTGTTTCTGTGCGGTATCCAACAATGGACTACAGGTCTGGCCGCAGCTATAAAAGATTTCGTATCCAAGGGAGGGACCGCCGTTCTATTTCCACCGGCAAAGCCAGGGAGTCCTGAAGACCATCAGGCCTTCCAAGCCACCTTCGGGCTGAGCTGGCCAGGAATTCCACGCAACAACCCGGGACGCGTGCGGCCGGCGAGTGCGGATATCCCCTTTTTTGAAGGCGTCTTTGAAAAAACGGATGAGACTATTCAATGGCCCCAAGTGTCAGTCGGTTACATGACGACTTGGCCGGGTGCTGAAAAAATCATGACATTCAGCGGAGGAGAAGCCTTCTGGCAACGTCTTCCCTTTGGGCAAGGGCACATCATGGCATGTGCGACACCCCTCAGTGCAGACGCTTCCAATTTTACTGTGCACGGTTTGTTTGTGCCTGTAATTCTGCGCAGTGTGATGAGCAGCCGGCCGCTACCGCCCTTATATTACACGGCAGGCCGGGAAAGTTTTTCTTACCCCTTGGAAAATGAGGCCATTCCAAATTCCAAGGCCGGTATTCAAGAGGAACCTGTGCGCTGGGTGAATGTGCAGAACCCAGATTTGATTTTTATTCCGGAACAGGTACACGATACCAAAAAAGTGACATTTTTTCTCCGCCAGGAAACTCCACCGCCCGGAATATATCGTCTTGAACGGGCCGGTGAAAAGCTGGGCCAGCTGGCACTGAATGCGCCCGGGCCGGAAAGCATACCTGAGTATTTCAGCCCTGAAGAACTTCAAGAAATAATTCAGAATGAAAACTGGGGGTTTACAGAACTTCTGACGGGCCGACCCGATGAACTGGCGGCCCATGTCCAAGGCCAAAGTGAGAGCGGCCGATCGCGCTGGTGGCCATTTCTCCTCGCTGCGGCCTGCGCCCTGGCCGCCGAAGCCCTGTTCAGCCGCACCTGGACCTGGCGAAAAATACAGGAAGCTTAAATGGTCACTGGCCGTGGGCTTGTCCAAATTCCTGGCAGACGGCCTTGCACACTTCCATTTCGAACCCTTTTCCTACCAGATAATTGATGCATTTCAACGAAATTTCGCCAGGCGCAAATTTTTTTTTCAGAAAAAAATGGTACCTCATCCGGCAGAGCGTGCGGGCCACCTGGAGATATTCTTCCGGATCAATGTACTTTTTGAAAGCTTTGTTGATCACCTGTGAGCTAAATCCCTGCTGTTTTAATTGATAGGCAATTTTCAAGCGGCCCCAGCGATTATTTCTCAACTTCCCAAGGATATACGCTTCCAGGAAAACATCGTCCTGAAGCAATCCATCTTTTTCCAGGCGTCTCAGGTATTTTTTACGAATGCTTTCGCACAGCCCCATCTCCACCATTTTCTTTTCCACTTCATAGCGGTGACGGGGCCTGAAATTGCAAAACCTCAGAATTTTTTCAAAATCATAATCACGCGTCGACGATTCAGACGCTGAGTTCCGGGATTTTCCACGGCCGCTCGTCATACCCCACAAACTGGCAAAGAGGCCTCATCGGCCACCCCCAAACATTTTAGGATCGAAGTCTTTGATTTTAAAATTTTCAGGAATCCTGAATAAAGCCGGATCCTGAGGTGCGGGGTCGTATTTATCCAATTCAATAATTTGATTTAGGTTAATGCCCATCTGTTGCATGCTGAGCTCCACTTTTACAGGAAAGCCTTCAATTTCATCCAGAAATAGCGAGGAGCCAGAGCCTACAGCCGCAGATTTCTTAGGCTTGGGCATTTTTATATCGTCTGTAGCCCACATGATTTGATCGACGGATCCGTCTTTTTCTCCTTTGATAACAATTTTATACTTCCGGCACTTATATCCGTTCATTTCTTCCTCTCCCAAAAGGGTCACCTCCGGCTTAACGTTTTCGCCCGGCTGCTTATCCGGCATTTTATAAGCTGTTTTCTCTTTATCTCGCAACATATAGGCTTCATTTTTTTCGCTCAGGTACACAATGTCGCCCATCATGGAGGCGGCCATGCCACCTTCCATGCTGATGCGGGAATTCCCATCTTTATACCTGACCGTCATTTTATTGGGCATCATGGGACCCATCAAATCAGCCATCTCGCCGGTAATTTTCATTTTAAAAGAAACAAGCCCTTCCTGAGCCTGCAGAATGCCTAACCCCACGAAGAAAAGGCAAAAAGAGACAGTTTTGATCCGTAGAAGCTTGAGCATAGGAAGAATTTTAGGAGCCAAATGTACGAAGAAGGCGGCTAGGTATTTATCTTTGTCCCAGCTCTTAAACATGAAAAAATTAATTCTTTCTCTCGCCTGGGTAGCCTTTTCTGGGGTAGCCATGGCCCAATCCGTGACAACCAGCCCTGCCTCTGAACAAACCCCGCCCTCAGGAGGCGCTTCCTGCTGCAGAAAAGGAGCGGCCACCAAAGCCTGCTGTAGCAGCAAATCCTCTGCCACCGCTGCCGCCTCGGGCCATTGCCAGGGCGATCACAAGACCACGGCTTTTCAAAATACGGCCGCAGACCGGAACGAAAAAAATATTCCGGCTAAGGAAGAGCCGCGCAAAGACTAAGGATATACTTTCGGCTAAGCCCCTGTTTTTGTCGGGGCCCGGAGTATGCGCTATGATGTCGGCATCGTAGGTTCAGGCATCGGAGGCCTCCTTGTGGGGGCCTTCTTAGCTAAGGAAGGTTTTAAGGTAGCGGTTTTTGAAAAGAACCGCCAATTTGGCGGTGCACTGCAGATTTTTTCGCGGAGCAAAAAAATTATAGATACCGGCATTCATTATATCGGCGGGTTGGATGAAGGTCAGAATCTTCATCTTATCCTAAGCTATTTAGGAGTTTTCAAGCCCGAAGATTTCATTCGCTTAGATCCGGATTGCTTTGACGGAGTGTGGCCGGGCGGGGAATTTTGTATCTATCCCCTGGCTCAAGGAT
Source organism: Flavobacteriales bacterium (assembly GCA_025055575.1). GTDB lineage: Bacteria > Bacteroidota > Bacteroidia > CAIKAF01 > CAIKAF01 > JANWWQ01. The sequence continues at coordinate 60,338 of JANWWP010000063.1, read as the reverse complement.
TCGACAATTTCGCCCGCGTACTTTCCGATTTTTTTCCTTCGGAGAAAAGCGCCTTACGCCGTTACGCCGCCGTGATGCAGGAGGTCACGCAGAGCGCTCCCCTTTTTCATCTTCAGTTGCCTGCGGATACCTATCTGAGTAATCCCTATCTGGGTATGGCAGCCTACGAATATATTGACCAATCTTTCAAAGACCCTCTGCTAAAAAAGGTGTTGGCCGGAAATAGTCTTATTTATGATGGGCGCAGTGCGGCAACCAGCTTTTACACCCATGCCATGACGATGGCCTCTTACGTACAGAGCGCCTGGAGACCAAGAAAAGGAAGTCATACACTGGCGACCGGCCTTGTGAAGGCTATACAATCGTGGGGAGGCCAGCTTTTTAATTATTCAGAAATCCATCAGATTCTGAATCAGACGAGCGGCGCTTGGCGGGTGTGTGACCTCCAAAAAAGAGTTTTCGAGTGCCAACGCCTGGTGATGGCGGTCCACCCCACGGTGGTGGCACGGGTGGTGCCATCGGAGTGCCTGCCACCGTCATTCCGACGCAAAGTGCGGCTGGGAGATTCCAGTCCTTCCCTCACCTTACATTTGGCTTTGAAACCCGGTACCATACCTTACAGAAACCACAACATTTATGGAAATCCTTGCGGAGAAGTCTGGAATGGCGCTGCGAGAAATCCATTTGATCACTGGGGTATGTTCTGGACTCCGGATGAAGCCCATCCTGGTTACGCGAGCGTGATAAATGTTCTCACGTATTGCCCAGAAAAAGTTTTTCAAAAATGGCAATCCACCTTTAGAACTCAACCTCATTACCCTGAAACCCGCGATCCGGAGTATGAAGCACTTAAAAGCCATCTGGCTGAAGAATTTCTGGAAAGCCTACCGGAAGCCCTGCACATAACTTCCGAAAGCATAGCCTCTGTGAGTGTCTCCACGCCACTCACCTGGCGGGATTACATTGGCAGTCCCAACGGTTCTATGTATGGAATTTTGAAAGATTACCACCGGCCCGGAAATGGAATTTTTTCGCCAGTTATTATCCCGGACAGGCTCTATTACACCGGGCAAAATATGAATTTGCACGGCGTCACCGGCACCGCCTTGTCTGCGCTCCTCACGGCAGGGGCCTTCATCGGTCTGGAACATCTTTTGAAACGCATCCGGACAGAAGCGTGAGCCTACGGGCATTGAAAGGGAATCTCTAAGTTTGTGGTATGAACGGGGGGAAGATTGCTTTTGCGATCGTTTTAACTTTTTGGAATGGTTCTTTAGCCGCCCAGGGTTTCCCGGGATGGTATACATTCGATACCCTCACATCTCCTTTGCCCTCCAATTTAATCACCAGCCTGGATGTAGCCCCCAACCGCACGGTGTGGATGGGCACGAGTTCCGGATTGGCCAGCCTGAGCGAGCAATTGAACTGGAACCTTTGGGACACGGCCAACAGTCCCCTGACCGATAATTGGATAAAAACACTGCACCGGGAAGCTTCAGGAACCCTTTGGATAGGCACGCTGTCAGGTGGACTTTTTGGCTTCAACAACGGTGCCTGGACCCACTACCACAGTGGTAATGCGCCCTGGCTCACCAACAATGTCGGTGCCGTCCTGCGAAGAGCCAATGGAGACCTCTGGGTGGGCACGCACGGACAGGGGGTGTATGTATTAGCCAACAGCGCCTGGCAACATCTGAGTCCGGCCTCCATAGGCTTGGATTTAAGTTACGTGAATGCCCTGGCTGAAGATGACAGCGGTTGTGTGTGGGTGGCTACACACAATGCCGGGCTGCTCAAATTTTGCAGCGGGGGCTGGACGGCTTACAATACTTTGAACACCAACTTTAACAGCCTCCACGTTCAAACGGTGGCCATGGGCCCTGATGGCCGCATCTGGGTTGGGCTTTCAGGTTCAAGACCCGACAGTGCCCTGCACTGCCTGGATCGAACCACGGGCACGTGGACGCTGTTTGGGGCAACCCACACCGGAGGGCAGGGTATCAGCCAAGTATGGGACCTCCATTTTGACCAATTTCAAAGGCTGTGGATAGCCACCAATGAAATAACCTGCGGAGCCTGGCTTTACAATGATACCGTATTCACTTGCCTCAGCGCCGGTTACAGCGGTCTGGCTCAAAACAGAGTTTTTGCGGTTCGGGAACGGCAAGACACCAGCTACTGGTTTGCCACCCTATCAGGTTTGTCCTATTTCAAACCGGCCTTTGCCACCAGCTTGGAAACAGCGGATACGGCAGTAATTCATGTGGGACCTATACCTTGTGACATGGAATTGGTGGTGGCTTCTGAATCCTCAAATCCCCTCAGGTCTCTACGCATTTTTCATCCTTCCGGAAATTGTGTCCGTCAGTGGCAGGCAATGCAGAGTGCTCAGAAGGTGGTTCTTCCCCTGTCAGACCTTAAAGCCGGCTGGTATATTCTAGAAATCAAAACTTCCCGTTCTTTTGCGGTACGCCGTATTTTAAAAGTTTAAAGCCTGGATTATGGAATATGTAATTCTTGAAAAAAACGAGGCCGTTACACTCATCACCGTAAATCGGCCAGAGAAATTGAATGCCTTGAACCGACAGGTAATTTTCGAATTGAATACAGCTTTCGCCTCTGCCGAGGACGACCCAGAAACGCGGGTAATCATACTGACCGGCGCCGGCGAAAAAGCCTTTGTGGCCGGGGCTGATATTGCTGAATTTGCTTCATTTTCGCCGGAAGAAGGGCGTCGCCTGGCGGCTGATGGACAAGAACGTCTTTTCAACTTTATTGAAAACTTAGCCAAACCCGTGATTGCGGCCGTGAATGGGTATGCTCTGGGCGGCGGTTTGGAACTGGCCTTAGCCTGCCATATTCGTCTGGGCGCCACCACTGCGCAGGTGGGCTTGCCGGAAGTGTCGCTGGGCGTCATTCCTGGCTATGGAGGCACCCAGCGCCTGGCGCGTATTGCCGGCCCTGGTGCTGCGTTTGAACTCATTACCAGCGCCCAACGCATACCCGCTGACAGGGCTTTGGCACTCCGCATTTTTAATCACATTTACCCACCGGAACAATTGCTTTCGGAGGCACGCGCCCTGGCCGGTCGGATTGCCGCCAATTCCCCATCTGCCATTTCCGCAGCCATGAACGCTATTCGGGCCGGTTATGAGCCCCTGCGCAGCGGATTTGACAAAGAAATTGAAGCTTTTGGACTGTGCTTTGCCACCGAAGACTTTCGGGAAGGCACACAAGCCTTTCTCGAAAAGCGCAAACCGCGCTTCACAGGACGGTGAACCTGACGCCCCTGCGGCATGCCGCTTAACATTCGACAGCTGGCATCCCAAACGGCCGTTTACGGCCTTAGCAGCATTGTGGCGCGGGTTCTCAACTATCTTCTGACCCCTCTTCTTACGGGCATTTTTGAACCCGCGGTGTACGCTATTATCAATGAGTTGTATTCCTACATTGCTGTTGTACTGGCCATTCTGACATTTGGCCTGGAGACAGCTCTGTTCCGTTTTGGGGGACACGTGAACGATTCCAAAACTGTATTTACAACAGCGCTGGGGGTGGTGGCATTCCTCACTTTGGGCTTTTTTCTGGCCGTGGTTACCACAGCCGGACCTATTTCAGAGATTCTGCGTTATCCCGGCCATAGCGATTATGTCATCATGTTTTCGCTGATCATTGCTTTAGACGCCTTGGCGGCCCTGCCTCAGGCCCGTTTGCGCCAGCTCAACAGACCCGGCTATTTTGCCTTGGTGAATATCGCGAATGTGGGGGTTTCTGTGGGGTTGATATTGTTTTGGCTTGTTTACTGCCGACAGGTTTACCTTGAGAAAGGGTCGGAATCTTCTCCTCTTGTGCGTACGATGTACAACCACGATGTGGGCGTGGCGTATGTTTTTATGAGCAATATTGCTGCCAGCGCCGTAAAGCTTCTTCTACTGCTGCCCGTTGTGCTGGGTTCATTAGCCAGGTTTTCAAGTTCTTTACTTCCCCGCCTGTTGCGCTATTCCTGGCCTTTGGCTGTGGGCTCAGTGTGTTTCATTATCAATGAAAAAGCCGATGTCCTGTTTCTGACCCACATCCTACCCCGGGAGGAAGCCCGCCACGCAGTGGGTGTGTACGCGGCCTGTTACAAACTGGCCCTGCTGATGTATCTTTTCATTCAGGCCTTTCGCTTTGCCGCGGAACCGTATTTTTTTTCCCAGGCCCGCCAGCAGGACGCCCCTTTCGTATATGCAGGCATTATGAATTGGTTTGTGGGATTTTGTCTGGGTATTTTTTTATTTATTAATCTTTATTTGGACATTTTGAAATACTTCATCGCCCAGCCGGTCTATTGGGAGGGATTGGGCATCGTGCCGGTCATAACCATGGCTATCTTGTTGTCGGGAGTTTATTTAAATCTCAGCATGTGGTACAAGCTGTCAGGAGAAACCTCTTACGGTATGGCTTTTTCCATCGTGGGCGCCTTGGTAACTGTGGTTTTAAATGTGGCCCTCATTCCTTCTGTTGGTTATTGGGGTTCGGCCTGGGCCACTCTGACTTGCTACGCCGTGATGGTGGCGGTATCCTATTATTTTGGGCAAAAGAAATTTCCCATCCCCTACCAAATGGACCGTTTGGGAAAATTGTTTCTATTGGCCGGCGGCGCTTATGCCCTTTTTCAAATAATACCCATGCATTCTGCTCTTTGGGTTAGGTATGGGTTGGCTTCTGTGCTCATGGCGCTATATATCATATTTGCAGTGCCATTGATTTCTGACAAATCCCTTCTCCATGCCCTTGCACGTAAAAATTAAGAATACTTCTCCTTTTCCCTATCCTGCCTATGCCACAGAAGGTTCCGCAGGTATGGATCTGCAGGCGCACCTGGACGCTCCCGTCACTCTTCAACCCTTAGAACGTCGGTTGATTCCAACCGGTCTTTTTATCGAATTACCGCCCGGTACCGAAGCCCAGGTGCGGCCCAGAAGCGGGTTGGCATTACGCCAGGGAATTACGGTGCTGAACGCCCCGGGCACCATAGACAGCGATTACCGCGGGGAGGTGGGCGTCATACTGATCAACCTTTCTTCGGAAAAAGTAACCATTCAACCCGGAGATCGCATTGCCCAAATGATAGTAGCCCGATATGAAAAAGCCGTTTGGATCCCGGAAAATGAGCTGGGGTCCACCGAACGCGGATCCGGAGGATTTGGCTCTACGGGTGTTCGTTCGGACACATGAGGCGGGGCGTTCTTGTATTTGGTTAAAAGTTTCCCCTCTTTAACGATCTTTCTTTTCAGCCAGGCCTTCTGGATAAAAAATCCAAGCCCTATTTTATGTGCTATTTAAGGTGCATTTAGCCCATCCTTCGTCAGGAAATCAATAACTTTTTGCATCAGATGGATTCGATCTTTTCCTCGGACATTGTGGGCGTGGGACGGGTAAGGAAAGAACTCCACCTGACGGCCGGCTTTGATGAAGGCTTCCACCAGCTCAAAACTGTGTTGAGGCACCACCACGTCATCCTGCATTCCATGAATGATCAACAGACGGCTCTTTAAATTCTGAACTTTGTCCAGCAAGGACGTGGCTGCATAGCCTTCGGGGTTTTCATCAGGCGTGTCCATGTAACGTTCCCCATACATGACCTCATACCATTTCCAGTCGGTTACAGGTCCCCCTGCCACACCGGCTTTGAAAAGATCAGGATAGTTCAATAAAAGTGAAATTGTCATAAATCCTCCAAAACTCCATCCGTGCACCACCGTGCGGGTGCTGTCCACAAAAGGCTCCTTGAACAATTGGCGGAGGGCCGCCACCTGATCCTGCATTTCATGAAATCCAAGCCGGCGGTGAATGACATTCTCAAATTCCAGCCCCCGATGGGCCGATCCCCGGTTGTCCACCGTGAGCACCACGTACCCTTGCTGCGCCATATAGCTGTCCAGCAGTCCTGCGCCCCAAAGCCTAGTATTGGTGACAAGCTGGGCATGGGGGCCGCCGTATACGTATAAAAATACGGGGTATCTGCGGCCTGGTTCCAGACGGGGCGGCAAAGTGACCCGGCCATAAAGCATCGTGCGCCCATCGGCGGATAGGAAAGGGCGCATGTGCGGCTTGGGTATCTGCAGAGAATCCAATGGATCGGTCGCCTGATAGATAAGCTTTTTCTTTCCTGTGGCCGTCTCAATCAAGAAAATGCCTGCAGGTTTTTGAGCGGACTGAAAGGTGGCCAGGAGGCGGCGTCCGTCGGGCGATAACCAGCCCCACCAGGTGCCAGGTTCTTTTTCATCACTGACGGCTTCATTTTTGCCGTTATATAGATTCACTCGGTAGATATGGCGGTCGAGTGGAGACACTTTTGTGGCCCTGTAATACAACCATTCCCCTCTTGGATCCTGGCCCAGCACTTCGGTGACCTCCCAGGCGCCTTTCGTCAACTGCCGAATTAGCTGACCCTCTGATGAATACAGATATAAGTGATTAAAACCATCGCGTTCGCTCTGCCAGATGAACCGATCCGGTTTGTTGTTCACAAACACCAGGGGATGCTCGGGTTCCACATATTTGGAATGTTTCTCCTCCAAAATCCGCCCGTTGGCGCTGCCCGATTCAGCATCAAAGCGCATGAGGGTCAAGTGATCCTGCGCTCTATTAAGCAAGGCGGTATAGATCTGGCGTCCATCCGGAGCCCACGTGACGCATGTGAGGTATGTTTCCGGATGGGAGTTGGTGCGCAGCGTGGTCGTGGCGCCCGATTCCACATGATACACTTTGATTTTCACTTCTTCGCTTTTCATACCGGCCATAGGATAACGGATGAACCGGGGTTCCGCTTCCCGGGCGGAGGTATTGACCAAAGGGTATTCTTTCACCATGCGCTCATCCTTTGAATAATAGGCCAGGCGATCCCCTGCCTTATTCCAGAACAAGCCCTCCTGGATGCCAAATTCCTGACGATGCACATAACCACTGCCGTTCACTATCCCTTTATCCACATCCTGCGTCAGGCTCACCTCCCGTCCACCGGGCTCCAGCAAATACACGTTATTCTCTACGGTGTAGGCTAAAAGGCGCCGCTCCGGATGCAGGTGGTGGTCCTGGCTGTCTTTAGGCTTCAAAATCTCCGTCAAAGTGATGTCGCCTTCAGGATTGCGAAAAATGTATCTGTCCTGAAATTCAAGGATTATTTTTTTTCCATCACCCGAACGCTGGGCATTCACCAGAGACTGATTTTTTAGCTCCGGCTGCGATTCGGCAGAGAACCACACTATTTCCTCAGGGCTGCCCACACGTCGAAGAAGAATATTTCTAAAATCCCGTGTCCATAGGAAAGAGGTATCATCCACCCAGCACAAAGGACTGGGCATGTCTGTTTTATATTTGGTGAACAGGCCCCGCACGGCATCTTCCAGGGAAAGCCTTGTGTTATTTTGCGCCCGCAGCGCTGGAAAAAAAACCAACCAGACTATCAGAAGCGGACAGAAAAGTCGCATGGTTTTAAGGGGAATTAATAGCTTAAAATACCGTATGGTCAACATAGGGCAAATGTACAGAGCTTACCTGCGCTGGCTGCCGGGATTTTCCATCGGATTCTGGACGGCTGGATGGACGACATTGGTGGCGCAAGGTCCGACTGAAAAAAGCTACCGTATTCAAAAAATTACTGGGTCTTGCGAACTGGATGGCCTTGCGTTGGAGACCTTTTGGCAATCCACAGAAGTAGCCTCCGGATTCCATCAAAAATTCCCGAGTGACAGCTTGCCCTTCAGTCAACCCACGGAGGTGCGCCTGGCCTATGACCAAAAAAATATCTACCTGCATGCCCGCTGCGGGGAAACAGTACGAAAGCCTTATGTGGTGCAGAGTCTCAAAAGGGATTTCGACATGTGGAACAGCGATTGTTTTGTGGTGTACTTCGATACCTACAACGACAAAACCAATGCATTTTGCTTTGTGGTGAATCCTTATAATGCTCAAGCCGAAATTTTTCTGCAAAACGGAGGTGGCTTTGGAGGGCTGGAACCCCGATGGGACAACCGGTGGTTTTCCGCAGTTCATAGAGACAGCCTGGGTTGGCAGGCAGAAATCAAAATTCCCTTTAAAACTTTACGATACAAGGCAGGTAACACCCTTTGGCGGGTCAATTTTGTGCGGGTGTGTCTCAATATTAATGAGGAAGGTTGCTGGTCGCCCATTCCAGTGAATTTTGGCCGGACCTCTTTGGCTTTTTCGGGCCGTCTGGAGTGGCCTGAGCCGCCACCACCTCCCCGCTTTAACGCGGCCCTGATCCCTTATGCTCTGGGCGGCCTCCAAACCTCTTTTACCGGACAACCCACAAGGTATCAGCCTTTGTGGGGGTTGGGCGCCGATGCCAAAATCAGCCTGACCCCTTCACTGAACCTGGATCTGACGGCTAACCCTGATTTTTCTCAGGTGGATGTGGACCGGCAGATCACCAATCTCACCCGCTTTAGCCTCTTCTTCCCGGAACAACGTCAATTTTTTATTGAAAACAGCGATCTTTTCGCCCGGTTCGGATTCACTAGAATCCGGCCTTTTTTTTCCCGACAGATTGGCTTGTACAATGGTCAGGCCGTTCCCATTCTGGGAGGGGTGCGGTTGTCCGGGAAAGTAAACCGGCGGTGGCGCGTGGGCGCTATGGACATTCAAACGGCCGGCCGCGGCGACCTCAATCTGCGCCCCCAGAACTATCTGGTGGCGGCCGTTCAGCGCTTGGTCTTCAACAGATCCAACATCGGATTCATTTTTGTGAACCGACAGGCATTTGAAGGCCCAAGACTTTTAAAATCAGACTACAATCGCATTGTGGGGCTTGATTATGACTTAGCAAGCCGGGACAACGTGTGGACTGGAAAATTTTTTTTCCATCATTCCTTACAGCCTGGCACGCTTCGGGATGCCTATGCCCATGCCTCCTATCTGGGCTACAACACCCGCCACTGGAGCATCATGTGGAACCATGAATATGTGGGCCGCAGTTACACAGCCGATGTCGGATTTGTGCCCAGACAATTCCACCTGGACAGTAAAAACAACCGATTGGTGAGACTGGCTTATTGGCGCCTGGAGCCCAGTGTGGCGTACATATTCTATCCTGAAAATAGCCGCATTTTTTCCATCAGTCCACAACTGTATTTCAATTGGTACGCCGATTCCAGTTTCTCTCCCACAGATGCTCAAATTACACCCTCGCTCACCATCACGTTCCTAAACACTGCAGTTTTTTCAGCCGGATTCAACGAAAATTTCACACGGCTTTTATTTGATGCCGATATCACAGGCAAGCTTCCTCTCCCACTGCCCAGGGGTGGATACCATTACCGGACGGGCTTTGTAAAGTTTGAATCCAATAAGCGTAAGTTGTTCACATACAACCTAAATATTTATGGCGGATCGTACTTCAACGGCCATATTCTGGGTCTGGGCGGGCAAATGGGCTACAGAGTGCAGCCCTGGGGCAATTTTTCCCTGCGCTTCACGTACGACGATGTGATGCTCCCGGCACCCTACGGTCGTAAACCTTTGACGCTGGTGGGCCCCACTTTGGAAATTACGCCGCGCAATAACATCTTTTTCACCACTTTTATTCAATACAACACCCAAATCAGCAATCTGAACGTGACAGCCCGCCTGCAATGGCGCTTCGCGCCGATGTCGGACGTCTTTCTGGTGTACACCGATAATTATGGCACTGAAAAATGGGACATCCGCTCGCGCGGGGTGGTTCTGAAAGTTGTGTATTGGTTGGGGCTCTAAGAAAAAATGAAAAAGAACTTTTAGTCCATATCGGGCATCATCTTACCCATGGCATCATAAAATACCTGCTGAATGCGGGCCCGGATGTTTTTGTCGATTAAAATTTTATTGTGTGGGGAGGGATGAATTCGGTTCGACAAGAAAATAAACAAAAGACCGTTTTCCGGATCCATCCAGGCCATGGTGCCGGTGAAGCCCGTATGACCGTAACTGGCCAGAGATACGCATTCGCAGGGCGGACCTTTGCTTCCGGGTTCTTTTCGGTCGAAGCCCAAAGCTCTGCGATTGCCTTGCTTGCAAAAGCGGCATCGGGTGAATTCCTGAACGGTGGCCGGACTGAAAAATACTTCCGTACCGTAGCGGCCCTGGTTCAGATACATCTGCATGACTTTAGCCAAATCTACGGCATTGGAGAAGACGCCGGCATGACCGGCTACACCGCCGCAAAGCGCCGCCCCTTCATCATGTACCCAGCCGCGCAGCAGCTGTTTGCGAAAACTAGAATCCACCGCTGTGGGCACAATACGTTCGACCGGGAAGCGCAGCCTGGGGTTGTAAGTGGTGGTGTAAGCTCCAAGTTTTCTGAAAATCAATTTCGATGATAGGGAGTCCAGACGACCGCCCAACAACCTTTCGCAGATGCGGGCCATGAGGTAGAGGCCCAAATCGCTGTACACATATCCCTGGCCAGTGTTTACAGGGGTTTCAAAAATCCATTGAAACACGCTGTCCACAATGGAGGGTTTCACATAAATCCCTTCAGCCACCTGCAAGGTGTGCAGGGCGTCCGGCGTGTGGCTGTAGAAGTCTTCCCGCAGTTTGCCCCCGGGCCTTAGAGTTTTCTGGTAAAAAGGAACCCAAGCTTTTAGACCGGCCTGATGCGTGAGAAGATCCTCGATTTTTAGCGAGGCCACCCGTGAGCCGCGACTTTCCGCCAAATAATCGCCCACCACGGCTTTCAGATTAAGACGGCCCTGGTCATACAACATCATGCACAAAGGCAGAGTAGCCGTTATTTTGGTGACGGAAGCAAGGTCATAAAGATCCTCCTTTTTCACAGGTTCTCCCCCAGAATACATAGTGTTTCCAAAGGCTTTATAGAAAAAAACCAGGCCATGCCGGGCTGCCAGCACCACGCATCCCGGATAGGCCCGCGCCGTCATGCCTTCCTGGGCAATTTCATCCACCTTTTGAAGCGCCTTAGAAGAAAAACCGGCCTCTTCCGGAATTCCGAATCTGAGTACAGGCCTTGCCACCACATCAAGGCCTGCGCCGCAGCGCAAAAAAGGACTGGCCGTCACAGGCAAACGCCCCCTCACAGGAAGAGCCCCAAACAAAGCCTGAGCTGCCAGCTCCTGAGCTTCAGGGATGTCCTGGTAGGCCGCCAGCAGTCCATGCACCTGGATGGTTTCTGGAAAAGCCGACAGACTGTAAGGATTGGCAAAGACCACCGCCACGGTGGGAACACGGCGGGCCAGCTTTGTCGTGAAGGAGGGCAGCCAGTCCGGAATTTTCTGCACTTTCCAGGGATTATTAACGGCCTTGTGCCAAGACAATACCAGCAAGTTGCCTTCCCGAACGACTTCTTCTGCAGCTTTGAGTTGCTGCGAATCCGGATTCTCTGGAAGTCGATGTATTTTGAATGGCAAATAAAAATTTAAAGTGCGGGAAAAAACCTCATCTTCCTGGGCTCCCACTGTCACCAGCACCGGACGGAGCGTGTCGTAACCGCCCAGAGGAAGCAATTCATTTTCATTCTTCAAAAGGGTTAGGGAAGCCGCCACAACTTTCCGCTGGATAAGATGAAAAGAAGGGTTCCACAAATCTTCACGAAGCCCCTTCAAGTCCACGGGTTTCCACCTGTTTAACCCCAACACATATTTGTAGGCCAGCACTTTACGACATCGGGCGTCCAGCTCGGCCGACTGGAGGGTGCCTTTTTGAATGGCCTCCCGAATTTTTTCGAGGGCTAGAGGCACGTTTTCCGGCATGAGAAGGATGTCCACACCTGCCTTAAGGGCCAACACCTCCACTTGCCCTGGAGGAAAATATTTACTTACGCCCGACATATTTAATGCGTCCGTAAATACCAGACCCTGAAATCCTAAAGCCCGGCGCAAAAGGCCCGTTACGGTCTGATGGGAAAGCGAAGTGGCCAAGTGTTTGGTGGAGTCTAATACAGGAACATACAAATGGGCCACCATCACACTCTGGAGGCCGCGGGCCACCGCCGCCCGAAAAGGGAATAACTCCACCGAGTCAAGGCGTTCCAGAGGATGCAGGATGGAAGGCAGTTCTTTATGGGAATCTTTGTCGGTGTCGCCATGACCCGGAAAATGCTTTCCACAGGCCATCACTCCATTTTTCTGCAAACCCGCTGCCAGGGCCAGTCCCTTGCGCATCACCTGCACACGGTCCTCTCCAAACGAACGGGCATTGATAATGGGATTCCGCGGATTGTTGTTCACATCCAGCACCGGGGAAAAACTCACATTCACGCCAAGTCTTTTCAGTTGGCGGGCCATCTCGGCACCCACATGAAAAATGAGAGAATCCTCCTGTACAGCCCCCAAAGTCATCTGCCAAGGGAAGCGCGGACAACTGTCCAAACGCATGCTGAGGCCCCATTCATAATCCCCGGCTATCAAGAGCTTCACTTTGGCGGCCTTTTGATAGCGGTTGGTGAGGGCGGCCTGTTTTCCGGGCGTTCCCTGAAAAAAAATCAAGCCTCCGACGCCCCAACGCCGCACCAAATCCTCAGTAGCCTGCTCATGTCGGGCATCTTTGTTGCTATAGGCCGCCACCATAAAAAGTTGGGCCACCCGCTCATCAGGGGTTAATGTGGCCATCACGGAATCTGCCCACACATAAGCTTCAGGTGGGATGGCCACGGTGGCATCCATGGGGGGTCTTTGGGCAGGTTCCGGGTAGTTGAGGGCTTTTTGCCCGGTAGAAAACTCCTGCCAGGCCAGCAGCAGAAAAGGCAACCAAGCCGGGTAGCGCATGAACAGTGGGCAAAGAAACAAAACGTCCAAGAGTGGAAAGGCATTGCTTTCCTTAAGCACTTTGTTTTTCTAAATATTTGGGATTGGAGGCCTTTTAAAAGGTGGACGGGAGTTCTAAAATGGAATCATTAATAATGTTAAGTAAGTTTGAATCCACAAAAAATTTTCCTCTGAAGCCCCCAAACGGAAGTAGCGGGCTTTTAAATTTGTGGAAACCCATGATGTCCGGCGTTGCATCTCTGGCTGCAGGAATGTTGCTTACATTCCTGTCCCTTCGACCTCCGGAAAAGCTTTCTGAACTCGGGTTGTTTACACCTCCGCTCAAAAACCTACAACCCTCGGAAGGGGTTGTACCCTATGATTTGACGGTGGCCTTATTTTCGGATTATGCTTTTAAAAAACGCTTTGTGCGTCTGCCTGCCGGGCAATCGGCCCGGTTTGATCCTGAAGAAATTTTTGAATTCCCGGAAGGCACTCTGCTCATTAAAAATTTTTACTATCCTGAAGACTTCCGGACTCCGGATGGGGCACGGCGCATTCTGGAGACGCGTATTCTGGCGCGTACGGCACGCGGGTGGGAAGCCTGGCCTTATGTATGGAATGCGGAACAAACCGAAGCCTATTACGACGTGGCGGGCCTGTCCACATCCGTCAGCTGGATTCATTACGATGGTCGAAAACGCCAGATTGCCTACGTGGTACCTAATAAGAACCAGTGTAAACAATGCCATGAATACAAAGGCGCCATTTCTCCCATTGGTCCGGCAGCCCGGCATCTGAACCGTATGTATTCATATCCGGGCGCGGGCGTCAAGAATCAGTTAATGTACTGGGCAGAGCAGGGGCTTCTTCGCGAGCTGCCGCCTTTGGAACAGGTGGGTGCAGATCCTGAAATGCACAACCCCGACGCTGATATCAACAGCCGGGCGCGGGCTTACCTGGATATCAATTGCGGACATTGTCACCGGCCTGAGGGCCAGGCCGCTACTTCCGGATTATTTCTGAATTACAGGGAAAAAGATCCTGTGAAGCTGGGAATTCGTAAGCCTCCCGTAGCCGCCGGAAGAGCGGCCGCCCATCTTCAGTATTCCATCGAACCGGGAGCCCCGGAAAAATCCATTTTAATTTATCGTATGGCTTCCCTGGATCCCGGCATCATGATGCCGGAGATGGGACGTCGCACAGTGGACGAAGAGGGAATAGCTCTCCTTCGGGAATGGATATCGGAAATGAAACCCTGACAGTTATTTTTTGCCGGGTGCGGCCGCAGCCTCTTCCTGACGGCTGGCACGGGTGGCCGCCACGCTCACGATCACATTTCCTGGACTGTCCAGAAATTTAATGCCGGGCACATTCAAATCCCGCACCCGAATAGCCTGCCCGATTTCAAGGGGCGTAATATCGATATCCACAAAATCCGGCAAATCCTGAACCAGCCCTTGAACGTGCAGTTTGCGCATCACGGTTTTCAGTTTTCCCCCGGCCTTGACCCCTGCAGAGTTCCCCACCAGGCGAATGGGCAATTTCACCTTCACCGGTTTATCATCGGTCACTTCCACCAAATCCATGTGAATAATTCTATCCGTCACTGGATGAAACTGGGTTTCGCGCACCACAGCCCGGTGGGTGCCAACACCTTCTATTTCGAGTGAGGCTACGATCACCTCCGGGGTGTACACCAGCTTTTTAAGATGGCGTTCGTCCACCAAGATGTGCAGATGAGACTGGGCACCATAGACGTTGCAGGGCACCAAGCCTTCCCTGCGCCGGTCGCGGCTGTCGGCCTTTCCCAGATTTTCACGCTGTATGGCGGGGATTTGAAGGGTTTTCATATGGGATGAAATTAAAAAATAAACTGAGAACTAATAGATTCGTCGTGAATGAGCTTGTAAATTGTGTTGCTGAAAAGTTCGGCACAAGAGAGGACCACAATTTTTGAAGAGGGACGTTGCAGGGGTATAGTGTCGGTGACCACCACTTCGGTGAGACTGGAGTTTTCAATGCGTTCGATGGCAGAACCGGATAGCACGGGATGGGTGCAGAGAGCCCTCACACTCAAAGCGCCACGGTCCATCATCATTTCGGCCGCACGCGTGAGCGTCCCGCCCGTGTCGATCATGTCATCCAACATGATCACGTTTTTCCCTTTCACGTCCCCAATCACTGTCATATTTTCAATTTCGTTGGCCACTTTACGCTGTTTGTAGCAGAGGGCCATTTCGCAATTGAGGTATTTGGCATAGGAATTGGCGCGTTTGGACCCTCCGATGTCCGGCGCCGTAATCACAATATCCTCAAGATGCAAATTTTGAATATAGGGAACAAAAATGGTGCTGGCAAACAAATGATCCACCGGCACATCGAAAAATCCCTGAATCTGGTCGGCGTGCAGGTCCATCGTCATGATGCGCGTCACGCCGGCGGCCGTCAGCAAGTTGGCAATCAATTTTGCGCCAATGGAAACCCGCGGTTTGTCTTTTCGATCCTGCCGGGCATAGCCATAATACGGTATCACGGCCACGATTTGACGCGCGGAGGCGCGTTTGGCCGCATCCACCATTAAAAGCAACTCCAGAATATTCTCGGCCGGTGGAAACGTGCTTTGAACAATAAAAACATCATCGCCCCGCACGGAGTCTTCGAAACTGGGTTGCATCTCCCCGTCGCTGAAGCGGTTGAGTTTTACAGTGCCCAGATGTGTGCCGTAGGCTTCGGCAATCTTCTGGCCCAGTTCCAGGGAAGCTGATCCTGCGTATATTTTGGGAACGGCGGACATCCCGGCACAATTTTTGGGGCCGCAAATGTAGCATTTTTCAGCGGGTTTTCAAAACGCCTTTCTATTTCAGATAGCTCCGGAACGCTGTGTAATTGTTAAGATTTTCCTAAATCCTGGAGCCCAAGGACTGGATGTCCGCTGAATTTGATTAATATTGTGAAAAGGATTTTTTTTGAGAATGCATTCCTCTTTTCTAAAACAGAGGCAAG
The DNA here is from genome assembly GCA_025055575.1 of Flavobacteriales bacterium. Classification (GTDB taxonomy): domain Bacteria; phylum Bacteroidota; class Bacteroidia; order CAIKAF01; family CAIKAF01; genus JANWWQ01. The sequence continues at coordinate 44,589 of JANWWP010000063.1, read as the reverse complement.
CGGTTTTGTTTTTTCTTTTTTTCTGTTGGGCACTTGGAGGCAAATCCGCTTTCAATCAAACCTATTTTATTCCGGCCAAAGACGATCCCGTGGTGGCGATGATGGATTCGCTGGATATTCTGAATTTTTTTTCACACCACCAATTCACGGCAGACAGGGAACGTTTGAATGTGTACAAATTTCCCCTGGATTCTGTGCCTTGGTATCCGGACGATGTGTTTGAGCAACGCATTCGCAGATTGGATGCGGCCACCCCTTTCGAACTGGTTTTCAATGACCAGGTGAGGGCCTTTATTGACCTGTATGCCCGCCGCAAGCGTCACATTGTTCCCCGCGTGATGGCGATGGCCCAGCTGTATTTCCCCATGTTCGAAGAAAAGTTGCTGCGCCATGGGTTGCCCGTAGAGCTGAAATATCTGGCGGTGGTGGAGTCGGCATTGAACCCCATTGCACGGTCTCCCGCCGGCGCCACAGGCTTGTGGCAATTCATGTACCGCACCGGCCTGTTGTACGACCTGCAGGTCAATTCCTTCGTGGACGAACGGTGCTTCCCTGAAAAATCCACAGAGGCTGCGTGCCGTTATTTAAAATATTTGCACAGTCTTTACAACGACTGGAATCTCGCTTTGGCTGCCTATAACGCAGGGCCGGGCACCATCAACAAAGCCCTGCGGCGCGCGGGCGGAAAAATGAACTATTGGGAGGTGCGGCCCTTTCTCCCACGTGAAACCCAAAGCTACGTGCCAGCCTTTATTGCCGTGGTGTATGTGATGCATTATCACAAAGAGCATAATCTTTTCCCCCTGCAACCCAAATTTTTCAATCCGGAGATCGACAGCGTCACAATATATAAAAACGTCACTTTCCAGCAAATTTCCAGTGTGCTCGGGATATCCGTGGAAGACCTGAGGGTGCTGAATCCCATGTATGTAAAAGATATCATTCCCGGAAATTACAAGCCGTATCCCCTCTTTATTCCCCGTAAATATGTCGGGCCATTCATGGCCAACGAACACCAACTCTACCGCATTCTGGAACCGGTGGTGGCGCCCTCGGTGGACAGCGCCGTGGCCGCCCGGCTACCCGAGCCCGATTCTTCAAACGCGGCCAACAGTTTCGTAAAAGAAATTTGGCACGTGGTGAAATCCGGTGAATACCTCACCGCCATAGCCCGCAAATACGAAGTGCGGGTGTTCGATATCCGCACTTGGAACAATCTCCACAGCGATGTTTTGTCCCCCGGGCAAAAGCTGCTCATTCGTCTGGCGGCCTCTCCCTCCCAGGAAGCGGTGAGCACAGCACACACTCCACCCAAAAATTCTGTGCCAGAAAAAGGCCCGTCCCAAAAACAGTCTCATTTCACCTATCATCAAGTCAAACGCGGCGAAACGTTGTATTCCATCTCCCAGAAATACAATGTTTCTGTGGCTCAAATCATGCGACTCAACAACCTGAGAAGCAAATACCTCCGTGTGGGCGACCGGCTTAAAATCAAGCCTCTGGCATGATTTTTAGCTTTTTAAAAAGAAGGTCCTCTGCGTGGGGATTCTCTTGGTTTCCGGCAGGACTTTTCATAGTCTTCTCCAGTGGGTGCGACGGCAATGCCACCTGGATGATGAAAGAAGCCACCGGGCATCCCGGCGAAGTGGTGGTGGTGCTTCCACCAGCCTATGTGCAGGAACCCAACCCGGTGCTGGATACCTTAAAAGCCTGGTTTTCCCGTCCCATGCGGGTAATGCTCCAGCCGGAAGCCTTCTACAAGGTTTTTAGGATCGATGATGCGCATTTCGGCAGCGTGTTCAAATACCATCGCAACGTATTGCTTGTCAACTTGGATGCACCCAAAGGCACTCCCATGCTGGCCATGCAGGACAACAAATGGGCCCGCCGCCAGAGGGTGGTTCAATTGAATGTGCAGGGGGAAAATGGATTTCAATCGGCATTTCGGGAGAAACGGGAGGAAATTGAGGCATTGTTTTATCAAAGAGATCTGGAGCGTCTGATGGAGGATTTTGAGAAAAATCCCGCATCGGAAGCTGTAGCACAAGTAGAAAAGGCTACCGGAGCCAGGCTGGCTTTGCCGGCCGGCTTTTTTTGTGTGGACACAGGCCAAGCTAAGGCCTACGTGCGCCACATCGCAGAACGAAGCCTTCCCGGTGGGCACCGGGGCGTAATTGAGCGGGGCATTTTAATCCAGAGCGGCCCCTATGACCAGGCTTCCCGCTTTTCTGTAGGTTCTTTTTTGTCCGATTTTGCCCCTGTGCTCCGTCAAAAAGTCCATGGTGCCAAGGACAGCACATGGATGGAAGTGGAGCCCCGCGTACCCTGCGACAGCAGTGCCATCTCCCTGAACGGGGCCTATGGCCTGCGCATACGAGGTCTTTGGCGTATGCACGGGGAATTTAAGGGCGGGCCCTTTGTGGGCCTCCGCTATTTTGACCCGATTAAAAAAAAGCTGTTCTCGGTGTGGGCTTATGTGTATGCCCCGGCCTTCAACAAACGCACCTACATGTTCCAGGTGGAAGCCATAGCCCGGAGTGTGGGTCCGAGACCGCAGCCTGATTAAACTTCCGGCTTTGAAGGGAAAAATTTTAGGATCTTCTACCCACTTGTCTTATCAACCTGAAGACCCGCCATTTTCTCCCGCCATCTTGAGGGGTACCTTATTGCGTTGGCTGTATTTCAGAAGGGCAAAACTGAAGGTGGCCCCCTTCCCCACTTCGCTGCGCACATTGATGGGATGCGCTCCGGCGCTCTCCACATGCGCCTCCAGAATATGCTTCACGATGGCCAGCCCCAGGCCGGTGCCACCCATGTTGCGGGAACGGCTTTTATCCACCCGGTAGAAACGTTCGAAAATGCGGTTTAAATGCTCAGGAGCTATTCCGGGGCCATCGTCGGCCACCTCCACCAGAATGTGGTCGCCCATCTCAAAAAAACACACCTTCGTGCTCCCTCCCGCGTTGCCATAAACGATAGAATTGTACACCAGATTGATGAGCACCTGCTTCAGCGAAGCCGCATCCCCCAGCACATGGGGATTGCCAATATTCTCGTGCTTCAGGTAAAGCCGAATTTGGCGCTCCCGGGCCTTTAGTTCTAACGACTCGAAAACCTCTTCCACCAGTTTCACGATATTCACGCTTTCCAACTCCAATTGCACCTGACGGGATTCCAAACGCGAAATGGTATCCAAATCGTTGATCAGGCTGATCATACGTTCCACATTGCGGGCTGCTTTTTCGATGAATTTCTTCCGGGTCTCAAGATCAATGTCCGGATCGTCTTGCAACGTGGTGATGAATCCCTGAATAATATGAATGGGGGTCTTCAGTTCATGGGCAAGATTTCCAATAAACTCCCGGCGGAATTTTTCATCCCTTTTCAAAGCATTGATTTCTTCCGTTTTAACCTTTTCCCATTCCTCCACTTCTTTTTTAACATCTGAAATAATATCGTCCCCGCTGCCCAATTTTTTCCGTAAATCTTCCTTTTTTCTACCCAATTTCATCTGGTGGATGGTCTTATACACCAGCTTGATTTTATCATAGATAAAGGTGTTGATGGTGTAACGGAAAATCACATAACCTGTAGCGGTCATCACTAAAGCCTGGGCCAACCAAAACCAGGCAGAGAAGGACTTAAAAATAAAAAAATAGAACAACGCGCCGATCAGCGTGGAAATCAGCGCCACCAAGAGAGAGGAGTAAAAAGAAAGTTTGGCCGGGGTTTGGTTTTTCAATTTATAGAACGCTTTCGGCTCCTCAAAACGTTGTTAAAAGTCAAATTTATAGCCTACACCTTTGATGGTACGGATAAATTTATCGTCAAGTTTTTCCCGGATTTTACGAATATGCACATCAATGGTGCGGTCGCCCACCACCACTTCATCGCCCCAAATGGCTCTCAGAATTTCATCGCGCCGAAATACTTTTCCTGGTTTTGAGGCCAAAAGACTCAATAATTCATATTCCTTTTTGGGCAGTTCAATTTCCTTTCCGTTGTAAGTGATGGTGTAGCGTTCGCGGTTGATTTGAAGCTCCCCGAAATCCAAAACACTGTTGTCCTCGACTTCGGAAATACGACTGCGCCGCAGCAGGGCTCGAATACGGCTCAAAAATACCCTGGGTTTGATGGGTTTGATAATGTAATCATCCGCACCGGCATCGAGCCCGGCTTCATGGGAATAATCTTCGCCCCGCGCCGTCAGAAAGGCAATCAACACATCCTCCATATCTTTCATCCCACGGATTTCGCGGCAGGTTTCAATGCCATCCATATCGGGCATCATGACATCCAGAACCACAAGGTGGGGCTTGGACTCCCGTATTTTTGCCAGCGCATCCCTTCCGTTGGTGCTCGTGTGCACTGTGTAGCCTTCTTTTACTAGGTGATATTCAAGGAGCTCCAAAATATCCGGCTCATCGTCCACCAACAAAATATGAATTTGTGAATTGTTGGACATACGGGGACAAAGCTACCCATACCTATTTTATCAAATTATTAATCCCGGATTAACATAAAAACAATTGAAACCTTAAATTAATCCATGCTCCAAAATCTCCAAATTTGTAATTGAAACAAACAACCCTATTATTTTTGTATTGCGGATTTCAAATAAGCCCAAATGCCTATGAGAAAAAAATCTACCCCTCTCAAAAATTCCCAACTTCCCGACAGCGATTCGGATGCACCTTCCCCCAGACCTCGCAAATTCAGCAACCTGCCAGACAACTATGAAAATGATGTGTACGAGGGCATAGATTCGGTGTATTCTCAGGATTTAGACTCGGATGAGGATATGGACCGGGAACCCGATCTGGAAGAGTTGAAGCCTGACCTGGATGACGACGCTTTAGACCTTGCGGATGATGATTTTGATGATGACGAGGATTTCTAACCTATCCATCCGCACACCTGCGAAGGGGTATGCGCTTCGCTCCTGAAGCCTTCCCACGCGAAGCTTTCGGCCCATGGGCCAAAGTTCTTTTCCAGAAACAGAGTTCCGAGGTGGAGCCCTTAAAAAAATGGCGGGATTTTTTAATTTCTGAAGGCCGGAGTTTAAAATCTGATATTGTATATCTCCCCATTCAATTTTTCAAAACATCGGACGTCTACGATTTTTCTCAACCCGCTGAAGCCGTTTTTTGCAGCAGCGGCACCACCGGATCCCAAGTTTCCCGTCACTTCATTGCCTCGCTGGACTGGTACCGGCAAGTGGTTTTGGCGGGTTTTGAAAGGGTTTTGGGGCCACCTCAACAGTACGCATTTCTATTCCTTCTGCCAGGATATCTTGAGCGCCCCCACGCTTCCCTAGTGCAAATGGCCCGTTTTCTGCATGAGGCCAGCACGGAGACCCATCAGGCCTTTTTCAAACGGGACTTTGTGGGCCTGAGCGCCCAAATAAAAAACCTGTCAAAAAATGGGAAGCCCATTCTTCTCCTGGGCGCCACTTACGCCCTCCTGGAATGGTCGGAAAAATTCCAGGGGTATTATCCACAACTCACCATCATGGAAACGGGCGGCATGAAGCGCCAAGGAAAAGAAATCAGTAAAGAAGAATTATATGATAGGCTGAAGAAAGCTTTTCCCGCCTCACGCATTCTCAGCGAATACGGCATGACGGAATTACATTCACAGGCCTATGCCTTATCGGAGGGCCTTTTTCAGTGCCCGCCCTGGATGCGCGTCATGGTTCAGGAAGCAGATGACCCGTTGGGACCTGCCTTGGCCACAGGTGAAGGCCGCTTGCTCATCACCGACCTGGCCAATCTGCATTCCTGTGCTTTTTTAGCCACAGAAGACCTTGGCAGGGTGTATGAAGATGGCCGCTTCAAAGTTCTTGGAAGGCTGGCGGATGCGGATGTGAGAGGCTGTCATTTGATGCCTCTAGGCTAAAACTCGCTGTTCAGTTCAATGCCCCCGGGGAAATGCTCAAGTCTGCTTTTTCAGAGCGCTGAATACAAGGCTGGAATTTTAAGAATCCGTTAGCCACCTCGGGGTGATGTTTTGCCGTTGAAAGGAGAAAAGCGTGAAGCGCGTCGCGTTCGGGATGGGGCGATGCGCTCAGGAGATGCCACACCCACCGACGCCGCGGTAAGGTCTCCTTCCATATCATCCATTCCTTGGATGCATCCGGCCAGAGGACGACGGAATGGCGACCTCCAAAAAGCCAACTTTTTTCTTTAATAGAAAAATTTAGATTCTCCGGATTCTGTGTGCTGAGCTGAAAAGAATGCTCGCGGTAAAAACCGTTTTTTTTGAATTTCAGGACACCCTCCATGATCACCGGCGCTTCGTGGCGCACAATTAAAAGGCGTAAGGTGGGGTCCTCAACGCCCGGCCGCACGAGACTTTCGAATGTTGTACCGACAATGTACCAAATGCGCTCCAGACTCAGAAGGATATTTTCCGGACCGGATTCCATGGCGGCCTTTAAAATGGCTAAAGTTTTGGTGTCACGGGCACTTCAGCATAGGTTTCTAAGATGTCGCCCACTTGAATGTCGTTAAAGTTTTTGATGGAAATACCGCATTCATACCCGTGGTTCACCTCCTTCACATCATCTTTGAATCGTTTCAGGGAGTCTATTTCTCCAGAGTGCAACACAATACCATTCCGAATCACCCGAATTTTATCCGTTCTGGAAACTTTGCCATCTAAAACATAGCAGCCGGCCACCTTACCCACGCGGGTAATATTGAAGACTTCCCGCACCTCGATATTGGCCGTCACTTTTTCCTCAAACACAGGCGCCAACATGCCTTCCATGGCGCTTTTCACTTCATCAATGGCGCGGTAAATCACCGAATAGGATCGCACATCAATTTGTTCTTTTTCGGCTAAGTTTTTGGCTTTGGGCGATGGCCGCACGTTAAACCCGATCAAAATGGCGTCGGAAGCAGAAGCCAGAAGGACATCCGATTCCGAGATAGGTCCGACGGATTTATGCAGGATGTTCACCTGGATTTTATCGGTTGATAGCTTGAGCAGGGCATCTGCCAAAGCCTCGATGGAGCCATCGGTATCGCCTTTAATAATGATGTTCAGTTGCTTGAATTCACCGATGGAAATTCGGCGGCTGATTTCGTCGAGAGTGATGTGCTTGCGGGCGCGCAATCCTTGTTCACGGAGAAGTTGCTGGCGTTTGTTGGCAAGTTCGCGGGCTTCCTTTTCATCGTCCAGCACCACAAACTTATCACCGGCCTGGGGAGCGCCATCCAGACCCAGGACACGCACAGGCGTGCTGGGGCCCGCCGCATCAATTTTCTGGCCTCGTTCATTGAAGAGAGCCTTGGCCTTGCCGCTATAAGAACCTGCCAGAAGGATATCCCCTGTGCGGAGGGTGCCATTTTGCACCAAAATGGTGGCCAGATAGCCCCGTCCTTTATCCAGACTGGCCTCGATCACGGTGCCTTGGGCGCGGCGGTTGGGATTGGCCTTGAGTTCCAGAATGTCCGCCTCCAGGAGCACTTTTTCCAACAGTTGTGAGACACCCATGCCCGTCTTAGCCGAAATTTCTTGGGACTGGTATTTCCCGCCCCATTCTTCCACAAGGATATTCATGTTGGCCAGTGCCTCCCTGATTTTATCAGCGTTGGCACCCGGCTTGTCCATTTTATTGAAAGCAAAAACAATCGGAACCCCGGCCGCTTGGGCATGGTTGATGGCTTCCACCGTTTGAGGCATCACGGAGTCATCGGCAGCAATCACAATAATGGCCACATCGGTCACTTTGGCACCCCGGGCACGCATGGCGGTGAAAGCTTCGTGGCCCGGTGTATCAATAAATGTAATATGGCGGCCATCTTCCAGTTCCACAGCGTAGGCTCCTATATGTTGTGTAATGCCTCCGGCTTCTCCGGCGATCACATTTGTTTTGCGGATATAATCCAACAGCGAGGTTTTCCCGTGATCCACGTGGCCCATCACAGTCACCACAGGAGGCCTGGGCTTCAATTGGCTGGGATCGTCCGGTTCATCAGGAATACCTGCCTGAATATCTTCCTCGCCGAGTTCCACAGTATAGCCGAAGCTTTCGGCTATTACCGTGATCAGTTCAGCATCCAGCCTTTGGTTGATGGAGATAATACGGCCCAATTCCATGCAGGCCTGAATCACTTGCTGCACCTGCACGTCCATCATTTTAGCCAGTTCCGAGGCGGGCACAAATTCAGCCACACGCAGGACTTTCTTTTGGGCTTCCTGCTGGGCTTTTTCCATTTCCCGCTCCAGTTGCTCCTTCTCTTTTTTCTTGCGCCGCAAGGCTGCCAAAGGCGCTTTTTTTCTTTCCTCCAGTTGGCGCAGATTTTCCCGAACCCGCTTTCCAAAGTCCTCAGTTGAAGCCGGCTGGCCCTCCCCGGGTTTGTCTTTTCCACTTCTGAAACGCCCGTCGGCCGCATCGGTGCTGCGTACCACCTTTTCGACATCAATTTTGCCGGAAGAAGAAATGATTCTGCGCCGTTTCTTTTTCTCTTTCGGCTTATCCTTGGTATCTCCAGGAGTTTGGCTTTCCTGCTTTTTAGACGAATCTTTGGATTTGGGCGGCTCCTCCCGCAAAGTGATGGAGCCTAAAATTTTAGGGCCGCTCAGTTTTTCCACCGTACCCCGGATCAATTCCGGCTCCTGGCGCACAGGCTGTAAGGGTTCCGGGACCGCAGGTCCTGCGTCAGGGGCCTGTTCTGGGGTCTCTTTTTCCGGGGCTTTAGATTTCGTTGCGTCTTCCGTCGGGTCCACCGGAGTCTCCGCTTGGGGAAGCGTCCCTTCCAGGCCAGAGCTATCTTTATCTTTTACCGTTTTCTTTTTGGAAGTTTTGGACTTAGCGGATGGCGCTTCCGGCAGGTCAATCTTTCCCACGACTTTAGGCCCCGGCAAAGCCTGGAGGGATTCCGATTTTTCTTCTGAAGCAGCAGGCAAGGCTTCCGAAATCTTCTGGAGGGACGGCTGCGATACGGTGTCGTCGGAAATTTTGGCCGGTGAAATGGTGGAAGGCCCGGAGGCTGGCTTTTCTTCTTTTTCTAAAATCTCGGGATTTAGGAAACTAATTTCCCCTAAATCCACTTCGTTTTCTTCTTTTGAAAGCTCAGTCTTTTCTTTCTCTTCAAGGGTGACCGTGGTGCGATGGCTTTTTTCTTCTTTCTGCTTCCGGGCCTCCTGAGCCAGTTTCATGTCCTTTGCAAACTCCTGGATGCACAGGTCCACAGCCCGGCCATCCAGCCTGGAATTGGGATTAAGGCTTCCGTAGGTTGCTGGATCTACTTTCCGGAGATGTTCAATAATATCCTTAGGAGGAACCCCTAGATCCTTGGCAACTTTGTTGATGCGTTCTTCTTTGACGGTTTCGGACATGTAATTCGTGTATTGAAAATAGCCTGCAAATGTTCCCGCCCTTGCTCCGAAATGACGAGACAGCAGGCTGTTAATCAATTACTAACCGTCAGAAGGCGTCTTCATTTCATCGCAAGTTTGGAAAACAAATGCGTGCAAAGTTAATTAAAAAAGTTTTTTATTCTTCTTCCCCAAAGGATGCATCATCCCCTTCATCATCTTCATCGCTCTCGGTGTCATCTTTGTTATCCCCCGCGTCTTCTTCAAATTCTCTGGCCAGCACGTCCAGCACATACTGGGCTGTTTCTTCCTCCAAGTCGGCACGGTCGGCCAGTTCTTTTTTTGGAATTTCAAGCACGGCGCGTGCCGTATCTAAGCCAATGGCCTTCAGCTGATCAATAATCCATCCATCGATTTCATCCCGGAATTCATCCAACGGCACATCTTCAATTTCGGTATCCGTGTCGCGGTAGACATCAATTTCGTAGCCTGTGAGTCGGGAGGCCAGTCGGATATTCTGCCCGCCCTTGCCAATAGCCAGGGACACCTGATCCGGTTTCAGAAATACCTCGGCCCGGTGGTTGTCTTCGTCCAGGCGGATGCTGGTGATTTTGGCCGGGCTTAGGGCGCGCTGAATGAGCAGGGGCATGTTGTGGGTGAAGTTGATCACGTCGATATTCTCATTTCTCAACTCGCGCACAATGCCGTGAATGCGGGTGCCTTTGACACCCACGCAAGCGCCCACGGGATCAATGCGGTCATCGTGGGTTTCCACGGCCACTTTGGCCCTCTCTCCAGGGGAGCGCACAATTTTTCGGATGCTGATGAGCCCGTCCTCAATTTCCGGAATCTCTGCTTCAAATAATCTTTCGAGAAATACCGGCGAAGTACGCGACAATGTGATGATGGGCGTGCTGCCTTTCATTTCCACCTTAGCCACAATGGCTTTCACCATATCTCCTTTTTTGTAAAAATCGCCGGGAATCATCTGATCGCGTGGGAGCACCAGCTCGTGGCCCTCGTCGTCCTTGAGCAGCAATTCTTTTTTCCAAATCTGATACACTTCAGCCGTGATGATTTCGCCCACACGGTCCTTATATTTCTTGTAAATGTTGTCTTTCTCCACATCCCGCACACGGCCCTGTAAGGTTTGCTTAAGCGTGGCCACGGCCCGATGGCCAAATTCTTCCAAGGGAATTTTTTGGCTGAGCGTCTCCCCCACTTCGAAGTCGGGTTCTATTTTGATGGCTTCCGAATGTTCAATCTGGCGGTTGGGATCCTCCACCTTGCCGTCTTCGACAATTTCGCGGTTCCAATACACTTCCAGGTCACCTCGGTCGGGGGCAAAAAAGATATCGAAGTTGTCGGCCGAACCATATTTTTTAGCCAATACGGTTCTGAACGTTTCTTCTATAATGTTAATCAGGTTCACCCTGTCCACATTCTTTAAGTCTTTCAGCTCCGTGAGGGCTTCCTTAAATTGTTCACGGTCGAACTCGTGGGTTTTTACTTTTCTTTTAGCCATGTTTTTATTTTTCTTTTTTGAAAAGGATTAGCCGGGTGGTTTGTTTGATTTCTGAGAAAGGTATGAAGAGGATCTGGGGCTCCGTTTTGGGTGGCTTCTTCTTTTGGACATTAAAATCCTGCACCTCCAGTCGGACGCCCTCAGGGGTGAGACTCTCCAGAAGGCCGGTGTAGGCTTTGCCGTCGCAGGTGATGATTTTAACGGGCCTCCCCAAATTTTTATGATACTGGCGGATGGAACGAAATGGCCGGTCTAAACCTGCGGACGACACGGTAATATAAAAAGCATCGAGTTCCGGGCCAAACTTGTCTTGAAGCGCCCGTGTTACCATTATGCAATCCGCATGGGAAAAAGATTCATAGCTATCGATATACACTTCTAAATGATCGCCTTTCTGCACACTGGCTTCCACCAGAAAGTGCGGACCGCCTTCCAGAAATTCATTTAAAAATTTTTCCACAGCAGAAATATCCATCCACCCAGAATCTAAAATTCCAATTTTAACAAAAAAGGGGCTCCATTAAGCCCCCCTTTCATTTCACCACAAAAGTACACAAAATTTTTGTGAGTCATAATTAATTCTTCCAAACCAAAAATCAGAAAACCAGAAAAGGCCCGCCACTGCGAAAAATAATCCCTGCCGTCAGGGGTCTTCGGTTTCTTCCAAGAATTTGACTTGGCGGGGATGAGAAAGAATGATTTCCAGGCGGCCCTGATATTCGGTTACCTTTCCTGTGGCGCATACCGACCGGTCATCCTGAAACACTCCAAGGGGGTCGTATGAAAAGGAAGGAATATCCTTCTTAAAAATCACCAGCGTGAAATCGGAATCCGGATAGGGTTTATCCAGATTTATATAGATGTTCCCGTTGCGGGCCATATGCGGCTTTCCGGCCACTGTGCCACACACCGTGGCATGTTGGTTCAGGCTTTGACGGGCATCCAACGTATTCATCGCACCCCGTGGCAGTTTCGGACTGGTGAGAGGATCCTTGAACTGCTTCAGGCGTTCCGAGTTCCAGAGACTGTCCAGGACTCTGCCTTCGGCTTTTCTTTCTTCTTCGGCACTGAATTTTGGAAAAAAATCGATTCCGGTGCGTGCCTCCACGGAGTCAATCGGAAAGCTATAACCCATGATACTTTTCCGGCACACGGAGTTGGGCATAATAAAGGCTATTCCGGGTTTTTCCGGATGGGTATAATCCAGCGCCACCTTATAAAAATATTCCGGCACCGACACCTGGTTGGGGCCAATTGTGGGCAAGCCCTCTTTAAGGATGCCCCCTGTCACTACATACAAAGGACGTCCTGTTTTTATGACGTATTGGCGCAGATGATCTTCCAGTTCACTCCAGCGTTCCCGGTTCAGCTCTTTGCGTTGGGGTGCCATATTGCTGTAATAAAAAGATTCATCCAAGGCCTTGAAGCTCCAACGAAAGTCCGCCGAAGGCGCCAGATGGCCTCTGTCAAAACCACTGCGCCAGTAGTCCTCTTTTGTGGCCGTACCTGTAGGCACTTTGGGATCCGGTCGGAAGTTGTTGGTGCGGGACTGAACACCCGTAGCCACCTCAGGCACCAGGATATGAGCCACCCAGTTGGCCTGTTCATGTTTTTCGTTGTAGTTCAGGACCATGGCCGCATGACACACCGTGTAACCACTGTCCCGCAAAACAGGCAAACCGGGGGCCCTGAGTTCATATTGAATCCACTGAAGCCGGAGTTCTTCCAATTCCTGATGTAATTGCTTCAGGCGGGCTTCCTGCTGTCGAATCTCCTGCTTTTTGGCAGCCACCGCGCTTTCCAGGGGATTCTGGGAAAACAACGAGCTTTCCGCTCCCAGCCTGCATAAAGAAATCAGTATCAGGAAAAAGAGTCCCCTAAGGCTGGGCCTAATTTTCTGGCTTTTCAATTATGACAGGTTTGAAGGTTTTGAGTCGAAAAAGAGCGCCAATTTCATGGAATGCCGCCCGGTTGAGAGTGAAACTGCGCCGACCTACAAAGGTTTCAAAAGAATAAAAAAGTGAGAAGGCCATTTTTTCGGTATCGTATAAAACGCCCGAGGCTTGAACCCCCAGCTTGCCTAAGTAACCGGGATCATCCGGCAGGAAATAAGCCCTGTATAGCGCTCCGATGTTGAAAAAGCGGAACGAAAGCCCGGCATTAACATCCGCCGCCAGATAGCGAAAGTCAGATCTCAGGAGCGTGGTGATGTAGGGTTTTGTTTTTCCAGGAGACGGCGCACCCATATAACCAAAAGATACCACCGCCGTCCGACGGGACGCCACCGAATCATCCAACTCGGAGAAACGCATGGGGGCAATATGTTGCAACGCTGCGCTCACAAAAAATTCATCCCCATAGGCCATAAGACCCGCGCCAATATCCGGCTGGGTTTGGGAATTCATAATGCCCGTCTGGGGATAACGGAATTGTTTGTTCAGAAATCCGACATCCAGCCCAATGCCCAGCTTAAACTTCGTGAAACTAAAATGGTAAGCCCCGGCCAATCGGGCATTGCTGATGCGAATGCCGGAAGAAACCGTATCCAGAGCGCTGCCGTAGCTGAGATAGTTGACCACGAGGCCCACACCGAATTGCTTCAAGGCGGCATCGCCCTGCAACAGCAAGTGAAAAGGCGCATTGCGGGCCGTTACAAACTGGGTACGGCCTAGCGCCGCGGCCTGGAGTTTCGCCTGGCTGCCGGCCGCTGCCGGGTTCAATGCCAAGCGGGTATCGAAGTAGCGCGCCACGAAGGGTTCCTGCAAGGCGTAGGTGGTGGTGGACTGGGCACGGGAAGACACCCCGCAGAGTGTCGCCAGCACCACCCACTTCATCTTGTTCCAAAACATGACGGCCAAAACTACAATGCGGCCTCCAATTGCGGGTTCAATGCCCAGGACCTTTGTAAGCAATACGGTAAATGGCGTCTCCATAATCATCGCTCACCAGCAGCGCGCCGTCGGGCGCCGTCAACACATCCACCGGGCGCCCCCACCGGCTGCCATCTTTTCGAAGCCATCCGGAAGCAAAAACTTCATAAGACTGGGCTTGATCTTGCTGAATCGGAACAAAACTGATGCGGTATCCGATAGGCGTGGTACGGTTCCAGGACCCATGCTCTGCAATGAATACGCCATGGCGGTACTTCTCCGGAAAAGCGGTATGACGATAGAAACACATGCCCAGAGGCGCCACGTGTGGGCCCAGCTCCATGGCGGCCGAAGTGAGCGTGTCACAGCGGGCCTGCTTTCCATAATCCGGATCGGCCAGGCTGCGGCCATGGCAAAAGGGGAAACCGAAATGCTGACCCGGCTTGTCCAGACGATTCAGCTCGCAGGGCGGCTGGTCGTCTCCCATCCAATCGCGCCCGTTATCGGTGAACCACAAGGTACCTGTCTGAGGATTCCAGTCAAAACCTACAGAATTTCGGACGCCCCGGGCCACAATTTCTGCACCCGAACCGTCCGGATTCAGGCGCATGAGGGTGGCAAACCGTGGATCGTCCGGCCGGAGGCAAATGTTACAAGGGGCGCCCACAGGCACATACAGTTTGCCGTCCGGGCCAAAGCGAATGTATTTCCAGCCGTGGTGCTCCTCCGACGGAAAGGTGTAAGGGACAACCCGATAGGATGGGTTGCGCCGGAAATTCTGATCAATGGCATCAAAAATTAAAATACGGTGCACCTCCGATACATATAAATTATTCTGATGCCAGCACACACCGGTGGGCATCTGAAGTCCGGAAGCCACCGTCACCACTTCCTCGGCGCGGCCGTCCTGATTATTATCCAACACCGCATACACTCTGCCTTCCTTTCTGGAGCCCACATACAAGATGCCTTGGGGACTCAGGGCCATCGCCCGAGCATTTTTCACCCGGGCAAAAACGCTGATTTCGAATCCTTCTGGCAGCTGTATTTCAGACACATTTTCCAAAGGATCGGTTTCGCTGAATTTCAGCGGAGGATTCACTTTACATCGAAGAAGAATTAAGAACAAACCAAGTCCAATAAGCCGAAGAAAACTGAACATTATAATTATATTTAATAATAACCCAAATGTGGAATTAATGAGACAAAAAGTATTTAAAAAATTACATTTTAAAATTCAGAATTCAATTCGCTAAAAGTAAAGAAATTTGTCAAAAAAGATAATTTCATTATCTTCATTTTATTATTTTATAAAGAAAATTCCGGACGATTTAATACCCTTGCACATTAAGGGTCTTGTACATCAATATTTGGCTTTGAACTTCAGCAAGGTTTTGGACCCTTTCAACAAGGTAAGAAAATTTTGGTCCGTTGAAAATGTATCGGCTTCCCTGAGATTGTTCAAAAAATCGGTTTCGATGGAGACCTGTGCACAATACATTTTGGTGGCCGCCAGATCGGTCATGGATATTTCCCCTGACTCCCGGATGCGGGCGCTGCCGAAAAAGGAATTGCAACCACCGAACCCCTGGACGCTGTTGTCTTTTGC
Source organism: Flavobacteriales bacterium (assembly GCA_025055575.1). GTDB lineage: Bacteria > Bacteroidota > Bacteroidia > CAIKAF01 > CAIKAF01 > JANWWQ01. The sequence goes on along the minus strand of JANWWP010000063.1, from coordinate 29,258 downwards.
GGGAAAATAGACGTAGGGATCCTGGCGGTACACTTCATCCGGGGGCAGACTTTTTTCATTTATTTCCACCAACTTCCATTTGATTTCCTTCAATACATTTTTATAGGCATAAAACACAAAAGATTCCCGTTCGGCTTCATCGCCCTGGTGGGGTTTTCCGGATTTGTCCAGCAGAATAAAATTCCCTTTATCAAAATAGAACTTGTTGGATTCCGGCCCCCGGCCACTGAGGGTAAGTCTTCGTGTGGAGGCGTCCCAGCTGAACGTACCGGTTTCTATTTCAAAACTATCGGCCACGCCCAGTTTTTTGATTTTTAAATCGTATTTGAAGTCGCTGGTCAAGGTGAGGATAGAAAACAGGCCCTCGCAGGAGGCGCTGGGCACGATGGCATGATAAAGTCCTGCATACGGAAATATTTTTTGGGCCATGGCTTCCGGATGTTTCCAGGCGTCGCAACCAAATCCCAAAACGCCCAGGATGAAAAAGATACAAGGTAAAATACGAGGGTTCATAACGTTGGAATCTTTTGAAAACAAAAATAAAAACCCGCCTCAAGGGCGGGTTTATTAATCCGGGACGCGAAGGATTATTTTATTTCTTCATATTCCACATCGGTCACCTGACCTCCGTTGGAGGAAGCTTCTGCACCAGTATTTCCGGCATTGGACTGCCCGGCATTGCCGGCGCCGTCCGTGGAATAGATATTTTTTGCGGCTTCCTGCATGAGCTGGCTCAAATCGTTCATGAGCCGGTCCAACTTATCGATGTCCTTCTGGCCATGTGCGGTCTTTAATTCACCCAGAATGCCTTCAATTTTGGCCTTCAGATCGGCCGGAATTTTTTCACCGCTTTCTTTCAGTTGTTTTTCCACTTGGAAAATGAGGGCATCCGCAGCGTTGAGTTTTTCAACTTTTTCGCGCTCTTTACGGTCGGCTTCAGCGTTGAGCTCGGCCTCGCGCTTCATCCGCTCAATTTCCTCTTTGCTCAGACCCGAGGAAGCTTCAATCCTTATTTTTTGCTCTTTTCCGGTGCCTTTGTCGCGGGCTGTGACATTGAGAATGCCGTTGGCGTCGATATCAAAAGTTACCTCGATTTGAGGAACGCCGCGCGGCGCCATGGGAATGCCATCCAGATGGAACCGGCCGATGGTACGGTTGTCTTTGGCCATAGGTCGTTCCCCCTGCAGCACGTGAATTTCCACAGAGGTCTGGTTGTCTGTAGCCGTGGAGAACACTTCCGTTTTCTGCGTGGGAATGGTGGTGTTGGCTTCAATGAGCTTAGTGAACACGCCGCCTAAGGTTTCGATACCCAGGGACAGCGGAGTCACATCCAGCAGCAGGACATCCTTCACTTCCCCGGCCAGAACACCGCCCTGTATAGCGGCGCCGACAGCCACCACCTCATCAGGGTTCACACCTTTGGAGGGCGTTTTTCCGAAGAATTTTTCTACCGCTTGCTGAATGGCCGGTATCCGCGTGCTGCCACCCACCAGAATCACTTCATCAATGTCGGAGGGCTTAAGACCCGCTTTTTCCAAAGCGCTTTTGCACGGCGCAATGGTGCGATCAATGAGATCAGCCACAAGAGACTCGAATTTGGCCCGCGTGAGGGTTTTCACCAAATGTTTGGGGATACCGTCCACCGGCATGATGTAGGGCAAATTGATTTCTGTCTGTGTGGCAGACGATAGCTCAATTTTGGCTTTTTCAGCCGCTTCTTTCAAACGTTGCAGGGCCATGGGGTCCCGCCGCAAGTCCACGCCTTCTTCCCGCATGAACTCTTCGGCCAGCCAGTCAATAATTTTTTGATCGAAGTCATCGCCTCCCAGGTGGGTGTCGCCATCGGTGGATTTCACTTCGAAGACACCATCTCCCAACTCCAGAACGGAGACGTCGTGGGTGCCGCCGCCACAGTCGAACACCACGATTTTCATGTCCTTGGACTTTTTGTCCAGTCCGTAGGCCAGCGCAGCGGCCGTGGGTTCGTTGATTATCCGGCGGACTTTCAGGCCGGCAATTTCCCCTGCTTCTTTTGTAGCTTGGCGTTGGGCATCATTGAAGTAGGCCGGCACTGTGATCACCGCTTCCGTCACCGGCTGGCCCAGGTAGTCTTCGGCCGTCTGTTTCATTTTTTGAAGGATCATGGCCGATATTTCCTGGGGCGTGTACAGGCGGTCTCCCACCCGCACGCGGGGGGTATTGTTCTCACCGCGCTCCACAGGGTAGGGCACCCGCTTTATTTCGTCCAGCACTTCATCAAATGTGCGCCCCATAAACCTTTTGATGGAATATATAGTGCGCTTGGGGTTGGTGATGGCCTGACGTTTGGCAGGATCCCCGATCTTTCTTTCACCATTATCCAAAAAGGCCACAATGGAAGGGGTGGTGCGCCGTCCTTCGCTGTTGGCAATCACCGTGGGCTGGTTGCCTTCCATAACGGCCACGCAGGAGTTGGTGGTACCTAAATCTATTCCGATAATTTTGCTCATAATGAATTAAATTTTGTGATTTTATAGCTCCAATAAATGTGCCGTTAAAAATCCAAAGGATTCTATCTGCCGGTTTGGATTAAAAATCAGACAGAATCTGACAATTTTTCAGAAAAGACTGCAGGACAGTAGGCTTGAAAGATTATTTTCAAGGAAAGACAATGTGCCCGACGGTTCCTAAAACCACCAGGAGTATGCCTGCTATCTGGCCTGGCGTGTAGCTGTCCTGAAAAATAACCCAACCCCAGAAAAGCGCAAAAAGCACCCCAGAATACTTGAGACCTGCTGCTTTCCCAATATTTTCGGTCATATATCCTAACGTCATGAGCACCTGGGCGGCTTGGGTAAACAGTCCCGTGAGCAAAAGCCAGAAGAAGTCCGTGGCCGAAGGCCACTCGAAATGCCACAGACACATCAGAGAGGTCACCGGAATAGCCACCAGGGGGAAATAGAGCACGATCACCAAAGGATGTTCGGAATGCTTAGCCCGCGAAATACTGTAATAAGCCACGGCGGCCAAAAGCGCTGAAAACAGGCCAAGTAGGGCAAACAGCGGCGGGGTGTGAGGGTCGAAATTGGTGGCCACGGCCACCCCCATCAATGAAATGACAAAAGAAGCCCAACGGGAAAAGGAAATATGTTCTCCCAAAAGACGCCAGGATAAAAGAGCTGTGAAAACAGGCGCCAGGTATTGCAAGGTGACGGCCGACGCCAAAGGAATGCGCTGCAGCGTGAAAAAATACAGGCTCAGGCTCAGAAAGCCAGCCGCCCCGCGCATCCAAAGGTACCGGCGCTGCCGTCCCAGAGGATGAATCCCCCTGCGCCACAAGGGAATGAGGCAGGCCAGGAGTGAAATCACCGAACGCGCCAAAATGACTTCGTACACGGGCAAATGCGCTACTTTCTTCACACAGACATTCATCAGGGAAAAGAAAAAAACGGACGATAATATGTAGGCCTGTCCCCGGCTCAAAACGTGGACAAAATTACCTGTGCCTGGCCCAGTACTTCCTACCTATCTTTGTTCTCGGCCAGCATGAGAATTTTTTTCCGAAGGATATCTGTCCCTCTCTATTTTGCAATTTCGGCAGGGTCGGCTTTCAGCCAGGTGAAATATGCCAATGCCTGGCTGGATCTGGGCACCCATGCCCGGGCCTTAGGCAATGGCGGAGCTTACACAGCCGCGTGCGAAGATGTGAGCGCCGCTTACTGGAATCCGGCCGGGCTGGCTTTCATGAAAGAGAAAGTGCAGCTGTCTCTCATGCACAACGAACATTTTGGAGGTATCGTCAAATTTGATTACGGCGGCCTTGGGTTGCGGCTGGGGAACAACGGAGCCGGTGCCTTTAGTGTATTGCGACAGGGTGTGGACAATATCCCCAACACGCTGGAGTTGATCGATAAGGATGGGCAAATTCGTTACGACCGCCTTACATCCTTTTCGGTGGCGGATTATGCTTTTTTAGCTTCTTACGCGCACCTGCTGCCTGTGGAAGGCCTGAGTGTGGGCGGCACAGCCAAAGTGCTGTACCGCAGCATCGGACCTTTTGGCTCCGGCTGGGGCATCGGCCTGGACGCAGGGCTTCGATACGTCCGTGAAGGCTTGCTCTGCGGCTTGGCGCTGCGCGACATCAGCACCACCCATATATACTTTTCGTACAATACGGCTCTTTTTCGCGAAGTTTTTGCCCTCACGGGCAATGAAATCATCTCCCGCTCCAGCGAAATGGCCCTGCCCAAAATTGTACCGTCCGTGGCTTACCGCGTGGGCATTGGCGCCGAGGATCCGGTGCATATTACACCCGCGCTGGACGTGGTGCTCACCACCGACGGACGCCGCAACACCCTTGTTTCAGGGCGCCCTGTGAGCATGGACCTGAATGTGGGCCTGGAGGCCGACTACAAGAATATCGTGTTCATCCGGGGCGGCGTGGGAAGATTTCAGAGAGTTATGGAAACACCTGAAAAAAAGGCCTGGCTTATGCGCCCTTCCGTGGGTATGGGATTGAGAATAAAAACCGTGTCCGTCGATTACGCTCTCACCAATTTTGCCCAGCAGGGCAACGGATTGTTTAGCCATGTGGTATCTCTCACCTTGGGATTCAAGGCCGTTGATCAAACAAACTCCCGCTCCAGCCGAAAGAAAAATGATTTCCGGCCCATGCGCAACCGTTAGGGCTTATTCTATTATTCTCTTATTCTCTGTAAGCTTAATTTCAGTTTCTTATTTAATTTGATCTGTGGTTTGGAACTGACCCATTATCTAAAATCGGGAATTTGTTGACTAGGCTAAAGACCCAATCCTAGGCCTGCCAAATTTTCGCTTATCCATGCTTTTTAGGACCACCACAAACGCAAAACCACGAAAAGAAGCGCGCTGAGGAACATCGTCACCGGAAAAGTGAGCAGCCAGGCGATTAAAATGTTTCGCACTGTGCCGCTTTGAAGATTTTTCGCTCCGCCCGTTCCCACCATTGAACCGGCCACTCCACTGCTGAGCACCTGGGTGGTGGACACCGGAAGGCCCGTGGCCGAAGCCAGCTGGATGGTGGCGGCCGCCGTCACTTCAGCGCTGGCGCCTTGGACGTAGCTAAGATGTTCTTTACCAATCCTTTCCCCGATTGTTTTGACGATGCGCTTCCAGCCAATCATGGTGCCCACACCCAGAGAAATGGAAATCATAATCACCACCCAGGAGGGCGCATAATCAAAAGCTTTTTTCAGGGGATTCAACGCATCCCGGATTTGCGCGTGCTGGGTTTGGGGCGCTTTGTTGCTTTCAATGAGCACTTTCTGACAGAAAGTGTGGATGCCATTCAAATCCGCCCGCAGATTTTTGAGCGCTTCGGCGGAAAGCCTTGTCCACTCCTGGCCCACAGGTTGCCCCAGCACACTATCCACTCTGTGCAAAGCCCCAAGGGCCGCCTCGCGTTTTTGGGCTTCAGCTTCTGTGAGGGCCGCCTCAGGAGCCTGATCCATATACGTATGAATTCGGACCAGAGCCTGACGCAGTTGTTCAGGCGATATGTCGGCGTTGAGGGAAAAGTGCACCGGCGCCAGCGCCACAAGAATCAGCATCACCAGGCCCACCCCTTTTTGTCCGTCGTTGGAACCGTGCGAAAAACTCACCCCAGTGCACGTGAGAATAAGGATGGTGCGGATATACCAGGGGGGCTGACGGGTGCGGTCGGCCGGTCGGAACAACAGGGGACGATAGGCAAAGGTTTTAACGAGCCGTACCAGCAATAACGTCAACATAAAACCAATAATAGGCGATATCAGAAGCGATAAGCCAATTTCTTCCGCTTTACCCCAATTCACCCCGGCCGAAATACTGGCCCCTTCCACAATGTTATAGCCCAAACCCACGCCCAAAATGGAACCGATGAGGGTGTGGGAACTGGAACACGGCAGACCCAGGTACCAAGTGCCCAGATTCCACACAATGGCGGTCAGAAGCAAGGCCACCACCAAGGCCAGATTCTGAAGATCGCTCTGCCCGGCCAGCACACCCGGTGGTAAAAGTTTGATGATGCCCATCGCCACAGCAGTCCCTCCCAAAATCACCCCCAGGAAATTCATAAAACCGCTCCACACCACAGCCACAACAGGCGGCAGGGAATTGGTGTAAATAACTGTGGCCACGGCGTTGGCAGTGTCATGAAACCCGTTGATAAACTCAAAAGCACAAGCCAGCAATAGACACGCTATTAATATAAAACTGACTTCTGTGGAAAGTCCAAAAATTGAAATCATGCGCGCGCAATGATAAAATTTTACCTTAAATTGAATATGAATAAATATCACCCTCTTTTGCGCATCAGAGATAAACTCCAGATCATAGGAATGCAGAACTAAAAATTAAAATCAATTTGAAAATTTAATTTTACCCCCATGCCTGCACTTTCTGATTCTATTTTGCCTGATAAAAAATTATGTTTGAATTGCGCACACAACTTAGGGGCAGAAGACCGATTCTGTCCAGCCTGCGGTCAGCCCCAAATTACCCTGCATCGTTCGCTGCGCCAGCTGTTGTTGGAATGGATCGAATCTACATTCAATCTGAACAACAAACTTTTTGTGACGCTTTGGACGCTGATGCGTTGGCCTGGTCAACTGGCCCAGGATTATTCCAGCGGAAAACAAGCCCGGTATCTTTCCCCGGTGCGCCTGTATTTGTTTCTATCGTTATTGTATGTGGGAAATGCTATCACAAAAGAATCCGGTGAAGGCCTCAATTTGTATGGAGGTCCGGAGCACGCCCGATATGTCTTGGCTTTAGATTCTTTGGATCGGCGCCTTGACAATACCCTGGATTCCCTCAAAATGGCCTTGCCGGCGTGCGCCGGCGCGTTGGACAGCCTGAAGAAAGTCCAAAAACAATCACTCCAGGCACACCTGACAGAGGCAGACAGCCTTTTGAACGATACGCTTCAGTTTTCCCTTTTTACTAATAAGCCGATAGCTATCCCGGTACAAGAAATTCTCCTTCTTTCGGAAGAAGATCTTTTAAAAAAGTATCAGGTTCAAGGATGGCTTGAACGTCTTGTGTTCATGAAAATTCTCCGCCTGCTCCAACATCCCAGAGAATTTTTAATGGATTTTATTCAATCCAAATCCTGGTGGAATACTTTATTATTAATTCCTATCCTCGGCTTAATTTTATATGTATTATTCCGAAAAAAAAGACGCTTTTATGCTGAACATCTGCTGCTTTCTTTTGATATTCACAATTTTTCCCTGGTATTTGGCATTCCATTGATTTTTCTCAAAGACAATCCTGCGACTTATTTTGTACTTTTTCTTGGGATTGCTTCAATAATTTATCTGTTTTTTGCCATACAACGATTTTATTCAGCTTCCGGCCTTCGATTAGTTTTGAAGATTGTCTTCATTCTGGCTGCTTTCATTCCGTTTTTCTCGGTGTCATTAATTTTAACGCTAATAATTTCTCTCATTTTATTTTAATATATAAACATTTAGACATACACAAAAATTAAAATATCTATTGTTATTTCTGCCCGAAAATATTTTTTATAATGTCCAGTATCGGTATATTATTAAAAGCCAATCCGAAATTGATGCGGAAGGTTTTTAAAATTACTTTGTAATCCCTGCATAGTGCAGCAGAAAGCTGTACTCCCTGGCCACTTCTTCCAGCGGGCCATACCGTCCGGAGCGGCCGCCATGCCCAGCCTCCATTTCACAATACAGCAAAATGGGATGGGGGCCGGTATTGTTGTCCCTCAGACGGAGAACCCATTTGGCAGGCTCCCAATATTGCACCTGTGAATCATGAAGGCCGGTCGTCACCAAAACAGGCGGAAAAGCTGCACGTGGCACATTGTCGTAGGGCGAGTAACTGCGGATGTAATGATAGAACTTTTCCACATGGGGATTGCCCCATTCATCGTATTCTCCTGTGGTGAGCGGGATGGAAGGGTCCAGCATGGTGGTGAGAACATCCACAAAAGGCACCTGGGCCACGATGGCGGCCCACACATCCGGACGCATGTTGAGCACAGCACCCATCAGCAAACCTCCGGCGCTGCCGCCCATGGCCATTACCTGGCGGGGGGCACACCACTTTCTTTGAATAAGCCCTTCGGCACAATCAATAAAATCATAGAATGTGTTTTTCTTATTTAATAATCGCCCGGCATCATACCAAGGACGGCCCCGATCCTGGCCTCCGCGCACGTGGGCCAGGGCAAACACGAATCCCCGGTCTAAAAGGCTGAGACGCGCGCTGCTGAAGTAAGGCGTCAAGGAGATACCATAAGAGCCGTATCCATAAAGCAATAGTGGGTTCTGTCCCTCCCGAAAACGGTCCTTTCTCCACACCAACGACACCGGCACCTCCTCCCCATCCCGAGCGGGCACCATAACTCGGGCGGTTTCATACATGTCCGGGTCGAAAGCAAAGTTGATTTTCTTTCGGAAACGAAATACCGGATTTTCCCCTGGCACCACGTCATACAATGTGGGGAGGGTTTTCAAATCATTGTACAAAACCCGCACATAGGGCAGGCTGTAATCGTTATTATCCGCCAACACCACCGACTGGGGCTGGGGACCAAAGTCCATGCGGCGCGGCTGAAAATCATGCCAGGCGGTGTAATACACATGGCTGTCGCCGTTTGAAATACCCTCCCAGGCCAGCCAATGCCGCGTAAGATCAAAGTCCTCAATGAGGTAGTCCTGTTCAGGAATAATCTCGCTGGCCTGATCCGGAAACTGTGCGCCCGGCGGAAGGGCCATCAATCGATAGTTCGGAGCCTTGTAATTGGTGCGAAGAATCCAGCGTGAGTCATGGAAATCGGCATCGTACAAATGGCCTCGCTGCCGGGGAATCAGAGGTAAAAAGCGGAACGGTCCCTCCGCCGGAGCAAATAAAATCTCTGTGCTTTCCGTGCTGTGGCTTTCAATGAGAATAAATTTTTCGTCCGAAGTCTTGGAAAGATGACAATAAAAGGTTTCGTCCGTTTCTGTGAAAAGTAGTTCATCCTGCTCTTTGGGACTTCCAAGCCGGTGCCGAAACACCTTATAAGGCCTTAGAGTCACCGGGTCTTTTTCGGTGTAGAAAAGATATTTCCCATCGGCCGACCACACCACGGAGCCGTCCGTGACGGCCGTAATCTCTTCATGGGTTGAACCCGACGAGAGGTCCTTAATCCACACGGCGTACCGACGATTTCCGCTAAAATCCACAGTGTAGGCCAGGATATTACCGGCCGGATTCAGATCCAAATCGCCCACATCACAGTACGAAGCGCCCTGGGCCACCACATTTTCATCCAAAAGCACTTCTTTTATTTCAGCTTCCTGAGTACGGCTGCGATAGTGCACGGGATATTCACGGTGGGATTCATAGTAAAAACCGTAGAACCAGCCCTTGTAAAAATAGGGATAGCCCTCGTCTTCCGGAGGAATTCGCGCAACAAGTTCTTCTAAAACGGCCTGGGTGAGTTCTTTGTAGGGCGCCATCACAGCCTTTGTATAATTATTCTCATGCTCAAGATGCCGAATGACTTCCGGATGATTACGTTCCCGGAGCCGGTAATAAGGATCGGGACGCTGCACTCCGAATTCCTGAAACACTGTATCGCATCGGAGGGCCTCCGGCAATCGGGGGGGAGAAGGCTTCGAGGTGTCCATACAGGCCGTAAATATCCAAAGCATGCCACAAACCCCCGGGCCGCTTCGTCCTAAAATTTCAGGCATCGAGTCTCCCACTTTCATTTAATCCGATTTAGGAATTCCTTCTTTTCAATCCACTTTAAAATTAAACTTTTGGATGAACCGCAACAATTCGGGGTTTTTTTCTGCCATAGCCTGGCGTATTTCGGATGGCTTCCCAGGCTTCGGCGCTATGCTTTGCAGGGCCGATTCGCGCACAACAACTTCGATGCGTAAGGCTCTTCCCCCTGCAATTTCCTGCAGAAGGCCGAGGATCACCGGGGTGTGATCCAACAGGAGGGCCTGCTCCGATTTATTGTTGCAGCGAAATAGCCAGGTGTCCCCTTCCCACTCCGAGGAGATGGCTTCCAACAAACGAAGCAGTGGTTTACGTTGGGGATCTAAAGCCAGTTTCTCCAGCACCCTTTTTTGAACTTCGTGGTTCTTTGGTTCCGGAGCGGAAAGGGAATTTTCAGTCCGCGTCTCCGACGTCGGCACTTCTTTCTTAGGCTCTTCCTGAGGGGATTCTACGGAACGCGTAACAGGAAGATTTCCAGGTTCTTTAGGAACGGGGGAAAAGCGTTCGGGCGCGATGGAAATGGTCCGCAGGGTCGGTATGCGTTTCTCGTCTTTTGAGACGGTGGGCTTATCATAAGCCGGCCATTCGGGAACGCCTTCAGCTAAAGACGAGGGACTGACTGTGGAGGTGTGAAGATTTTTTTTTTTAAGTCCGCCAGACGCAACAGCACCACCTCTACAAAAAAACGCTTTGAAGAGGCCGCAGGATAATCCAGATCCGCTTGGGTGAGCAGATTCAGCGCTTCCAGCAAAAACTCCGGACTGCACCTCTGAGCCTGTTCCAGATAGCTCTGACGCACCGATTCTCCCACATCCAATAAAGACGCTGTGGCCGGGTCTCGGGCTACCAACAAAGACCTAAAATGATCGGCCAGCCCATTGATAAAATGCTGCCCTTCAAACCCGGCTTTCAGAATTTCATCGTAGATCAAAAGCAGCGCCTGGTGTTCCCCAGCCAACGCATGGTCAGTGATTTTGAAGAAATGTTCGTAATCCAGGATATACAAATTGCGGAACACATCCTCCCGGGTGAGGTGGTTGCCGCAAAAGTTGACCAGTCTGTCAAAAATGGATAGGGCATCGCGCAGCCCCCCATCCGCTTTTTTGGCAATATAGAACAGCACGTCCGGATCGCAGGTGATGTTTTCTTTTCGTGCGATTTCGGCCAAGTGGCGGCTGATATCCTCGGCGCTGATACGGGCAAAATCAAAGATCTGACAGCGCGAAAGCACTGTGGGAATGATCTTGTGTTTTTCGGTGGTGGCCAAAATGAAAATGGCATGGGCCGGCGGCTCTTCCAGGGTCTTCAAAAAAGCATTGAAGGCCTGCTGCGTCAGCATGTGCACCTCGTCGATGATGTAGATGGAATATTTCCCAATCTGAGGCAGAATTCGCACCTGCTCTATCAGCTGTCGGATATCATTGACACTGTTGTTGGAAGCCGCGTCCAGTTCGTGGATATTAAATGAACTGTTTTCCTTAAATGCCAGACAGGAGGCACAACGATTACAAGGCTCAAAATCCGCTTCCGGATTCAGACAGTTGAGCATTTTGGCCAAAATCCGGGCGGTGGTGGTTTTGCCCACGCCCCTGGGACCACAAAACAAGAAGGCATGGGCGACTTTTCCTGTGCGCACGGCATTTTTTAAGGTCTCGGTCACATGGGCCTGACCTACCACCTCATCAAACCGAACCGGACGGTATTTACGCGCGGATACGACGTAGCCAGCCATTTGCGACCGCTAAGGTACAACCCAGGGCTCAGAGGTTAAAAAAAACGCAGGGTTGTTGCCAACCCCGCGCTCGCCCAAAAAAGTCGCTATGAAAACAACCTGCAAATACATCGTGAGGTGATTATGAGAGCGAGGACGTATTTGCAATACAAACGTACGGCATCAAAGGGCCCTTCCTCGGGGTCGAAATGAAAACGCGTCACAAAATATATAAAACACTGATTTTTAAATTTATATAATTTGAAAGATTTTTATTTTATAATTTTTTAATTACTTTTTTAATACTTAGTGTAAACATAAAGTTTTTTGGTTTTTTAATTAGTTGATTTTCAATTATAAAAAATGATTTTTTTAAAAATGATACATTAATAGATTGATTATAAATTGAATACAAATTTTTATGAATATATTTTAGTGAAATACTGTCAAATATTGTTCACAGTTAAGAGTTTGCTGATCTCGTATTTGGAGAGAAATACCTTACTTTCTGCATTCCTCAAACCCAGGTCGGTCAAAACAAGAAGCAGCGCGGGGACTGCCGAAGCCATCTCCACCAGCCGGCAAGCCGCTGCGAGGGTACCCCCTGTAGCCAACAAATCATCGTGAATTAAAACGCGCATGCCCGGGGCTACGGCATCCTTGTGCATTTCCAAAACCGCAGAGCCATACTCTAAATCATAGGTCACCGTGTAAGTTTCGGCCGGCAGCTTCCCTCCCTTGCGCAAGGGAACGAAAGGAACGCCTAATCGCTGGGCCAGGGCAAATCCAAAAAAAAAGCCCCGCGACTCTATACCCGCCACGGCATGAATTTCCGCAGGCCGGCTGATCTCTTCCATCCAATCAAGAATGGCGCCGCATAAGGGCGGATCCTGAAGCACCGGAGTGAGATCACGGAACCTTACGCCCGGACTCGGGAAATCGGGTATCACCCGCAGCCTTTCGGCCAATCTTTGAGCGAGCGTTGAAACGTTAAAATTCCACACGATTTTCCAAAAGTAGCAAAATACTATCTGGGAGAATTTTTCGAAGGCGCAAATCCTGCATGGATTGAAAAAAGCCCTGGGTCTGGCGCGAACGTTTTAAAAGACGTGCCCTGTAAAGACCAATGCCGGGCAGCGACACCATTTCCTCCTCGGTGGCATAGTTGAGGTTGAGACGTTGGCGTTGCGGTGGCTTGAGGTGCAAACGGCCCAGTAAAAGCCGGAAAGTCTCATCGCGCATCCCCCAGATTTTTCTAAGCTGACCCAAAGAATCAAAACCCTGATGTTTTTCGCGATAACGCACAATGTTATCAGCCAATTGTTTTGAGACACCCGGCAGCTTCGCCAAATCCTCGGGGCTGGCGCTGTTGATTTCTAAGGACTGAACAGGACCGTTGTGAGACTCCTGCCGGTTGTCAAAGAATTTTTCTTTTGAGAGACCAGGTTCCCCACCCTCGGAACCAAGCCTATCCAAAACCGCACTGTCCAGTCGAATATAAGGGGCGATACGGGAATAAAATGTGGGCGTGATCACATACAAACGCTGAATATCCTCCGGTTTTCGGAAAACGCCGCCCCTCCGACGGTATTTGACCACCCCAGCGGCCTGGCGGGGACTGAGCCCCAGCCGCACCCACCCCGCCGAGTCTAAAGTATTAGGGTCAAAATATTCCGCCCTTTCTTTGGATCGGGGAGGAGAATCGAAATTCAACGCCTCATGGTCATTCACAAAACTGTTCCCCAACCTGACGGAGTCCTCTTCGGAAAGGTACACGTAATCGGCCTCCACATCCACAGGCCTGCTCTTCCAATGCCAGGCGACCCATCGGAGCGCCAACACAATGGCCAGAGCAAAAGCCAAGAACAGCAAGCTGCGTTTTTCCCTGCGGTTAAATGAGGCTAAACTGCGAAAAAACTGTCGCACAGAGCCACAACTCAGAAACAATTACATTTCATGTTGGCCAAAATCGGCCGGATCGGGCAGACTTTTATGTTCGTGGCGGTGCACAGGAGCCTTCAACACTTTATAAAAAAAATAGGCCGTACAAGCCGTCACAACCATCATGGTCGCGAGCATCATGACGAGCGCTGTCGAATTCATGGGGTATCTTTTATTTCAAACGGAGAATCGGGTCGGTGGTTACGATAATAGGCCTTACGCACCAAGAAGGCAATAAAAATGAATAAGACCAGTAAAAGGCCTCGAGCCAAATTGGTAAAAAATAATTTTTTCTCCAAATATTCACGCTCTCCGGCTGGGGCCAATTCTATGCTTTCCTTCAAACCCGCATTACCTATCAAACGGATTAATGAATTATTATCCAAAGGCCAGCCTTCCCCAGAGGCTAAAGAATAAAAGGCACCTTGCCAATCGTTGTTGAGCGGCTTCACCACGGATCCCGCAAATACAAACAAGAGCAAAACGGGTGTCACATACACCAAAACATACTTATACACACCCGGAATGCGGATGTCGGCCCCGGTATTGAGCTCTTTCCACCCTTTATCAATGCCGAAAACCCAGGAAAAAAGAATGACTTCCAACAAGGCGAATATCACCAGGGAAAAAGTGCCGGCCCAGTTGTCGTATTCGTCAAACACACCATAGTTAAAGAAAATCACAGTGGGCAAACCCATCAGCAGAGTGATGGCGCCGAAAGACCAGGCGGCTTTCTGACGTGACCAGCCAAATTCGTCGTGCATAAAGCCCATCCAAGGAGTGCCCATGGCCAATGAGGAAGTGATACCGGCAAAAAACAACAACCCAAACCACATGACCCCGCCCACAACAGCCAAAACCGGGCCCCATTTTTCAAAAAGAAAAGGCATGGTTTGGAAAGCCATACCAAAACCCGCATTCTGGAGTACCCAATCCATACCCAGATAGCCGGCCGCAATTGGAATGACGATGGAACTGCCCAGCACCACCTCCACAAATTCGTTGGTAAATCCGGCGCTCACCGAATTGAGGGCGATGTCGTCGCGTTTATTGAGGTAGGAGGCATAACAATGAACCGTGCCCATGCCCACAGAAAGCGTGAAAAATATCTGACCGGCGGCCTCCAGCCAGACGCGCGGATTGTAAAGACTTTCAGGCTGGGGGGTCCACAAAAAATTCAGCCCCGCCCAGGCGCTGGCATCTGGCACTTCCGGAGTAGCCCCGGAAGTGCCTAACGTGAGCCCCCGGATGGCAAGAAAAAAACCAAAAAGGATCAGGAGGGGCATGCCGATTTTGGCTACTTTCTCAACGCCGGAAAGTCCTTTGGACAAAATAAAGGTGTTTAAACCCAAACATACGATGTAAAAAAACAGCGACTCGAAAGGCAATCCCAAGGTGCTCTCGCTGAGGTCCACATATCGGTTGAAAAATTCGGCCACCTGAATTTGATTTAACCCCGCAAAGGAGCGGTTGATGCTGTGCAGCATGTAGCTCAGTGTCCAACTCTCTATGTAACAATAGTAAGCGGCCACACCAATATTGGTAAAAATGCCGAACACGCCTACATACTTCCAGAAGCTGCGCCGGGGATCCATGCGAGCCATAATGAAAGGCGTGGAGTGATGGCCGAAACGCCCGCCGAAACGGCCCATGCTCCATTCAATCCAAAGCAAGGGAATCCCCATCAGGAGAAAGCATACCAGGTACGGAATGATGAAAGCGCCACCACCATTCTGAACCGCCTTTACCGGAAAACGCAGGAAATTGCCCAGACCCACGGCGTTACCGGCCATGGCTAATATCAGCCCGACCCGCGACCCCCATTGCTCATTGCTTTTTGTCATAATTGTGATAAGAAACCCCGCAAAAATGTAAAAAAAATTAAATTGTTGTTTCTTAAAATTAGGTTTAATTCGGTTTCCATGGAATTTCCTGCGTGCGCGAGAGGCGGGCCAGGTGGCGGGCCAGCATAAAAAAATAATCACTCAGGCGGTTGAGGTATTCCAGGATGCCGGGGCTCACGTTTTCCGGATCGGCTTCCTGAAGCGCCGTAACACGCCGCTCCGCTCGACGGCATACCGTTCGGCAGATATGGGCCGCACTCACCAGAGGGTGTCCGCCCGGAAGAATGAAATAGCGCAAAGGTTCCAGGCTTTGTTCCATCTGATCCATGGCTCTTTCGAGCGCGGTCACAGCATCCCCCGGGAGCTCCGGCAAACGCAGGTTGTTTTTGCCAGGTTGCGCAGCCAGCAGGCTGCCAACCACAAACAATTCATTCTGAATTTTCAATAAAAATCCCGCCATTTCCTCCTCCTGAATTTGATCGCGCAGCCAGCCGACAAAACTGTTTAATTCATCGACGGTGCCATAGGCTTCGATGCGCAAATGGTGCTTAGGGACGCGCAATCCTCCAAAAAGCTGTGTGCTGCCTTTATCCCCTGTGCGGGTATAAATTTTCATGGAGCGAATTTAATGCATACCCGCGCTACCCTTTATCTCACCCTTTTTTGACCAGGTCATGTTTTTACAAAAGTGAATGGGCATTAATTAAAAATAAATCTAAGACCCGGATGGCTGATGGATCCTATGAAGGTCCCTTTTTTTCCCTAAATTTCCAACGGAAGAAGCCCCCCACCTGCTATTTTTGGGCTGTGGGCCGCCCTCTTTTGGAAGTCCGTCACCTCAGCATCCAGTTTGTGGGAGGGCGTAGTCCATGGCGTCCGGTGGTGTCGGATGTTTCATTCCAGCTGTCTTCCGGCGAAACGTTGGCAGTGGTGGGAGAATCTGGCTCAGGAAAAAGCCTGACCGCCCTGGCCGTGATGGGTTTGCTTCCCCCTGGGGCTCGGGCCAGCGGCCACATTGTATGGCAAGGTCAGGAAATACAGGATTGGCCGGAAAAACAGTGGCGGAAATTACGTGGCCGCGACATGGGCATGGTCTTCCAGGAACCCATGAGCAGCCTAAATCCTCTGTTGACCTGCGGCTATCAGACGGCGGAAGTGCTGCGCGTGCACGAAGGCCTTACGGCCCGAGAAGCCAAAAAGCGGACGCTCCAGCTTTTCGAATCCGTCCGTCTGCCGGATCCTGAGAGGATTTGGCGCAGTTACCCGCATCAGGTTTCCGGAGGGCAAAAACAACGGGTCATGATCGCCATGGCCATGGCCTGCCATCCCCGGTTGCTCATTGCAGATGAGCCCACTACCGCACTGGATGCCACCGTGCAGCGGGAAATTCTCGAACTCTTCCGGGGGCTTCAGAAGCAATATGGTATGGGGCTTTTGTTCATTTCCCATGATCTGATGCTTGTGCAAGAATTGGCCCATCGGGTGCTGGTGATGTATCAGGGTCGGGCTGTGGAAACCGGGCCGGTCCACCAGGTTATGGAAACACCTGAAGCCGCTTATACAAGGGGCCTTTTAGCCTGCCGGCCTCCTCTCACAGGTCGTCCGGCCCGCCTGCCCATGCTGGAAGATTTTCTTCAGGCTGAAAAAAAATCCACCGAGTCAATAAAAGTCCCAAAATTTCCTAAACCCACAGAAAAGGTTCTCCTGAAAGTAGAAAACTTAAATGTACGCTATCCCATTAAATACAACTGGATGGGCCGGGCTGCAGAGTGGCTGGAAGCCGTGAAAGATGTATCGTTTTCCGTGCATGAAGGCGAGGTGCTGGGACTGGCGGGCCCTTCGGGTTGCGGCAAAAGCACTCTTGGGCGGGCGGTACTTGCGCTCCAACCCGTCTATTCCGGACGTGTTTTATTTAAGGACCAGGACTTGCTGCGATTAAATCCCAGCGACCTGCGTAAAATCCGCCGCGAAATTCAGGTGGTCTTTCAGGACCCTTATGCCGCTCTGAATCCCCGCCTGCGTGTCGGGGAAGCCATCGCAGAACCCATCCGCGTGCACCGACTGGCCCCCGACGGCCGGTCGGCGCGGCATAAGGCGATGGAACTTCTGGAAAAAGTGGGCTTGAAGCCCGAGCATTACGATCGTTTTCCCCACGAATTTTCGGGGGGTCAGCGCCAGCGCATCTGCATTGCGCGGGCCTTATCTGTTCAGCCCAGTTTTCTGGTATGCGACGAATCGGTGGCGGCTTTAGACGTGAGCGTCCAGGCTCAGATACTGAATTTGCTGAACGACCTGCGGGCCGAAATGGGGTTAAGTTTCCTATTTATTTCCCACGATTTGAACGTGGTGCGCTACATGAGCCACAGGCTGTGCATCATGCATCAGGGAACTATTGTGGAGCAAGGCCCGGCCGACGATATTTTTCAAAATCCCCAATCTCTCTACACCCGCTCCCTTTTGGAGGCTATTCCTAAACCCCAAAAAAATGTGCTTTAATACAAACTTTTATGGCTAAAAAAATCCCAATTTTTCCCGATCAAGCTCCGGTCCCCATAGGACCTTACAGCCCCGCGGTACGTTTCGGCAACCTTTTATTTCTTTCCGGGGCTATTGCCTTGGATCCTAAGACAGGCCAACTGGCGCAAAACAACATGGAGGAAGAGGTGACCTGCGTTATGCGCAACATTGAGGCCATCCTTCGCCATGCCGGCCTGAGCTGGGAGCACGTACTCAAAACCACCATTTACCTCACCCACATGCAGCACTTTGAGACCGTCAACCGCATTTATGGAAGTTTTTTCAAAGACAATTATCCGGCCCGCGAAACAGTGCAAGTGGCTGCCCTGCCTCGCGGGGCACGGGTGGAAATCTCCGTCGTGGCCGGGTTTCCGGAATAGGCGCCAGGTTTAGAATCATCGTATGCAGCTTATCCATCCGTTAAGAGCAAGGCCTAATCCACCCCCAGAATCCGGCCTAAGGGCCAGATATTCATGAAGAAGGGGCCAAACCGACCCCGACGTATTTGTTCCTCCTCCCTGAGCCAGAAGTGCAGATTGTGCACCGGCCACAAATAGCCGTATGGATAGGCGGTAGGACTGGCATGGGGCCGGGCGATGTCATAGACGGGATAACGGTAACGCAACTCCTGACGATGCACAATGTGCAGGGCTTCCTGGCGCACTTTCCGGGCCTCTTCCAGATGCTCATCCCGCTGCTTTGGGACATGTCTTTCCATCAGCGATTTCCAAGTGGCGCTGCGGTGCAGGGCTCTCATGGCGGTGACAAGCAAGGCATCCGATATTTCAGGAGCCAGGGGATGTTCGGTGGAGGCTATTATACGGGCGTATTCCTGCAAGCGATGGGCATAGTCCCTCAAATGTTCCACGATGTCCCGGTGCATCCGTGCTTTCAGGCTGGTATCCGCTTTGAAAACATGGCGTGGCTCCCATTCCGGCCGGGGCTGAAATGATTTCCTCAAAAAACGCGGGAGTTCATCAATGGTCTGCAAAGGGCACACATAACGCATGAGATTGAGCCTCTTGAGATAATGAAATTGAAGTTTTTCTGCTTCCTGCAGGAGATGTGCCAGAACCTCACCGAACATGTGACGAAGGGGTTCCGAGTACGCCCGCAGGCGGCCATTGATTTTCCAACTCCACCGGGCTATACACCAGTCCACCAAGGCATAGCCCCACTCCCACCCGGAAGAAAATGTCACATGGTTAGCAATGCCCAAACTGTCGCAGGTGCGGATATCGTTGTAACGGGCCTTCAGGTAAGGCAAAAGCAACATGGGCACGCTGTTATCAAAGGTGATCCAGTAGGCCGATTCTGGGTAATACCAGGTTTCCCTTCGACGATTTTCCCGGACTAAATCGCGCAAAACATGACTGAAATCCTGATTTTCATAGACTGGCGCCAGGGAATCTGTGAGGGCATAAAACATCACGGTGTGCAGCAAAATCCCGATATGTTTGTCCTCTTGTGAAGTCACATCCAGAATACGGCTGACGCGGCCCACATGGTTTTCTTCATTCACCACATGCTTCCTCAGCAGCACCTGTGCTCCATAACGATCCCGGACCTGGCGCACCAGATAATTTTTCAGGCGGGTTTTCTGGCGATCCAACCCGCCAAAAAACTCGGCTGTGGTAAGATCAAGATTCAAAAAATCCCAACGGGCCTGAAACAGTAATTTCAAACACCGGTCTATCTGTTTTTTGAGACTTAAAGGCACCTGATGCGGGTATTTCACCAGTTGAAACACTTGCTGTTGCACCATGTGAAGGCTGATTTCCAAACCCACGAGCAGTCCCCTTTGATGCGCATACTCCACAAATTGCGCGGCATAACGCGGCCAGCGTACCAAATCCACCTGACGCATGAGGGTAAAATCAAAATAATTCTGTCCGTTGCGACACAACCAGTCTATGTATTCTTGTATCTCTGCCACCCCTCCCGAAAAACCCGTGCCATGAAAAGCCTCGGTGAGTTCCAAAGGGTGGGTGGTGTGCAGATGAAAGCCTTTTTTCAGGAAAACCGGACTGGCTTGGTAGGGTAGAAAATCTTTCAAGGGCCAGACGGCGCCATATTGCGGAATGAGCGTCTGCCGTGGATGGTAAAATCTAAATCCAAGCTGGTCTTGCAAAAAACTGTACAAACCAAACTGGAGTCCAACCACCGAGGGAGAAGTGAGTTGATAAAAACCCTGGCCCCCTTGCCAGGTAAAGCTGTGTGGGGGGTATTCGGCCATTGGGTAATCCCTTGCAAATCGTCGTGTTTCCGCAGTATCCGGTTGGATCAATAACACAAATACCACATCTGGGGAACCTTCCTTGTTGAAGCGCGCCTTTGGGAAAGCCTGCCCCAACAACTGGCGAAAATCTTCCAGTGCGTGCCGCAATATGGGTGTTTGAGCCAAGGAGTCCGCGACAGAAATCTGGAAATGCGGCTGCGACCAGAGAAAGGAATTCCCTAAAGAGGCTAGGAAACAAGCAAGAGTTAAAAGCCTTCTCATGGCGCCAAGCCTAACAAGCGTTCCCGCCGTCTTCGGACTTCCACAAAATCGCTATCCGTAAAAATGAACAAGAAAGCTTCCAAACATTTTTTTTCTTCAGGATTCAAAACGATGGGGTTCGATATTTCGTCCTGAGATGAAAAGGGATGCCCTGGATGGGTGTAATGGTCTATCACTTCGGCCAAGGTGGGCAAACTGCCATCGTGCATGAAGGGCGCTGTGAAACGCAGATTTCTCAGGCTGGGCGTTTTAAAGCGGCCGAAGTCCCCCGGCTCAAAACTAAGTCGATAACGGCCCTGATCTTTACTTTGTGGAGCCACACCCACATTATGAAATTGGTTATCCGTGAGATCGGGCCCGTGGTGGCAACGGGCACAGCCTACATCCGGCCGTGTAAAGATCCGCGCCCCGGCCAATTCCTGAGCCGACAATAGGGTGGTGTTGCCGCGGTAATACCGGTCCGCCCGGCTGCTTTCGCTTTTAAGGGTGCGCAAATAGTCAGCCAGACACTTCGTGACGGTGTGGGGGGATGGCAGCGAATCCCAGACAGAAAGCCAATGGTGCAACCAGAGGGTATCCTGCCATAACCGATACACCACCCGCCCAATGTTGGAACCCATCTCCACACTGTCGTGCAGGGGCGCGATCACCACCTCCTCCAGAGTTCTGACGCCGCCTTCAGATAAATAGGGCGCACGGCGCTCCAGATTGAAAAGTCCCGGCGCGTTGCGCTGAGCCAATCGGCCGCCAAGACCTGCCGAACGTTGCAAACCGTCCGAAAAGGCCCGGCCTGCCTGATGGCAGGTGGCACAAGACACCGAGCCATCGTCGCTGAGGATGGTGGAATAAAACAATTTCTCTCCCAATCCGATGCGTCGGGACAATGGGGCCTTGTGATCGGCGCGACAGGCATTTAAAACTAAGACTACAACTGCGAAAAACCGGATAATCCGCCGCAAATCATTGCACATCCACCCCGGAAAAGGCAAGTTCATACTGATTGACAAACAATTGAGCCGTAGGATATTCCGGATCCAAGGGCGATACGGGATGCGCGGCCGGATGGGCAGGGATATCCAAAGGTTCCAAACACTTCAACACATCCAGGCGGAGGGACAAAGTGACCTGGCCTCCTTCTGCCGAAAAAGTGGCCGGTCTGTAAATCGTGCGATACAGTTTGTCGGTGCCCGGGTGATAAGAGAACAAAACATCCACCGAATCTGTGAAGGAACCATTGCCATCCACATCATACCGTCCGTCGAAGCGGGCAAAAATGTACCCCGGATTCCAACCCCAATACATCCCATGCGCAGCGCTCAGGGCATGATCCATCGGATATTGGGTGGCCGGCTGGGCCAGACTCCCCATTTGGGTGTTGCGCTCTCGGTCCACCCCCATGCCAAAGGTGACATGAGTGTAGCGCCCGGCCGGTATTTTACCCACCACCACCCGGTCGTTGTCCATGTCGAGCAAGCCATACACATCCGGAAAAATCAGCGTATCCCCTTTTTCGTGTACCACACCGGGCAAGCTGATATAAAATCTGACCGCCACAAATTTGACATACCCCAATTTGTAAGGATACGCGGTTTCAAAGTCTAAAGGAACACTTCCTGCCGTAGGCGTGATGCGGAGCACAAAGGTGGTGTCAGCCGGGGCTTTCTTTTTACAACTCACCATCACCGCTCCCATCCACCCCAATCCCAGAACCAGAACCACTAATTTTGGCACTTGTGATAGCATTAAAAGGCAAAATTAAAAACGCTGTCCTTTTGGGAATTACCGCCTCCTTCACGATGACCGTTTCCTTTACTCAAAATCCACCGGAATGGACCGGTCCACTTTCGGTGGACCAATTGAAAAAACCACCTCTGAATACCTGGTTTAAGCCTTTGGAAAGTCCGAAGGAACTGGAGGGGGACTGGCGCTCAAAGGATTTTAGTGCCTTGCGGGTGGTGTTGGTTTTGGGCACCTGGTGTGATGACAGCCACCGCTATGTGCCAGAAATCCTGCATTTTCTGGAGCCGTTGCCGGGCTTTGCAGGTCCGGAAATTTTTGCCGTAGGCCGTGATAAAACCTGTCCTTTTTGCCCCGAGGGCATTCGTCCGGAGCGTATCCCGCTCGTGGTGGTATATTTTAAAAATCAGGAATTGGGCCGCATGGTGGAACAACCTGAGGTTTCGGTTAAAGATTTTTTTGAAAAAATTTTGAACCGTTTGTGACTCTTCCATTTGAATTCTTCATACCCGCCGAAGAAGCCCATGGATCTGAAGCTTTGGAAAATGCCCTGCGCCGTCGTTTGAAAACAGAGGAGGGTTATCTTCTTATTGAGAAAAAAGCATTAGACGCCCGGGGGAAAAACATTCGATGGCTGGTCCGGGGAAGACTGCTGCCCCAGACACCTCCAATGGAAACCCCTGCCCTGCTGCAAGGCCGGGACGTCCGCAAGGCCCCTGAGGTATTTGTTGTAGGTTCCGGGCCGGCCGGCTTGTTCGCTGCCCTTGAGTTGATACGACAGGGGCTGCGGCCCATTGTTTTGGAG
Source organism: Flavobacteriales bacterium (assembly GCA_025055575.1). GTDB lineage: Bacteria > Bacteroidota > Bacteroidia > CAIKAF01 > CAIKAF01 > JANWWQ01. The sequence goes on along the minus strand of JANWWP010000063.1, from coordinate 6,456 downwards.
CGCGGCAAGGAAGTGCGCCGGCGGCGGCGGGACCTGGCGCTTCTCACCCGGCAGCACATCCTCAATCCGGATTCCAACTACTGTTTTGGCGAAGGAGGGGCCGGTACATTCAGCGATGGCAAGCTGTACACAAGGTCTGACAAGCGGGGCGACATAAAAGCCTGCCTTCAGGCCTTGGTGCATTTGGGCGCCCCGGCCGACATTCTCTGGGAAGCCCGGCCCCACATCGGCACCAACCGTCTGCCGGCCCTCATTGAGCGCATCCGGGAATACATATTAAACTGGGGAGGCACCCTACTTTTCGACACCCGGCTCACAGGGCTGGAAGTTCAATTCGGACGGCTGAAAGCTTTGGTCACGGAATCGGGGAGGTTTCCGGCCCGACAGGCTATTCTGGCCACAGGCCACTCAGCCAGCGATGTGTACCGAATGCTTCACGCCTTAGGCATACCCCTGCAGTGCAAACCCTATGCCCTCGGTTTTCGAGTGGAACATACCCAGGAAGTCGTAGATACCTGGCAATACAAATGCCAGACGCGACCCGCTTATCTGCCTCCAGCCTATTACAACCTAAACTTCAGAGCGATGGGGCGCGGGGTTTATTCATTTTGCATGTGTCCGGGCGGCATCATTGCGCCCTGTGCCACCCAGCCTGGAGAAATAGTCACCAACGGCTGGTCTCCCTCGCGGCGCAATAATCCTTGGGCTAATGCCGGCTTTGTGACCGAGGTGGACGGGTCAGACTTTTCTGAGTTGGGACTGAATCCGGAGCATCCCTTGTCAGGCCTTGATTTTAGGGAACATATAGAGCGTAAAGCCTGCCAGATGGCCGGAGGCCGCCAGAGCGCACCGGGCCAAAGGGCAGCCCATTGGCTTCAGTACAGGTCGGGACATTCTTTGCCGCCCAGCTCCTACGTGCCCGGGGTGGTTTCCTGTGATCTTCATGAACTCCTGCCGCGTCCTGTGGCCCAAAGACTGATGCAGGGACTTCGCCAGGCCGAACAGCGCATGCCGGGATTTGCAGGAGAAGAGGCTCTTTTGGTAGCACCGGAAACCCGCACCTCCGCCCCGGTGCGCATCGTACGACAGCCGGACACCTTACAAAGTCCGGGCGCTGAGGGCCTATTCCCCTGCGGCGAAGGCGCCGGTTTTGCCGGCGGTATCCTTTCGGCTGCTCTGGATGGCATTCGTTGTGCTGCCGCGGCTGCTAATTACGCCACTTTGAGGTAATTCCGAAGTGGAATGGGGTTCATTTTGTTAAGAAAATCCTGAGGAATGCCTAGCCTTTTGTAATGTTTAACGCCCCATATTCTCTTCTTTCGTGTTTCATCTTTTTCTCATAAAAACCTTGAACCTCGCGCACTTTCAAAACGTTGATTGCCATAATTCCCTTACTTTTGCGCCTTTAAAAATCGCATTGCCACTATGATTGTCGGGATATTAAAGGAACCCGCACCCGAAAGACGGGTGGTTGTCACTCCGGACATAATCCCAAAGATCACGGGCTGGAAGGCCGAGGTCTGGGTGGAAAAAGGGGCTGGTGAACAAGCTTTTTGCAGCGATGCCGCTTACGAAACAGCAGGCGCTGTCGTGAAGACCCGGAACGAAATTTTATCCGGTGCGAATTTGGTGCTTTCCATCCATCGCCTGCAGGAAAGCGACCTGAATTTGATGCGCAATGGCACCTGGTGGATAGGTCTTTTCCAACCACTATACAACAAAGCCTATACTGAAAAGTTGGCGGCTACAGGACTCACCGCCTTTTCTCTGGACATGATTCCCCGCACCACACGGGCCCAGGCTATGGATGTCCTGTCTTCCCAGGCCACAGTAGCAGGCTATTTGGCCGTTCTTGAAGCGGCGCGGCGCTTGCCCCGCTTTTTTCCCATGTTCATGACGGCCGCCGGGAGTATTGCCCCAGCCCAGGTTCTCATTATAGGGGCCGGCGTCGCCGGTCTTCAGGCTATTGCTACCGCACGGCGCTTAGGAGCCGTGGTGTATGCTTTTGACACCCGTCCGGCCGTAAAAGAAGAAGTGCAATCCCTGGGCGCCCGGTTTGTTGAAGTGGAGGGTGCGGCAGATGCCAGCAGTGCCGGGGGCTATGCTGTGGAGCAGAGTGAAGATTATAAGAAACGCCAAGCTGAAAAAATTGCAGAGTTTGTGGCCAAAGCGGATGTGGTGATCACCACGGCCCAGATTCCGGGAAAGCCCGCTCCGCGGCTGATTACGGAAGATATGGTGAAATCCATGAAACCCGGCTCCGTAATTGTGGATCTGGCGGCAGCCACAGGTGGCAATTGTGCCCTTACGGAAAAAGACCAGGTGGTCCAGCGCCACCATGTAACGATCGTGGGCACCTCTAACTTTCCATCCGAAATGCCCGGCGACGCCAGCAAAATGTTTGGGAAAAACGTGGTGAACCTGCTGACGCTCATGATACATAAAGAAAAAGGCCTGTACCTCAATCTGGACGATGATATTCTGGCCGGTTGCTGCATCACGCACGACGGCGCTGTCATTCAGCCGCGGGTCAAAGAATTTTTTGCCAACCCCTCATAACTACCTCTTCTTATGGAATTTATTCAACCGACATTAGATTTTCTTTACCAACATCGCGAGGCTGTTTTCATCATCATCCTTTCTATTTTTTTGGGTGTGGAAGTCATCGCCCATGTGCCTTCTGTGCTGCATACTCCCCTCATGAGCGGTGCAAACGCCATCCACGGCGTGGTGATCATTGGCGCCATTATCGTGCTGGGCGAAGCCGGTCCCGACAATGTGCCCGCCCAGATTTTGGGCTTCCTGGCTGTGGTGCTGGGCACCCTCAACGTTGTGGGCGGTTTTGTGGTGACCAACCGAATGCTGGAAATGTTTAAAAAGAAAAAGAAATAAGTTGTCGCATGAACGAAATTATTCTCTGGATCAGCTACCTTCTGGGGTCGGTGAGTTTCATCGTCGGCCTCAAGATGCTCAGCCATCCTGAAAGCGCCCGCAGGGGCAACCTCATCGCTGCGGCCGGCATGACGCTGGCCATTCTGGCCACGCTATTTTTTTACCGTACGCCTGAGGGTCGGCCTCTGCACAATATCCCGCTTATTCTGGCCGCTATCGCGCTAGGATCAGCTCTGGGCACTTGGGGCGCCCTTCGCGTGAAAATGACCGCCATGCCTCAGATGGTTTCACTCTTCAACGGTATGGGAGGCGCCTGCGCAGCGCTCATCGCCGTGATGGAATATGAACACTATCTGGTTCAGGGCCCACTCGTCCTGAGCACTATTTCCGCCGGGCTGATTATTGGAGGTATTTCCTTCTCCGGCTCGGTGATTGCTTTCCTTAAACTCAATGATAATCTGGGGGATTTTCGGTTTAAAGGCCAAAATATTTTAAATGCTCTTCTTCTTGTGGTGCTTCTGAGCCTGGGCGTGGCCCTCACCTTCCAAACCTATTACTCTCCGGTGCTTTTGTTTGGGGTGGCGGCGCTGACTCTGTTGTATGGTGTTTTATTTGTGCTGCCCATCGGAGGTGCTGATATGCCGGTGGTGATCTCTTTGCTCAATTCCTTCACCGGCGTGGCTGCAGCCTTTGGCGGATTTTTATATCAGAACCAGGTGATGCTCACGGGGGGCATCCTGGTAGGTTCAGCCGGCACCATTCTCACCGTGTTGATGTGCCAGGCCATGAACCGTTCCCTTATGAATGTGCTCATCGGCAATTTTGGCGGAGGCCAGGCGGGGGCCACCGCCGGTGTGCAGGGCAGCATCCGCGAAATCCAGGCCTCAGATGCCGCCGTGCTCCTGGCTTATTCTAAAAAAGTAATGATTGTGCCCGGTTACGGATTGGCGGTGGCTCAGGCTCAACACACCTGCCACGAATTGGAAAAAGCCTTGGAAGACAAGGGTGTGGAGGTCAAATACGCAATCCATCCGGTAGCCGGCCGCATGCCCGGTCACATGAACGTCCTCCTGGCCGAAGCGGACGTGCCCTACCCGAAATTGTTGGAGATGGAAGACGCCAACGCTGAAATGCCCGCCACGGATGTGGTGATCGTGGTGGGCGCTAACGATGTGGTGAACCCGGCCGCTAAAAACAATCCGGCCAGCCCCATTTACGGGATGCCCATCCTCGAAGTGGAAGAAGCCCAAAATGTGATTGTGATGAAGCGCAGCATGGGCAAGGGCTATGCCGGAATCGAAAACGAACTTTTCTTTTCCCCCAAAACCCGCATGCTCTTTGGCGATGCCAAGGATTCCCTTCAGAAGTTGCTGAATGAGGTGAAGAACTTATAATCAGACTCTGAAATTCGAATCCTATTAATCCCAAATATCGTATTCCCAAACCGCTGTAACCAGAATATCAAGGTCTTCAAAACGATCCGAATTATTCCCTCTTTTATGTAATCCAAGAGCCAGCCGATCCCCGGCATTAAAACTGAAGCCTGTGGCAGGCAAAGTAATAGTCTGAACGCCTGCATCGTTGATGGCAAATACATTGGTGTCCGTGAAGTTAGTTCCGTTTACATGCAGCCTTACAACGCCTTGGATATCCGGGTTAGAGCCGCTGTCTCCATAAATGCGGATGATAATTTTGACCAGCCTCCCGTTGTAGGGCGCATTCCAACCTCTTCTGAACCCCGTTCCATTAGCGGTGAGATTACAATCCCAGCAATCGTCGGCGCCATCACCTCCCGGCGCCGGAAGCCAGTTGGTTTCTGCTGTGGTATTAGGCGCTCTGTAGGAATTATTATTATAAGAATGAAATGTTACATCTCTGAACTTTCCAAAAATGGCCCCTCCTGGCTCTATTCTAAGTCGTTGGGTTCCGAAGCCGCTGCCATACACCCCGTCCCCGCCATCCTCCCAGATGCCAAAGTTATTTGAGTTTTCCTGGCCGCCGATGCTCCAGTTTTTGATGCCCCGGCTGTGGAACAAAAGGCGCGCGCCGTCGTTGCCAACGCCTGTGGTGCGCAAAAGCGCCACGTGGCCCCAGGAGTTATCGCCGGGGCTTGTCACCTGGAGGGCAGCCCAGTTGCCGCCGGCGCTGGGACGGGCCACCTGAAGTAGGTTTTCTGGCGAAGTGGTGCCAATCCCCACATTCCCGTTTTGGGTTATACGCATCCGTTCCTGAAGTGTGGTGGAGCCATCGGGTGTGGTGAAAAACTGAATCCGCCCTGGCATGTCGCCGCTTCCCGTGGCGGCATCGGTTTCAAAGGTTATCTGAGCCGCCGGCTGGAACGCCGTCCCGTCGTATCCTAATGCCCGCAAGCGGGCGATCACCCCATTCACACCCAGCAATGTGGGAGAAGAAACCGTTCCTTGGGCCCTGCGCAGATCATAATTCGGAGCATTGCCATAGTTGGTGCCCACCAACATGCTGTTGGACGTTGTGCGTATGAAATCCAGCGGCGCGCTGGGGGAGTTGTTATTGATACCCACTAAAACATCGGCAGCATTTCCGTTGAATCGCACCTTTTCTATTCCATCCATGGCAAAGCCAATCTGGTTGGCGGCCGGCCTGAGCATCCCCACATCTGTATCCGAAGTAAACCGAAAGGCGGGAACGGCCGCCGTGCCATCGTTGGCCAAAAAACCGTTCTCAGCCCGCACAGCTCCGTTCACATGCAGGCGGTGGGTGGGCGTGAGGGTGCCGATGCCCACGTCCCCTGTGCCGCGGATGATCATCCGGTTTTGAAGACCGCCGTCAAAATTCTGAAACACCAAATCGCGCTGGTTCCCTGTAGAATAAATAAAGCTGCGTGCCACGGCAGATCCATCGCCCTCATATCCCAGCAAAAGACCTCCGTTCCCTGCACCCGATGCCAGGCGGGTGAAGCCCGCAAGAATCTGCTGGCCTGCTGCCACCCCCAGATCGCGCTCCACCGTGAGAGGATACGAGGGCGCAGCGGTTCCCATCCCCACATTGCCCCCGCTCAGTATGCGCATCCGCTCCGTGTTATTTGTGCGGAACGCCAGGTCCTGCGCATCGGTGGTACCTAAAAAATTGGAGGCCGGCGAAGTGCCGCTGTTGCCCGTGAGCCGCCAGTCGCCGCTGTTGCTCATATCCAGCCGCGTCCAGCCGGAGCCCAGCCACACATAAAAGCCCACGCCGCTCCCGCCCGTCACCGATGCGTTGGTGTTGTACACCAGCAAGCCCGAGGCCGGCGCCGTGATGGGGCTTGCGCTGGTCACGTCCGTGAGGCTCACGCGCGGCACCAAAAGGCCTTTGTCGGAGGCCTTCACGTCCAGGATGGCCGAGCCGTCCGGCGCAGAACCGTCCGTATTCACGCCCACGCCCTGGGCCAGAAGGCTGCCTGGAAAAGTTGAAGCCAGGAACGCAAAATATAGAATTTTTTTCATGGGATGGGGTCTCTCAACACAAAGTAAAATCAAATAAAACATAATTACAAATTCATAATTAATTTAATTATTTAATTAAAAAATAATGATTCTTCAGCTTTCT
>JANWWP010000025.1 GCA_025055575.1 Flavobacteriales bacterium | reverse complement strand
CCGGCGGCACGCGCCGGCGGAGCGGAGCGGTGGCCGGCCCTCCGGCCGCCGGCCCGCCGGGGGGCACGCCCCACACATGAATGGCCCCTTGTTGTGAGTTCGAGAATTCTCCTTAAAATGTCGTCAGAGGCTGTGGGCGTTCAGGCGGCTGTCTAAATCCAATCCGAATTTGCGGGCTGTGTGTTGGGCGCTCTCGTAGCCGGCGTCAGCATGGCGTATGACGCCCATGGCCGGATCGTTGTGCAGAACGCGGGCCAGGCGCCGGGCTGCGGCTTCCGTGCCATCGGCCACGATCACCATGCCGGCGTGGATGCTGTAACCCATGCCCACACCGCCGCCATGGTGCAGGCTCACCCAGGAGGCGCCTCCGGCCGTGTTGATGAGCGCATTGAGCACGGGCCAGTCGGCAATGGCATCGCTACCGTCCCGCATGGCTTCTGTTTCGCGGTTTGGCGAGGCCACGGAACCTGTGTCCAGGTGGTCGCGGCCGATGACAATAGGCGCCTTGACACGGCCGGAACGTACCAGCTCATTGAAGGCGAGCCCGGCCTGATGACGGGCGCCCATGGGCAACCAGCAAATGCGGGCCGGGAGGCCCTGAAATGCGACTTTTTCGCGCGCCATGCGCAGCCAGTTTTGAAGCGAGGCATCGTGTGGAAACAAGTCCATCAGCGTTTCATCGCATGTGAAAATATCTTCCGGGTCGCCGCTGAGCGCGACGAAGCGAAAAGGCCCGCTGCCTTTGCAAAACAAGGGCCGAATGAAAGCCGGCACGAAGCCTGGAAAGGAAAAAGCTTCTTGGACGCCCCGCCTGTCGTGAGCCTGTCCGCGTAAGTTGTTCCCATAGTCAAAGGTGACGGCTCCACGCTGCATGAGTGTGATCATTTGGCGGACATGGCGGGCCATGGTGTCCCAGGCGCGACGCCTGTACTCTTCCGGATCGGAAATGCGCAGCGCCTTGGCTTCTTCCACAGTCAGGTTTTCCGGGAAGTAGCCGTTTAGTTCGTCGTGGGCGCTGGTCTGATCGGTGAGGGTGTCGGGCGTGATTTGATGGTCTATCAGATACTGCAAGAGGTCCACAATATTGCAGCGCACGCCGATGGATAGGGCGCGTTTTTCGGCTTTAGCCTGGAGGGCCACTCGGACGGCCTCAGGAATACTTAGGAATTTTTCATCCAGATAGCGGGTTTCCAGGCGTTTGTCGATACGCCATTCTTCCATTTCGGCCACCAAGGCCACTCCTCCGTTCAGGGTGATGGCCAAAGGTTGGGCTCCGCCCATTCCGCCCAGGCCGGCGGTGACGTTGAGCGTGCCCCTGAGGCTGCCGCCAAAATGCTGTCTTGCACATTCGGCGTAGGTTTCGTAGGTGCCCTGAACGATGCCCTGGGAACCAATATAAATCCAGGAGCCGGCCGTCATCTGACCATACATGATCAAACCTTTCTGGTCCAATTCGTGAAAATGCTCCCAGGTGGCCCAGCGGGGCACCAGCATGCTGTTGCTGATGAGCACGCGGGGGGCATCGGGATGCGTGGGCAGAATACCCACCGGCTTCCCGCTCTGTATGAGCAGAGTTTCATCGTCCTCGAGGATGCGGAGGGCAGCGATAATTTTTTCTAGGGATTCGGGGTTGCGTGCGGCCTTCCCCAAGCCTCCGTAAACGATTAGTTCATCGGGCTTCTCCGCCACATCAGGATGCAGGTTGTTGCGCAGCATCCGAAGGGCGGCTTCCTGTATCCAGCCTTTGCACTCCACAGGCTGCATCTTGGCAGTAGGCGATGCGGTGTTCATAATTTTTTTAACAAAAGTAGGAGAAGCCGGTTTAAGCGCCTGTGATTAGGCTGAGGATTTCTCCAGGTACCGGAATCCTCTTTTGAGAGCAATGGGTGTTGTGAGGGTGGTGATGATGCCCATCAATACGAGTATTGAAAAAATTTCTGTGGAAATCATTCCAGCTTTGTAAGCCACGTTGGCAATTACAAGTTCCATAATGCCCCGTGCGTTGAGGCCAATTCCAAGCACCAGACTGGTGGAGCGGCCCAAGCCGGCCAGGGAGCCGCCCAGAAAGCCACCCAGAATTTTGGAACCATAGGAAACGAGCAAAACGGCCAGGAGAAGGCCTGGATCCTGGATGGATTGAAACTGAAATTCGAGGCCGATCCCGGCAAAAAATACCGGCGCCAGGAAACCCATAGCTAAGCCTTGTGTGGAGTTTTGAATGGTGGTGAGATGGGTGGTGCCCACCACCTTTTCGCTGAGCAATAGAGAAGCAAAGAAAGCGCCCACAATAAAATGCAATCCCAGGGATTCTGTAATGGTAGCAAATACCAAAACAAAAACAAAAAACAAGGCAAAGAGAGGTTCCCGACCGCGAAGAACGCTTAGAAGCCGGTCGAGTTGTTTTTCGATGTAATCTTCTTTCATCGAAACTTTACGAATCACCAGGTAGCTTGTAATTAACACCGCAATAAATAGAACGAGTTTGAGAAGAGACATAAGACCAATCTGGGCCAAATCCGCCAGATTGGCGTTGATGCCTTTGGTCTGAAGAATGATGCCCAATAAAGTGAGCGCCAGCACGTCATCGAAAATGGCCACGGAAACCAATTTCTGCCCTACGTCCGAGTTCACGCGTCCCAAATCCATAAGGATGCGGATACTTACAGGCAAAGCCGTGATGGCAACACACAAACCAATGAACAAATTGGTTTTGAGGTCACGATTAAAAAAATACCCCGTCAAAAACCCCGAAATCAAAGGCAGAAAAAAGGCCATGATTGAAATGATGATGTTTTTGCCCCGAAGGGACTTTAAAATATCCTCCACATTGATTTCGAGACCGGCCATGATGACCAGGAGAAAAATGCCAATTTCAGAAATCACCCGGATTTCTTCGGTGCGATGGATTAAGTTCAGCACGGTGGGGCCTAATATGATGCCGGCCAGTATTTCGCCAATCATAGCCGGCTGGCGCATCCTTTCAAACAATTCACCCATCAACCGCGCGGCCACCAACAAAATGAGCAGGTTGGTGAACAAGGGCAGATGGGTCTGGTCCAAATGCATATTCCGAAAGGGGCGGCCAAAAATAAAAACAAGCCTTGCTTATGGCATGTAATGAGCTTCGGGCATGAACAAGTGAAGTGGCAAAGGATCTTATCACTTTTTTTAAAAAATGATAAGAGGCTTTACAATTTGGAGAGCCCTTCATATACAAGAAGCCCCAGCCAAGTGCCCAAGCTGTTGCCGGCCAGGCCTGCCGCCACACCAAATGGAATCCAGGCGCGGTAGTGGGTGGCCTGGCAAATACCGGGCACAAAAGGCGGACTCATAATGCCGCCGGCGGAGGTGGCCACGAAAAGCCCATCCGGAAGACGCAGCAGGCGGCAAGCGGCAAAGTGAAGGGCTACGGATCCGGCAAGAACCGTGGTCAAAAAAAATGCGGTTGGAAGAACTTCGTTTGTGAGGGACTTCAAATTGGCCATGAGCCCCATACAGAGAGAAAAGACGGTGACCAAAAAATCTGCCTGGAGGCCGGCGAAGCGATTGTTTTTTAATGCGGGCCAAAGGGATAACAAAAGCCCGCCTGCGGTGATTAGAAACAATATCAGCCGGACGTCGGAGGGTCTGTTGACCAGCCATGCACAACCGGCAGCCAGGCCAAGAACTCCAAAAGCTAAGGGAACGGGCCACCAGGCTTGTGCCATGGAAACCCTTCCGCCGGGCTTCTCAGCGTCCTCAGGCTCAGGAAGGGTGGTGTAAGGAAGCGACTCTTGATGACGGAATACAAATCGGCCTAAATTCATCATGACAAAAAGATACACCGCCCCTGCGGCAATATCCGCCAGATTGATTTGGCCGAACTTTTCCGGAGGTAGTTTCAGTGTCTGGCTGAGCAATCCCAAATTGATGATGCCTCCGGTGTAAACGGAAACCGCTAAAGAGGAGGTCTCCCGTGCTTCAGTCGAACCGCCCCACAGAAAAAAAGCGATATGGGAGAATAAGATAACCGATAACACCTGTAGAGCCCATGCCAGCACCAGAGGGCGTCCGCCGGCCCACAAAGCCTGCAGTGAACTTTGTGCCAGCATCAGGATCAGCGCCACGGGCATCACCAACGAAGCCAGATTGTCCAAAATAGAATCATTCCAGGCGAAGGGCATGGCATTTCGCAGAATGATCCCAAGACCGTAAGCCGTGATGACGTCGCCAAGACGTCCCAGCCAGGAAATTTTCCTCACAGACCACTGTACCAACCAGGAAACACCCAATACGAGAAAGACATGCCAGCCCCAATCCATTCTTTCAGAACTGAAAATAAATAAAAGGCGTAAGTTGAGCGCTGGTGGCCTGATAAATTGCGATCACCATGAGCAAGCAGACAGCCGCCTGCACCACAAAAGGACAGCGACCCAGGGCTGTACGCACGGAGGCTTTCCAGGAAGAAGGCAACCAGTGTAGGGCCATACCGGCCAAAAAAAGCCCGAACACCCAACGGTTCAACCAGAGACGCTGGGGCAGAAATTCCCATCCAAAGTGCAATAGCATTTGATCCATCACCTCGCGAGCTGTATTCAAGTCAGGGGACCGGAAAAAAATCCGGGTGAAGGAAATAAACAGGAAGGTGGTCAAAATGCCGATGGCGCGGCGCCCCGTTGAGAGGTTGGAGGCGGTTTTAGCGGAGCCCGCCAGCAGCTTATGCACCATCAACCCCAGGCCATTGAGCCCGCCCCAGATCACGAACATCCAGGAAGCCCCATGCCACAGCCCGCCCACCAGCATGGTGATCATGAGATTGATTTCTGTGTGAATCCATCGGGCTAAACGGCGCCAGCGTGTCCCTAATGTGTAGGCAACCAAAGCCACAGGTCCAAAGGCCGTGAGCAACAGCACGGCCGAGAGAATAAAATAGTCGCCAGGGCTGGGCGCATCCATGTAGAATATCCAATTTTTGAGATAGGGAATGGCCAACAGGGAGATGAACACAGTTATCACCACCAGCAAAGTGAGGGAAGCCTTTCCGGCGTGCCGGTTGCCCCCCAGAGGAATGTATAAATAATCCCTTAAAAATGTAGAGAGCGACATGTGCCAACGGCGCCAGAAATCAGCCACATGCACGGCTTTGTAAGGCGCATTAAAATTTTTGTTCAATTGAAACCCCATCAGATAGGCCACGCCATAAGCAATATCCGTGTAGCCTGAAAAATCGCAATAGACCTGGAGGGAATAGGCCAAAACAGCCATCATATTTTCAAAACCGGTGTACATACCTGGATTAGCAAATACCCGATCCACAAAGTGCACGGCTAAGTAGTCGCCCACCATCACTTTTTTAGTGAGCCCATTAAGAATCCAGAATAAAGCGATCCCAAAATCTTCGCGTACCAGACGACGGGGGGCGTAGATCTGGGGCAAAAATTCGCTGGCCCGCATAATGGGGCCGGCCACCAATTGCGGAAAAAAGGACACAAAAAATCCAAAATCCGTCAGGCTGCGGGCCGGCGCCAGCCGGCCCCGGTAAATGTCCACCGTGTAGCTGATGGTTTGGAAGGTGTAAAAAGAAATACCCACGGGAAGGATGATACGGTCCACCTCGAAGATGTCGGCCCCGGCCATCGTATTGGCAAAGCGCGCCAGAGGATTAAGCACCCTGAAATGGGTGTCCAGCATCTGGTTGAAAGCTTCCGTAAAGAAATATGCATATTTAAAATAGGCCAGAATACCCAAATTCACCACCACCGACAAAGTCACCAGAGCCAGCCGCAGCCTTTTGGACGCGCTTGTGAATACAGCCTTTCCCACAAAAAAGTCCAGGTGGATGGCAAAAAGCAGCAAAAAGAAAAATAAGCCACTGGTCTTGTAGTAAAAAAATACACTCACCCCCCATAAATACAGACTTCGTACCAGGCCTCCCGGCCGGAACATTCCGTCCATTGCCAGAACCAGAGCGAAGAATATCCAGAAGTGCGGATGAATAAAGTTTATTGGCCAGCGGGCGTCGTAGGTTACGAAAGCCGCGAGGAAATCCAATGCTTTTTCCAAAGCCTCTTAAATATGGGAAAAGTGGGCAATGAACACCTGCAAAAGGCCAATAAAAAAGCCGAGCACGGCGCCCACCCATTCGATAAAAGCGAATTCTTTCTTCAGAATACTGTTGATGAGCGTCTCGAGTTTCAGAGGGTCCAGCTCCTCTACTTTTTGCCGCACCATGTCTTCTATATTGATTTGTTTGTCGATCTGACCGGCATAATTTTCCAAAAGGTCCGGAACGGCCACATGCACTTCTTCCATGAGGTCCTGTTTAATCTGCATTTTACGCCGGCTGCCGAAAAAAATGGAAGTGATGGGATATTTTTCCGGAAAGACATCTTCCAAGTAGTTTTCTATTTTTTGTTCAATCATGTGCATGATGGTGTCAATATTCTCGCCGCTCAGGAGTTTGTTTTTAATGTCGGAGGAAGAGAGCAGTTGTTCGGCCACAAGTTTTCCGAAGCGCTCAGCCAGGAACTTTTGCCGTTTTGGAAAAATGCCCTGAATGGTGAGTCCCAGAAAACGGTAAGGCCGGCGCGGCCTAAAGAGCATTGTGACGGCAATGTAGTTGGTGAACCATCCGATAAGGGCTGCAATCAAAGGCAGCAACACATAGCTTAATGGCATCAAATGAAAAAACGAGCAGGCAAATGTAAAGTTTCCAGAATTGTGATAGTCAAGTGGGTTTCCTTTGTTTCCAACACCTTTTTCCTCCTAGAAAGATGAAAAAATCCAGAAAAACGCACATTGGAATTCGCTGATTATTAGTAATTAATATTGGGTTAAGAAGTTATTCTTCCGTCACAGAACGTATGAGTGTAAATTTTTCAGGTTGAAAGAATGTATCGCTGACCTTCATGATATCCTCCGGAGTCACTTGTGGCAAATGTTTTAAATAAGCTCTTTCCATGTCGGATGTCCAGCCCAAGGTGTACCGATGCAGCCAGCGATCGGCGCGAGACATGGCTCCGTCATAAGCGGCTATGATGCGCCCGGCCATAAAATTTTTTACTTCCTCCAGCTCTTCCGCAGAGGGCGGCCTGTGGCTCATTTCTTTAAGGGTTTGGTTCACAAGGTCTAAGGCTTCGGGGGCACGGGAAATATCCACCTCCGTGGCGATTTCCAAAAAATGGTACTCGAGATGCTGATTTAAGGAAGCTTGAATGCCATAGGTGAGGCCCTCTTTTTCGCGTATTTTACGCATGAGACGGCTACCAAAAAATCCGCCCAGGAGGGTGAGGGCTACACGTAACCGGCTATATTGTTCCATATCCCCAATGCGTGGAAACCTTTGAAGCCAGCGCAGAGACGCCTGCTGTGCACGGGGCAGGACAACGCGTATTTCGTGACCTTCATCGTGCTGAGCTTGCAATACGGGCTGTAATGTATCGGCATCTTTCTTGGGCTTCGGCAAGTGAAGCCATTCTGTGCTGAAGACCTCCGGAATGTCGCCTGCCAGCACCACGGCCATAAGTGTGGAAGGATAGGCTGCCTTCCAGAGATTTTCCAAAGCTTCGGCCGTCATGGTGTGGGCGTCTTCGGGTTGAGGAACCGAGGCACCGGGTATATTCGGACCAAACTTCCATGCCCGGGCCTCGTAAGAGACGCGGGTGGCAGGCCGGGCCAGGGCCTGAGCGATCTGGCGTTCCACCAAAGTGGCCTGTAAATTTAATTCCTCCGGCCGCACATGATAGCCCCTGAACAATTCCCCAGCCGCTTCCAGCCAAGCCCTCATATTTTCGCTGGTGCCCTCCATCCGCACTTCCGAAAAACCAGCGCCTGCACTGACGGAAAGAAGACATCCCAAATCTTCCAGTTGTTCCTGAAAAACTTCCGCCGAAAGGCGGGGGTGGGCCTTATCCAGCAAGTTGAAAAGAAAACTGTGTTCTAAGTTGTGACGGTCGTATAAATAACCACGTCGAAAGAGGAAAATGCAGCGTACTGCCGGCGTGCCGGAACCCCGGAAAATTCGCACTGGACAATCCGTATGCCCGGCCTCCAGCCCCTCATCGGCATCCAAACTTTCAAGAATCTTTAAAGGCTGAAAAATGTCCATGGCTCTGTGGAATACTAGGAATGAAAACCATACATTACGTTTTGTGCACCCGGCTGGCAAGAGCGCTCCGGCGGTGAAGACCAGTTGCCCAGAGGGAAAGCCGGAAGTTGCACGGCCCCTTTTGGTCCATCGGGCCAGACAAAAAATTCTTTTGGCCCCACGGATGGGCTCTTCATCCAACTATCGCCATCCTGTACCTGCGAAATGCAGCAAGCTTGTCCGGAACATAAGTTGAGAATGTGCCGGGTGGTATGTTCGCACATAAAAACCGCTACTTCTTCCCGGAGGGATTGGCCGCCATCGGTATCCGTGAACAAGCGCATGGCCCATTCGGGATGGCCTACGGCGTCGCAAAAGGCCGTCCAGAACTTCGGTTCTAAAGCGCCCAAAGCCACCCAGCCGTCCTGAGTGGCATATATTCCATAGTTCGGCATGTTGCCGGCCAAAAGGTAACCCTGCAATCCGCCATGCAACTGCTCCCAGAGCGCGGGCAAAAAAGCGAGGTGGCGCGTGAAGGACGTCATGGCAACCCGCTGGTGCAGTCCTTTCCCGGTTCGCTGGCGCTCCAGCAAGCCGGCCAAAACCGCCATCACCAGACCGAAAGATCCTCCCGCAATGTCGGCCGTTTGAAAAGCAGGCACCACAGGCTGGCCGGTGGCGCCCTTGTTGTAGGCCAGAACGCCGCTTTCGGCCATATAATTGATGTCATGCCCCGCGTGAAAGAAGGCTGAAGAGCCTTCCGGGTATCCGCTTAAGGAAATATATACCAGACGGGGATTCAGGGCGCTCAGACGCTCAAACCCATAGCCCATTTTTTCTAGGGTGCCTGGTTTGTATTGTTCCACAAGCACATCTGCGGAAGCCAGAAGAGCGTCCAAGGCCGCTCTGTGCTCTGGGTTTTCTCCATCGTACTCCACGTGCTGTTTTCCAGCGTTGAGGGCCATAAAGAGCCAGGAAATTTCTTCCCGAAAGGGCGGATATTGCCTCGTAGGATCCGGATTGTGTTTTTCCTCCACTTTAATGACTTCGGCTCCCATCTCAGCCAGAAAACGGCATCCCAGGGGTCCTGGCAAAAGTCTTGTAAAATCTATAATTCGAATTCCTTCTAAAGGTTTCATGGATACTCCATAATTTTGACAAAAAAATGAAATTCCTACTGACCTCCCTGCAGCCTTTCCGTGCATTGACCTTCAGTTTTTTATTATTAGGTTGTATTTGTGCATCAAGGAGTGGGGCCCAGGTGAGTGCGGGCGGTATCCCCCCGGGATTTAAAATCCTATCCGATAAGAAAATTCCGGTGGAAACGCTTCCCCCGGTGGATGTGGAAGCCCTTCGCCAACAAGACGCCATAAATGAGGCCGCCAGCAAAAGCATTCCCTTTCGCTTTGCTTACAACCATTTTGTGGCCATCACACCCGAACAGCACGGCGCATTCTTCGATGGGGAGGAGGGCCGCCTTTGGGCTTTGAGAATCAAATCCCCGGGCGCATTGAGCCTTAATTTGGGCTTTGAATATCTCAGGCTGGCGCCTGGAGCCCGGCTTTTTATTTATACGTCGGACAAAAAACAAGTGTTGGGCGCCTTCACCATAGATTATGTCAACCCGAATTTTCCCTTTGCCACGGAACTGCTGGAAGCTGATGATATCGTAGTGGAACTTTTCGAACCAAGGGATGTAGCGGGCCAAACCGAATTCAAAATTTTCCGAGTCAGCCATGGTTACAGGCCTTTGCCTGTTATGGGTAAAGGATTTGGAGATTCGGGAAATTGTAATGTGAATGTAAACTGTCCGGCAGGTGCCCCATACCAGGATATTAAAAAGTCAGTCATTTGCCTGATTTCCGGAGGGTCAGAATTTTGTTCAGCCGCTCTGGTGAATAACACAGCACAGGACGGTACGCCTTATGTGCTCACGGCCAACCATTGTGTAGGAGGCAGCCCCACCAACTGGGTCTTTCGTTTTAACTGGGAGTCGCCCACTTGCACCAATCCCTCTTCCAGCCCGAGCAGCAACTCCCTATCCGGCGCTCAGTTGGTGGCCAGCAATGCCGGGTCTGATTTTGCCCTCCTTAAAATTACGGCCAACAACGCCATTTCCACCCTGCAAACCATTGGCGCCGTTTACGCAGGCTGGGATCGCACCACCACAGCCGCTCCATCTGCCATTGGAATCCATCATCCCAGTGGAGACATAAAAAAAATCAGCCTCACTTCCACGGCCAACACGGCAGCTACGTATTCCGGGGCACAATGCTGGCAGACCGGCTTATGGACTACGGGGGTCACAGAACCCGGGTCGTCCGGCTCTCCGCTCTTTAACCCCCAAAAACGCATTGTGGGACAGTTGTATGGTGGTCCCTCGTCCTGCACCGCCCCGGCCAATCAAAAATATGATTACTACGGCAGGTTTGATGTGTCCTGGAATGGTACTTCGCCCAGCAGCCGCCTGCGCGACTGGTTAGATCCCGGTAACACGGGCCTCAACATTCTGGATTTATACGATCCCAACGCCGTTCCCCTTAACCTTGATGCGTCAATTATCTCTATCGTAGAACCAACCGGCCCATATTGTGGCCTGCCTTCCATAACGCCCCAGGTTCTTTTAAGAAACAATGGTACCAACACCCTGAGTACCTGCACCATTCAATATAAACTCAACAATAATGCCTGGCAAAATTTTTCCTGGAGTGGGGCCCTCCCCCAGGGGCAGACGGTGACAGTAACCTTACCCGGGCTTAGCGGGCTCAGTTTCGGCAACCACACCTTCAGTGTCCGTACGCAAAATCCCAATGGCGGAGCGGATCAGGTTCCTTCCAATGACTCCGCCGGGGTCACTTTCTTAGTGTTGGATAACACGCCGGTAAGCCTTCCGCTCAGCGAGGGTTTTCAGGGCACCACTTTTCCCCCGGCCGGTTGGACGGTGATTAACCCAGAAAATTTTGCTTGGTCTTCCTCCAACGTGGGAGGCTTTGGAAATTCTTCCAAATCGGCGGCTATAAACAATTTCAGCACGTCCATTAATTTGACGGGGAATGTGGACGACTTGGTGATGCCTTTTGTAAACAATTCTGCGGTTTCGGGAAATTATCTTGCTCTCAGGTTTGACGTGGCCTATGCCCGATACAACGCCTCGTATGCAGATACTTTAAAGGTTCAAGTGAGCACCGATTGCGGAGTGAGCTGGAACACTGTTTACATCAAGTCAGGCAGCAATCTGGCTACCGCTCCGGATCAAACCACCGCCTTCACCCCTTCCGCTTCTCAGTGGCGCACTGAAACGGTGGATTTGAGTACCTATATTGGTCAGCCGAATATGCAGATTCGGTTTCGTAACGCCAGTGGCTGGGGCAATTGGCTCTATCTGGACAATGTGAACCTGAGCACCCAACCGCCCCTGAATCCCCAGCCTTCCTTCACCCAAAGTGCCAGCCAAATTTGCGCTGGGAGCAGCGTTATTTACACAAATACTTCCCAAAATGCCGCTTCCGTATCCTGGAATTTCCAGGGAGGTACGCCCGCTACGTCCCAAAGCATGACCAGCGTCACGGTCACCTATCCGAATGCAGGCACTTTCACTACAAGTCTCACCGCCACTTCGGCCGACGGAAGCTCCGCTACTTTCAGCAACACTGTGACGGTGGTGGCCAATCCCCAACCCACCCTTGTTCAGAATGGCAACGTTCTGAGCGTTTCAGGAACTTTTTCAGCCTATCAATGGTATTTGAATGGCTCTCCTATCACGGGAGCCACCTCGCCCACCCTCACGGTGCAGGGGAATGGTACATATATGGTGGAAGTGACCAACAGTCAGGGCTGCAAAGGCTATTCTAACATGGTTACGATCCAGAATTGGTCTCTTGGAAGTGCCGAATCGTACAGCATTCGTGTGTTTCCCAATCCGGTGCGCCAGGTATTGAATTTTGAGCACAATCTTCCCGGCCAGCCAGCAATTAGAATCTTGGATTGCACAGGACGTATCGTGTTGGGAGGCTCCTTTCAGGCAGGTGGGGTGGACGTCAGCGGCTTGGCTCCTGGAAATTACTTTTTAGAAGTGAAATCGGAGCGTGGACGCGCCATCACGCGCTTCATTAAAGAATAATTGCGGGTATTCAGATAATTCAAAAAAAGTTTGAAGTGTTTCGGAATGCTATCCTTTTGCGCTTTTTTCAAAAAGTTCCGTACATGAGCCGGCCCACAGAAAAATAAACGAATAGGCCAAGGATATCGTTGCTGGTGGTGATGAAGGGCCCGGTGGCCAGGGCCGGATCAATTTTAAAGCGGTAGAGCATCAAGGGGATCAAGGTACCCATCACCGAAGCGATGATGATCACCGTCAGGAGAGCCACACCCACAGTGATGGCCAGGCTGAAATTATCGGTGAAAATAAGTCCATAGGAAAGAAGAGCCGTCGCACACACGGCCCCGGTAAGCAAAGCGGTCAAAAATTCCCGCAAAAGGCGCCGCAAGAGGCTGTAATGGAATGCCGTTTGATTGGCGAGTCCTTGCACCATGATGGCCGAAGACTGGACCCCGGCATTTCCGCCCATGGCGGCTATCAATGGGATAAAAAATGCCATCTCCGGATGGATTTGTAGCTGTTCTTCGTATTGGCCGATAATACGCGAACCCAGGATGCCGCCCAGGAGACCAATGAGGAGCCAGGGCAAGCGGGCGCGGGCCACCACGGCTAGGTTGTCAGCAGAAGATACATTTTCAGACAAACCGCTGGCCAGGGCATAGTCTTTCTCGGCTTCTTCCTTAATGACGTCCACCACATCATCGATCGTGATGCGTCCTAAAAGTTTGCCCATACTGTCCACCACCGGCAGCACCACCAGGTCGTATTTTTTCATCAGTTCTGCGGCTTTTTCCTTGGATTCGGAGGCCTGAACAGAGATCACATCCCGTTCAATGATATCTTCCAGGCGGGCATTGGTGGGAGCCAGCAGCAATTTTTTCAAAGGGAGGATGCCCTTTAGAACATCGTTTTGATCCACCACATACACGGCGTAGATGTCGTCCGTATCTTCGGCTTGCCTGCGGATTTCGCGAACACATTGAATAAGGCTGGCCGTCAGGGGCACTTTCACCAGCTCTTTGGCCATGATGGCCCCGGCCGTCTTTTCGTCGTATTCCAATAGTTCGGCGATATCCCCGGCGTGGGCGGTGTCATCTATTTCCTGAAGGATTTCGCGTTGGCGTTCGGCGGGCAGGTCTTGAATGATGTCCGTGGCATCATCGCTGGCCAGGTTTTCCAGAACCTTTTCTGCAATTTCCCGGTTGGAAAGCTGGTTCAGCAGCTTATCCCGCTGGGTATCATCCAGAAAAGTGAGGGTTTCCGCAAAAGTCTCTTCGGGCAATAAGGACAGAAGAAAGGAAGCATCTTCCAAATCTTGCAAGGCTTCCACCACTTCGGCCAGATCTTCTGGATGCAAATCTGCGCTGAGCGCCCGCACTTTATCCGCGTCCCGCGCTTCGGCGGCCCATTTCAGATCATGTATTTTTTCTTTGGTGAGCCCTGAAGCCATGGCGCATAATGGCCGGCAAAGTTAAGGTGCTTCGCGCTTTCTGCGGCTTTTGCGGCCCGCTCTTTCATTCAAGGATGCAGGCGCAGGGAAAAATCATGATGGCCCAGACTGAGGTGGGGACTGTAACAAGGATCATCTTCAATGTAGGATTTCCAGCGTTTCTGGAAAAGCCCCACCTCTTTCAGATGCCGGGCATAAGATTCTCCCGTCAGGTGGGGATGCCCTCGTGTAAGGGATTCGTGGTGATAGAGCTCCACATGAGGCAGATATACATTATGGAAACCGGCTTCGCGAACTCGCAGACAGAAATCCACATCGTTGTATTCCACCGTAAAATCTTCGTCAAAACCTCCCACCCGGTCAAAAACTTCCCGTCTTACCATCAGACAAGCGGCTGTCACGGCAGAAAAGTTATTAATGCTTTGAATATAATTAAAATATCCGGGGGCCTCCCTGGGGATATGGGTGAAGGCATGGCCTGCTGCGCCACCCAGGCCTATTATGACGCCGGCATGTTGTATGGTATTGTTCGGGTATAAAAGTTTCACACCCACACAACCCACCGAAGGTCTCTGGGCCATCGCCACCATATTTTCCAGCCAGTCGCCATGGATCACTTCCGTATCGTTGTTGAGCAGCAGAAGATATTCCCCAGTGCTTAGCCGGGCCCCGTCGTTCATCAAACGGGAGAAGTTGAAGGGATAATCGCAGCGGTGAAACTGGAATTTATCCCCCCAGCTTTTCTTCCATTCCTCCGCTCGTTGGAATAAAGATTTTTCAGTGCTGTTGTTGCTCAGAACATGCACCACGTAGTCCGGATAGGTTGTTTTTGAAAATATAGAATTTAGGCAGGTGGCCAGGATGGAAGTTTTGTTGAAAGTGGGAATTATTATGGCCACAGTACCGGGCTTCTGAATTTTGAAACGGATATCATAACCACGAAATCCGGGAAGATAATGCACTTCGGCCGGTTCACCCCGCCTTTGAAGGGCCTCTTCCAGAGCGCGACGTGCCGCCATGTAAGCATAGGGTTTGGCCTCCTCGCTGTCGGCTGCAGAGCTTTTGTGCACGCGCCAGTGGTACAGCACGCGCGGAATTCTCCGGATGGCTTGAGTGCGCTCTGTGAGGCGCAGCAGCATGTCGTAATCCTGGCTTCCTTCAAATCCGCTCCTGAATCCTCCGATTTGGCGCAGCAGATCCGTGCGCACTACCACCAGGTGCCCTAAATAATTTCTGGAAAGGAAACTATCCGGGCACCACTGGGGCTTAAAATGGGGCATAAATCGCCGGCCCTCTTCCGTAATCTTATCCTCGTCCGAATACAGAACATCTGTTTCAGGGTGCAGGTTCAACGTGCGCACCACATGAAACAAGGCGTCGGGCGCCAGGAGGTCATCGTGGTCCACCAGCGCGCAAAAGGGCCCGGAGGCCAACTCCAAAGCGCTGTTGCTGCAGGCCGAAATATGGCCGTTTTCTGTGCGGAATACCACCTTCACCCTGGAATCCTCCTCCGCAAGTTTTTTCAAGTACGCGGTCAAGGATGTATCCGTAGAAGCATCATCGGCTAAGCAGAGCTCCCAATGGGGATAAATCTGGGCTTTCACGGAAGCCCACAATTCTTCCAGAAAGGACAGAGGTGTATTGTACACAGGCACCACAATGGAAATAAGCGGTTTAAAGGGAAAGAGCGCCGCTTCTTCTTTCCAGGTCTTTAAATCCGAAGGGCGGGGATCATTCAGGTGGCGCCAATGTGCGTAGGGATCGTTGGGGGTATCCATCAGGCGGTGGCTATGCCCACCCACCAAGATGGTCACAGGCTCTTCTTCGAGCATTAAATACAAGGCACGGAATACTTTTTTGAAAAAACGCCGCACAATTCTGCGGCCTTTGGCCGATACCATAAAGACTATACGGCGCAGCCAGGCCATCAGTCGTCCTCCTTTTTTCTCACCACTGCGCATCAGGTTTTTGAAGCGTTGCCAATGGCGGCCCAGGCGGTAGTGCCAGGTGGCTTCAAAGCCCTGTATCCTTTCCTGCAGCTGATGCACCAGAGCTCCTAAACTCTCTGTATGGCGTCGCGCATGCTGTTCGCGCTGCGCGGCCAAGCGAAATTGTTCATCGAGATTTTCAATGTGCCGATGCAAACGTTCACGCTCTTTTTCGGCGGAGGCCTTTTCGGCGGCCATCCATTCGCGCAGAGCTGCTTCCTCCTGCCGCAAACCTTCTAATAGGTTGTTGTAGTGTTGCACCGTGAGCCGGAACTCCTCTGTTTGGCGCCGGATTTCGGTTTCCAGGGCAGCGGTTTTTGCCTGATGAAGGGCTTCGAGTTCTGCGGCTAACGCGTCTTTCTCTTTTTTTAATCTTCCTTCCCAAGCCTGGGCCAGTTCGTGCAGGGCTACATTCTTTTCATGCGTGAGGGTGAGGCGCAAGGCCTGGTTTTGGAGTTCATATTCCAGGCGGCTTTTCATGAGACGAGGCACCAGTTCGCGGGCATAACGGGCGTACAATCCTTCGTGGGTGCGCAGAATGTAGCGCAGGATGTGCCGGAGATTTTCTTCCTGGTTCGCAGTAGCCAGGAGACTTCCTGACCTCACCCGGTAGTCGAAGCCGTGTACGGGCACATAACGCCCGGTCCGGCCTAAGTCCAGAAGTCGCAACCACAGGGCCCAGTCTTCATGTCCCAGACGCATGTTTTCGTCATAGCCTCCGGCGGCTTCCCAGTCCCTGCGCCGCAGTAGAACGCAGGCATCAATGTAATTGCCCTCCAGCAAGCGCAAGGGGTCGAATGGTCCCACTTCCCGGAAACCTTCACGTTCCCCGAATTCCAAACAATCGGTGTAGGCATAGGCCGCATCCGGCTGTGCGACCAAAGCCTCCAGCCCTTGAACTATTAAGGCTGGCCGGAGTCGGTTATCGGCATCCAAAGGCACCACAAATTCCGCATCGGTAGCACGAATGCCGGCATTTCGGGCGGCCGATAAACCCCGGTTGGGTTGATGTAGCACCCGGGCTCGGCCGGTGTGCTCAATCTCTTCCAAAATTTTTAACGTGGAGGCATCATGAGATCCATCGTTCACCACCACGATTTGTTGCACCAGGGGTGCGCATTCTTGCACCGAAGCCAGCGCTTCAGGAAGAAATGCGCCGTCGTTGTAACAGGGAATGATGACAGCAACCGAAGGCCGTCCCATGGCGGCCGTGAAGATAGACAGAGAAACCGTCTTCGGACTGCACTAATTTTTTTTCCCCGAACGGCGTGGCAGCAGTCTGTTTTATTGTAATTTTTTAAAAGCTAAATTTTTTCGACCTATTGGGTTTCTACAATTAAAACGAAGTAAAATGTATTATTTATTTTATGATATTAAAATAATTTTTCTCAGAGATTATTTATCATATACCCGTATTTACTGCTCATCGGATCATCTGTCTCGAAGGCTATTCAGCAACTTAAACCCGACGATGCGGTGAATACGGCGTACTGGGTCTTTGAAATATACTAAAATTAAGTAGGTGTTATCCGTGCGCGCGTGGCTGCCCTCGTAAATCCATGGCACCGATGCGGTGTTGGGGCCTGTGACGAAAAGATATGGATACACCCCTTGCTTAAGCAGAAGGTGGATGGAATAGGTGTTGTCTTCTGGGTTGTAGCGCATTTGAAAATCCGGACGAATATCCAAGGAAGACCAAGGCCCCACAAGGTACACGGGGCCTGTGACGTCTGGGGGCTGGCTGGCGGCCAGCCGCAAGGAGACTTTAGCATAAAGGCCGTCGGTATCTGGATCGCGGCCGTCCAGGGTAATTACTTTGCCCAGCCCGTTGAGGTCGGCATAGAGGGTGTGTGGTTTTCCTGTGCGGCTGCTGTCCGTAGCCATGACCACCTGCTTCAAGCCGCGGTCGTCGGTGGTGACCGAAAGCGCCCGTGTGGGCCGGATGTTGAGGGTACGCAAATCCAGCAGACGGAATTCATTCCAGCCCGGAAAAGTGTTGCTGCCGTCAATTAAATTAAAATCCATGGTGGTGCCGTTGATAAAAATCGGCTTAAGGTTGTGGCGGGCATTGTCCCTTCGGAAATTCTGATACACTGACACAGCCACGTCCGTGAAAGGATTCACCTGGCCCAAAGCTGCAACATTCAAGGTAAACATGACGTCTTGGCCTTTACCGTAGAGCGCACCGCCACCAGCGTCCTTCACAAAACCCTGGGGTTCCACCAGATTTTCCACAATCCAAAGCCGACGGGTTAATACGGGTGTATGAAAATCAAAGTTTTTAAAGACATACACCACATAATTGCCCGAAAAAAGAGGGCGCACGTTTTCGGAGGGAATAGCCGCTCGATAGGTGGTGTAAGGAAGCGGGCTGCCGAAAGAAAAACTAAAATCTGTGATATCTTCCCGAAGAAGGCCGCTGAGGTAAAAATTTTGGGGCCAGGCTACAGGTTTCCAGTCATAGTCGCACAATAGCAAAGTCCAGGAGTAGGTGGCCGATCCGCCGGACATATCATCAAAACGCAAAATGAGCGGCAAATCGGAGTTCAGACCCACCAGCGGGGGCGTGAGCCGATCGTCTCCCCGATACAGCTGGACACTTTGAATATTGTCGTCATACACGGCATCGTCATACACAATGTCCTGGGCCTCTGCAGAGATTCCGGCAAGAAACCAGGTCAACCCCATGAGATATCCTTTGACCATGCGACCAAAAGTACATGGGAACACAGTGGAATGAACCGCCATACCCTACTTTTGTTACCCACATATGGTGAATTACCTGCAACTTTCCGAAGAGCATCTCATGATCCAGAATGCAGCCCGTCAGTTTGCACGGGAGCGTCTGCTGCCCGGCGTCATCGAACGCGATGAAAAAATGTATTTCGACTGGGACATTATCCGGGAATTGGGTCAAATGGGATTTATGGGTATGATGGTCTCTCCGGAATGGGGGGGCTCAGGCATGGACACATTGTCCTACGTGCTGGCCATGGAAGAAATCAGCAAAGTGGATAACAGTGTGTCGGTGTGTATGTCTGTGAACAATTCCCTGGTGTGCTGGGGCTTAGAAAAGTTTGGTACACCCGAACAAAAGGAAAAATATCTGAAGCCATTGGCCCGCGGCGAAATTATTGGCGCCTTCTGCCTTTCGGAACCGGAAGCCGGCAGCGATGCCACATCCCAGAAAACCGAAGCTATTGACAAAGGAGACCATTATCTTTTAAACGGCACCAAAAACTGGATCACCAACGGCTACAACGCATCTGTGTATCTGGTGATGGCGCAGACCGACCGCAGCAAAGCCCATCGGGGCATCAACTGTCTGATCGTGGAAAAAGGTATGCCCGGATTTGAAATCGGGGCCAAAGAAAACAAGCTGGGCATCCGAGCTTCGGACACCACCTCCCTGATTTTTACAGACGTAAAGGTGCCAAAAGAAAACCGAATCGGCGCGGATGGTTTTGGCTTCAAATTCGCTATGCAGACGCTCAACGGAGGGCGCATTGGAATAGCCGCTCAGGCCCTGGGTATTGCGGCCGGCGCTTACGAACTGGCTTTGAATTACGCTCAGACGCGCAAAGCTTTTGGAAAGCCCATCATTGAACACCAGGCCATCGCTTTCAAACTCGCCGATATGGCCACGCGGGTGGAAGCCGCCCGGCGTCTTGTGTATAAGGCCGCCTGGCTCAAAGATCAGGGCGAAGATTATGCCCTGGCTTCCAGCATGGCCAAAGTGTATGCTTCGGAAGCGGCCATGTGGGTGACCACCGAAGCGGTTCAGATCCACGGCGGCTATGGCTATGTAAAAGAATATCATGTGGAACGCCTCATGCGCGATGCCAAGATCACACAGATTTATGAAGGCACCAGTGAGGTGCAGCGCATTGTCATCAGCCGCCATATCTTAGCAGACTAGGGAAAGTATTGTTGCCTTTTTTTCCCGCAGCATGCAATCCGATAAAAGGTATTTTGCAAATGCTGCGACGTTTTTATTTCACTCTAAACTAATTTCAAAATCTAGGATTTTCAAAATAATTGAATGCGTCCATCCGAAAAACCTATTGTATCAGGTTGTAGAGCTCGCCCTAGAACCTAGCCATCGTTGTGGGCCTCCTTGAAATAACAAGCTCTAATTTGAAAAAAGAGTGTGTCTGGGCCTTTTTTGCGAAGCCTGCCCAATACATATTCTAACATCTTACGTCGCACAAAAATCATTGCCAGTGATTTTTGTTAAAAAATATCTATCAGTTAGAATAACCCCACACTAATAAATTAATCAGCTTCTTTTTCCTCGGACTATCGTTATGGAAAAGATTCCATTAAATTTTACTACCCTGTACTATCCCATATTTCATTAAAGTATCAGTTCCTAAAATTGTTCTGTAAATTTTCAAGTCCAATGAGAGCCAATCTTTGAATTTGTTGCTGTACCTGTGGCTCCCCAAGGCGTCCAATCAGCGCTTCTACACAGTCTCCCACAGTGTCGCGAATTTGAAGCTTGCCCTCTTCGCTAGCAAAATATAGAATAAGATTTTTAAAAGATTTGTCTAAAGCCTGCCTGGCTGCGCTTCGAATCTTATTTTCTAGTGTCTCTGCGGCAAAGCCCGGTAGAGCAACAAGCCCGGGTCTCAGAGCCTGAATCAGACTTTCCTCCAAAAGCCTTTGAAATAAATTCTTATCCAGTGTGTCTGCCAAAAGCAAACTGGCATTATCTGCAGCTAAATTGGCAAGAATAGGTTTTAGTTCAATCAATGTCTTTTGAAGGAGTACCACTTCTTCACCTTTTTCAACACGGTGCTTTAATTGATTTATAGTTTGCAGAGCCACCGCATCAGCAATGGCCTTGGCTATGAGGTGGGACTGTTCCCGCAGAATGCGTGCCAATAATGAATTGGAAAAATCATACACATTGGTGCGCCGGAGTCTAAGATAAAAATTCCAAATTCTCAAAAGACGAAAAATCCGCAATGCCGGTATGGGCGTCAGGGCCAGCACATCGTACCAGTGTGCCAGAGGGTATTTCCACCATCGGTCAAAACGCTTCAGCCTGACGGCGGCCAGCCAGCCCAGCCAGAATTCCAGCCAGAAAAAAAGCAGGAACGGAAGATCTAATTTCCAGAAATGGTCCACAAGACCCCCCGATAGATTGTAGTGCCGGTAATAATTCACCAGGAGGTAATAACGTAAATGTTGGTTATAATAGTGGAGTCTTTGTTGGGCGTTTTCGGGCGTGAGAGACCAAAACCACCGGAAAGCTTCAGAGGCGGACATTCTGCGGCCGGTTTTTTCTTGAACATATTTTTTTATTTCTAATTTAAAGCGTTCTTGATAACCCATCAATCCGAAACGCTCATAAGGCCTTTCTTGTAAGATTTTCAGGGAAATTCGAAAAAGGGAATCTCCCGCCTCTTTGAGTTCTTGGGCCGCCGGTTTCCAATTTCCCTTATGAACTTTCATGTAGAGGCTGTCTGCCAGAATTCTGAAGCTCTCTGTGAGTTGATGGGGCTCGATTCCTTTAAATGGATCATACCATCGGGTCAGTTGCGGTACAGTGGCCAGATACCGGGGCCTGAGTCTGAGATAGCTGAGGTCAAACAAGATGAGTAAAAGATTGACTGTGGTAATGAATAAAATAAAAATGTCCCATGCATTTTCGAGGTATCGTCTATTAACATTTATATGTGAGCTCATAATTAAAAATTACTTCAACCTAATTTAAAGAAAAAATTTGAAATGTATTTAATTTCATCCGTTCAGAGATTCAATATTTTCGCGAATATTTTTCCAGAAATCCGGATTTGGGACGGTTTCATTAATACAACACGTTTTTTACTAAAACTGGAAAATAATGTTCCGTTAGCCATAAAAATAAAAATTCCCTGAAGAAATCTGGCCTGATGGTATTAAGCTTCAAGCCTTCATGAGGCTATCGCACCTGTATTACCTTTGCCCTCTATGGCACGTGAATTACAGCTGCGCGAAGCCATCCGGGAAGCCATGCGTGAGGAAATGCGGCGGGACGACCGTGTTTTCCTCATGGGGGAAGAGGTGGCCGAATATGACGGAGCCTATAAGGTGAGCAAAGGCATGCTGGCCGAATTTGGGCCGGAGCGCGTGATTGATACCCCAATCTCGGAACTGGGTTTTGCCGGTATTGGGGTGGGCGCAGCCATGAATGGCCTGAGGCCCATCATTGAATTTATGACTTTTAATTTTTCTTTGGTGGCCATAGACCAGGTGATCAACAATGCCGCCAAAATATATCAGATGAGCGGCGGCCAATTCAACATCCCCATCGTTTTCAGGGGCCCTACGGGTTCGGCCGGTCAGCTGGCAGCCACCCACTCCCAGTGTTTCGAAAGCTGGTATGCCAATTGCCCGGGTCTTAAGGTGGTGGTGCCTTCCAATCCCTACGATGCAAAAGGCCTATTAAAATCCTCCATACGGGACGACGATCCGGTCATTTTTATGGAAAGCGAGCAAATGTATGGTGACAAAGGACCTGTGCCGGAGGAAGAATATCTGATCCCCATCGGAAAAGCCGATGTGAAAAAAATTGGGGAAGACGTGACGCTGGTTTCTTTTGGAAAAATCATGAAAGTAACCCTGGCGGCAGCGGCCGAGTTGGAAAAAATGGGAATCCGGGCTGAAGTCATTGACCTGCGCACGGTGCGGCCTTTGGACTATGAGGCGGTGGTGGCTTCCGTGAAAAAAACCAATCGGCTGGTGGTGGTGGAAGAAAGCTGGCCCTTAGGTAATATCGCCACCGAAATTACCTACATGGTGCAAAAGCGGGCTTTTGATTACCTGGATGCTCCGGTGTTGCGCGTCACGGGTGCCGATGTGCCCATGCCCTTTTCCCGTCCTCTGGTGGACGCTTACCTCCCCTCGGTGGCCCGTATTGTGGAGGCCGCCAGAGCGGTTTTGTATATATAAAAAAATCAGGCTGTAAAGCCTAATTTTGAATACAGCTTTAGGAAGCTTTTGAGTTATTTGGAATTGCCCGCGGGTGATTTTATTTTGCTGAAGTCCACACCCGATTTTTCCTTGAATACTTTCAGAGCGTCAAAGGCTTTCGCCTCCTTGCCCACACGGAGGATGCGCACCGATTCCATCACATCGCCCTGGCGGATGGCATTCACCACATCCTGGCCTTTCACCACGTGACCAAACACGCTGTGCTTGTTGTCCAGCCAGGGGGTTTCCTTATGTGTGATGAAAAACTGGCTGCCGTTGGTGCCCGGTCCGGCGTTGGCCATGCTCAGAATGCCGGGGCCGTTATGACGAAGACTGGGGTCAAATTCATCCGGAAACTTATAGCCAGGGCCTCCCATTCCATTGCCTTGGGGATCTCCACCCTGGATCATGAAGTCGGCAATCACCCGATGAAATTTTAAACCATCATAAAAAGGCTTTCCAGCCGGCTGGGCTGTATTTGGAATTTTGCCTTCGGCCAACCCGACAAAGTTGGCCACCGTCATGGGCACTTTTTTGTATTCCAGGGCGAGGGTGATTTCACCTTTGTTGGTTTTAATAACGGCGTACAACCCGTCCGGAAGATCGCCGGACTGGGCATGAGCATTGGACATCATAGAGGCGGATAAGGCCAAAAGAAAGAGAACTTTTTTCATACGACACATGACTTAACAAAAAAAGTGCCTAAAATTCGCAAAAATCTTCAGATCTCAAATAAATCGGCCGCAAGATGATCTGCCAAAAGCCTCCCCTGACGTGTGAGACGAAAGCCATCGGAACGCCATTCCGCGACCTGGGGAGACCACTTGGCCGCCCGGCTCCGGATGCGTTGCTCAGCGTCGGGCCCAAAGCGCTGGCGTAAAGCTGTAAAGCTCAACCCTTCTTGGAGGCGCAGACGTGTAAGGAGATATTCGTTTAAAAGGGCCGAAGGTGTCAGAATTTCGGTTTCGCAGAGCCGAACACCCTTCTGAAGGGAGGTCATGTAACGGATGTTGTGGGCCACATTCTGGGTACGCATCCGCCCGTCAAAGGATACGGCCGACGGTCCCAATCCTAACACTGGCAATCCTTCCCAATACCGCCGGTTGTGAATTGCTTCAAAACCGGGGCGGGCATAATTTGAGATCTCATAATGGTTGTATCCGGCACTTTCCAAAATTTCTGACAGGGTCAAAAACTGCTCCCCCGACGCGGCTTCTTCCACAGGAAAAATTTTCCCGGTTTTTACTTCGTGAGCGTAAGCTGTGCGGGGTTCGCAGGTGAGTTCATAGCAGGAAATATGCGTTGGCTGAAACTTTAAAATCTCGCGCAAATCATTTAAAATACAGCTCAATTCAAGGCCAGGTATGGCAAAGATGATATCCACATTGATATTGTCAAAGCCCGCCTCACCGGCTTTCTTGAGAGCTTCCAGGCCCTGCGGGCCCGAGTGCCCTCGGTTCATCCACTGCAGAATGCGCGTCTGAAGGGATTGCAGGCCGAGAGATAATCTATTGATGCCTAATTTTTTCCACGTCGCCAAATTTTTGGAATTTACATCCTCCGGATTGACTTCTAAAGTGATTTCAACTTCAGGGACCGGGTTGGCTAAACGATGGAATAAATCCAAAAGATCCGCCAGTTCTGACGGTTCCAGAAGGCTGGGAGTGCCCCCACCGAAATACAGGGAATGAATCTCCGCTCCGGCCCATTCCTCCTGACGCAGGCGGGCTTCCCTTGCCAAAGCCTGAACCAATTCTTTCTTATATCTGAGCTGGGTTGAAAAATAAAAATCACAATAATGACAGGCCCGCTTGCAAAACGGAATATGAATGTAAACACCCAGGCCCACCTTAGGCAAAAATAGGGGCTTTCCGGTTGCGGCCGGATGGATAATTTTGTGTGGAATTCCGTGCATGACGGAGGCTGAAAAATTGCATTGTGTGGAGGCAGCGCTGAATTCCGTGCGCCCTTATCTGGCTCGCGATGGAGGGGATATTTCGGTGGCAGGCCTCACGGATGATGGCGTATTAAAGGTAAACTTCCATGGCACTTGCAAAGAATGCCAACTGAAAGCCATGACCCTGAGCGCCGGTCTGGAAGAAGCCCTTAGGCGCTTTGCCCCTTTTGTTCAAAGGGTGGAAGAGGCCTGACGATTGCGCCGTTTTTCTTGAAAAATCCGGGCTGGCCTTAGGGCGTAAATGCGCTCGATAATATCCACGACTTTCAAGCCTTCCAGGGCGTTTGTGGTAATACGTCCGGAGCCATTCAGCACCTGCACAATGTTTTCAATCACAAAGTTATGGTTCTGTGCGGAACCCTTGTAATAGCCATAATCATTGCCGGGATTGGTGGGCGGCAATTCTGTAAACTGATAGTCTTTCACATGACAGTATTCCACCTTTTCCATGTATTGGCCCCCCACTTTGATGCTGCCTTTTTCAGCGATAATCGTGATGGAGCTTTCGAGATTCTTATCCCATACCGCTGTGGAGTAAGATAAAGTACCTAAGGCGCCGGAGTCGAACTCAAAACTTAAAGCCCCAGCATCTTCGAAATCGGTGAGGGTCTGGTGGGCAAAATCGGCAAAATGGCCCCGGATATTCCGAATATCGCCAAAAAGCCAGAACATGATGTCGATAAAATGAGAGAACTGCGTGAACAACGTGCCACCATCCAAATCGGCTGTACCATGCCAGTGGCCGGGGGTGTAATACCGCTGGTCCCGATTCCAGAAACAGTGGATGTGCACACTGTATATCCGCCCGAGCCGACCCGAATCCACCATTTCTTTCAGCCAACGCGACGGGGGAGAATACCTATTTTGCATCACACCAAACACCAGTACATTGTGCCGGAGCGCCTCGAACAGCACATTTTCGGCTTCTTTGCGGCTCAGCGCCAAGGGTTTTTCAATCACCACATGTTTATCATGTCGGATGGCTTCGATGGCCTGGGCTGCGTGAAGACCATTCGGGGTGCAGATGTTTACCACATCGCAGGCAATTTCAGACCTGAAAAAATCTTCAAGAGAAGTGAAATGGGGAACAGGCTGCCCGTCTTCTCCAGGAATTTGAATATCGCTCAAAATATCCACCGTGGCCACAAGACGCGCGTGGGGTTCCCGGTTGATCATTTCTGCATGGCGCTTTCCAATATAACCACACCCCACTACGGCAAATCGTACGGTTTGCATATTGTGTCGGGATGGCGGGATTTGAACCCGCGACCCCACGCCCCCCAGACGTGTGCGCTACCGGGCTGCGCTACATCCCGAAAACAGGGCGCAAAAGTAACAGGAATTTTGAAAGAACTGTTATTTGATATTCTTAACCTTCGAATTAATTTTGAAATATAGTTGTCAAATTGTTTATGAAAACTCCTTTAATCCCCTCGATTATTCTACCCCTTATCTTATTCATCTTCATAGCCCAGACGAAAAATGTCCAGGCCACCCATATTGCCGGAGGCGACGTCACCTACCGCCACTTGGGAGGCACTCAATACGAAATCACAGTGCGCATTTTTTTTGATTGTTTTTACGGAAGCAGCGCCGCTATTTCCAGCGATATGACCATCAGCGTGGGTTTTTTTGATGTCAATAACAATTTGATTTCCTCAGTATTTATCAACGGCCAGGGACCCGATACCATCACCAATGTTTCGTATCCCTGCATCATTCCACCCACAAATTTCTGCATTATGAAATACGTCTACGTCACCACAGTAAATATACCGGCTCCGCCCGGTGGATTTAAAGCCGTATTTCAGCGTTGTTGCAGAAATAACAGTATCCTGAATATCGTGGATCCCGGAAATACGGGCGCTTCCTTTTTCACTGATGTGCCGGATATGAGCCAGATTACGACAAACAGCAGTCCGGTTTTCAATTTTGATCCCCCGGTGTATTTGTGCATCAATAAACCGGTGCAACATAATTTTTCAGCCACGGATGCTGACGGTGATTCACTCGTGTATGAATTATTTACACCGTTTAATGGCGCCACAGCCGGGAATGCCCAACCTCAGCCGCCATTGGCGCCGCCCTATTTCCCGATCACCTGGTCTGCGGGATATAGCCAGGCTGATATGATGGGTACCGTGCCGCCCATGAGCATCAATCCTCAGACGGGTATTCTATCTGTGACGCCCATGCAATTGGGTGTATTTGTAGTGGGCGTTGTGGTGAAGGAATACCGCAATGGTGTGTATATTGGCGAAACAAAGCGGGATTATCAATTCAACGTGATCAACTGCACTTTTTCGGCGGTGGCCGCTTTTACGACCCCTCAGGTGAATTGTTCTAAAACCGTTAGCTTCCAAAACAACAGCCAATCTGCGACCCAGTTTTTCTGGGATTTTGGCGTACCCAACAGCGCCGCGGACACCAGTTCTCTTACCGCTCCGGAATTCACGTATCC